>DIEU01000033.1 GCA_002418775.1 Firmicutes bacterium UBA5766
GGTTCAAGTCCGGGTGCCGCCTCCACAAGAAAACAATAATGGCAAGGGTTCTAGAAATGAAGCGCCTTGCCATTTTCTTTTTAAGGGGGTATTTTCAACTAATTTTCTGCCGGAAGGTTATTTTGAGGCTAGGATAGCATTAATTTTTCTGGCAGCTTCTTTCTGCATACCATCTATAAGATGACATTCAGTATAAAAGAGTACTGTAGGTAAGCGCATTGCCAGAAGGGCAGCCGGGAAATTATCCGGCAGGTTGTTTGGCAAACTGTTTAAATATAAAAACCCCGTCCTGTTTAGACGGGGTAGTTGTTTCAATGTTAATTATTCCGATTTGACCTATGTCATTGGGTAGTTACTTATAGCCCAGCTAAAAAAACTTGCAGGATTTCCAATAGGAATACCCTTAAAACTTCTTAAAGCTATCATATGTCTTCTGTCATGTGATATTATATATTCTGTTTTTCCATTTTCAGCTGCCCACAGAAAGGAATCATCATCTCGATCATTTGAGACATTAGGCCAATCATCAGGCATATCGTGAACACTATATCCCACTTCGAAAACCAACCTTAGAAGGTTTAAGGTATCCTTAAGACTGTTTCTTGTCCTTCTTCTGACATAAGAATTCCACATATCGATTGCTATTCTTTCGGCTTCGTCATAAATAAATTGATTCCAAACGAGCACAAGATTCCCTGATAGTATAAAATTAAATAGATAGCTGCTTCTGTATATAGAAGGAATTAAAACGTTAGTATCAACTACGACCGGAACGACGATTTCTTTTGACATTTAAAAATGCCTTATAAGCTTGTTTTTCAAGATCATGGTGTGTAATTCCAGCCGCTTTTGTCTTTGCTGTAATTTTTTCGGATAGGTCCCTAGCTGCAGCTAATTTTTCTTCACGGGTATCCTTCTTTGCTGCGCCAGGCATCTTGGGCACCTTCTTTCTTGATTTGTCTTTAGTCATTCTTAACCCCCCTACAGGCAAACAACAGGCCACTAATACTATGCCCAAAAAAGGGGTATTATTACAATTACAAGCAATTAATTAATCAGTTAATCATATTATGATATATTGACATGCTCTTGTCACTGCTTATATATCTCTTATAATAATGATATAGCCATAAAAGTGGTAAAATTCTCCTTGATAGCTAGCTATCACATCAATTTTTAATAAAATATTTTACAAAACACTTTCTCCTATTTTCTTTATTTATTCGACAATCGAAGGCAGTTCCTTTAGACAAAAAAAATAATGGTAATTCCATCCAGTCATACCTGCCTAGATTAAAAAACCAACCGTGCGGTACGACAACCGAGTCCGAGTTGTGTTTTTTACTTGATGGATTTACAAGTTCAGCTAGGCCCAGACTTTCTATGTCTTTCTTTTGACTTAGAGGGGGTTCCTTGCCGCCGATTCCAATAAAAACTCTTAAATGCATGATTATATTACGTAATTTACGCAATATAATACAGTCGTTCAAGTCCCAAGACACCGGGAAATAAACGAAAACGCAGCGAAACAAATCCTAAAAGATGCGGGGTTGAAATAAAATCCTGTTAACCCTGTTAACAAAGGATTTTAATATAAAAATAGGAGTCTGCTGTATGGAATACATTTATCCAGCTGTCTTCGAGCAAAATAGCGACGGCAGTTATACGATTACTTTCCCTGATTTGCCCGGCTGTATCAGCGAAGGCAAATCTTCAAGCAACGCTATCGACATGGCGCAAAACGCATTAACGCAATGGATTGAATACTTGTTAGAAGAAAAAATCAATATCCCCCATCCTAGCAATATAAAAACAATTAAAACACCGTCAAATCAATTTGCGAATCTTATTAGGACTGAAATACGCTATAACCGTGCGGTACGCCGCACAGTTAGTATGCCGGGATGGTTAGATACAAAGGCTGCTGATGCTGGCATCAGTTTATCTAAAGTTCTCCAGGAGGCATTAAAAGACCGATTCGAAATCAAAAAGTAGCCCACTCCATTATCTTCCATGCTGACAGTGAGTGTATAATATCTTCGATGAAAAAACAAATTAGCAGTAGACATCCATGCCGCTTAAGCAGCGCCATCAGATAACAAAAAATTATTTTCAGAGCAGTTCCACATGCCGCTGAAGCGTCGCCACGAATGCGTGATAATCTTTTTATCTCCAGGAAATATTTATTTAGACAGGGGGTCGGTGGGTTTGGGATCAGACAATCCATTGTACTGTAAATGATTGTATATACCGGGTGGAGGGCAACGTATGCTCGGCAAGAGATATTCTCGTATCCACGGATGAGTTTGGCAATAATCAAAGGGGTGAATCAAACATAAAAGAACTCTCAGCCACTCCGTCGGGCGGTTCGGGAATTTTAACCTCATGCATGACATATAAGGGACCGCATGACCGGAAGTGAGTTCAGATATAGGTAAGAGAGGCAGTAAAACTGTCTAAGGGATATAAGAGTAAGAAATATAAGAGAAAAAAATATAACATTTTATGGTATATTGTTATATATTTCTATTCAAACACACCTATTCTTTGATTTATAGAATTATTAGTTGCCTAATAAGGTAATCTGCTATATAATTTTGAATATATAAATAAAAATCATAAAAAGGAGGCAGGGGGTTATGTACAAAAAAATACTGGTTGCTTTTGACAACGCTGAAAAATCTAAAAAAGCTATAACAACTGCAGTTGAGATTGCTAAATATAGCAAGGGAGAGATTTGCCTGCTGACCTCAGTAAAAATGCCTAGTTTTATATCAGCCGCGAGTCCTGACATGCTAAAGGTATTAGAAAATGACAGCCGTAAACTCTTTACGGAAGTTCTGAAAGAGTATGAAGATAATATTAAAAAAGAAGGCATTTCAGCAAGTTCAGTAATCCTTAATGAGAGTCCGGGGAAGGCAATTGTCCGTTATGCGGAAAAGGAAGAATTTGATTTAATAGTGATGGGTTCAGGTAACCGTGGATCTATAGGAAGACTGCTCGAGGGTCTTGGCAGCGTTTCCAATTACGTACTGCAGCATGCCAAGTGTAATGTCCTGATTATTAAAAACTAACGAGTGGAGTAAAATATTTTAAACAGAAATATTATATTTTAAATAGAATTAAAGAATCAGTTCAATATTTTTGCGAAATAAGCATTATTAGTAGAAAGAGAAATAATTTCCAAGTATAAAAAAGTAATTTATGAAAAAGGACAGAGAATAACTTTTCCCTGTCCTAATTATTTATCCGTAAGCTGTTTTTTGTGCAAGGTAGAATTGTTCTTATTGGCATATAATGTTTTATTAACAGCTGATTTATCTATTTCTGCCTGTTTTTTAAGCTTGCTGAAGGTAGTATATTTATGGTATAAATTTCTAGAATACCATTGCCGTTAAATATATTGAATTAAAAATTATTCTGAAGGGACTGTGAGTTATGCTTAAGAAAATACTTGTCGCTTATGACAACGGTGAGAAAGCTAAAAAAGCTGTGGATGAAGCAGTTGAGATTGCTAAATATAGCAAGGGAGAGATTTGCCTGCTGACCTCAGTAAAAATGCCTAGTTTTGTATCATCCGTAGCTGCTTCAGACTTGGTTAAGGGTCTGGAAAATGACAGCCGCAAATATTTTGAAGACATTCTGAAAGAATACGAAGACAAAATTAAACAAAAAGGCATCACGGTAAGTTCGGTAATCCTTGATGAGAGCCCGGGCAAAGCTATTGTCCGTTATGCCGAAAAGGAAGAGTTTAATTTAATAGTGATGGGTTCAGTTAACCGTGGATCTGTGGAAAGAATGCTCACGGGCCTGGGCAGCGTTTCCAATTACGTTCTGCAGCACGCTAAGTGTCCGGTCCTGATTATTAAAAGTAAAGATTAAATATATTGTACCAAACTATTTTAATTCCTTTTTTGTGTATGGGCAAGTTATCCATTGCTTTACCTAACTGAAAATCTTCGGTTATAATTAAGACCTTAGAAAATGTTGGTCATTTCGACATGCTATGCAATTGATTGATTTCAGAATGACTGCATAACTGCAGTCAGGGGAGCAGAATTGCAGTCATTATTTAAGTCTATTGTACTGGCTATACTGGTTAAATGTCTGGCATGATTATTGCATCATAAATTATTAAGGGAGTTTTTTCCCAGTTTGAAGGTTTTTTGTAGTAAAGATGGAAGTTTGAATGGGTAAGCCAGTAAATGCGCCAATTGCTGGTAAAATTCTAGAAATATTTGTAATGGTAGGTGATCGCGTCAAAAAAAACGATGCCATCGTTAAGATGGAATCCATGAAAATGAACGTGCGGATGTTTGCGCCCGAGGATGGAATTGTCAAGACAGTTAACGTATCACCAATGGAAAATGTAAAAGTCAATACGACGCTTATTACTCTGGCATAGTTAGTAAATAAAAAAACGTTTAATTTTAGAAAGGGGAAGAAAATAATGGCTGAAAAGAAAGTTACTGCACCACTACCGGGAATAGTGAAAAAAGTCCTTGTTAACGCAGGACAAAAAGTTGGAGCGAAGGACGCCGTAGCCGTTATCGAAGCTATGAAGATGGAAAACAAAATTCCTGCCAAGTCAGCAGGAACAATAAAGGAAGTTTTCATCAGCGAAGGCCAGAATGTAAAAGCGGGGGACAAGCTCTTTACAATCGACGCCGACTAGTTGATAAAGATTAGAAACATAATAACCTTGCAGTAATCTACCGCAGTACCCCTATATAAAAATTAGGGGTACTTCATAATACTCACGAAATATGAGGTGGCTCTATTGACAAGTGACGCTGTAATGACTATTTTTCAAGGTATACTGTCTGGTTTTACCGGCCTAACCTGGCAGTATGCGTTAATGATCTGTATTGGTATACTATTGCTCTGGCTGGGTGTCAAACACGAATTCGAGCCATTGCTGCTTGTTCCCATTGGATTCGGCTGCATCCTGGCAAATTTGCCCTTAGCTGGAATGATGGAACCTCACGGTTTGCTGAGGCAATTTTATAACGCCGGAATAATAAATGAAGTCTTTCCATGTTTAATATTTTTAGGCATTGGAGCAATGACCGACTTTACACCCTTACTTGCCAACCCGAGGGTTTTTCTTTTGGGGGGGGCGGGTCAGTTTGGAATCTTTCTTACTCTGTTGCTGGCCCTGGCGCTCGGGTTTGACCGGCTGGAGGCCGTCTGCGTTGGTGTAATCGGCGCCTGTGATGGTCCTACTTCCATTTACGTAACCACTCAGTTTGCGCCGCAATTACTCGGCCCGATTTCAGTAGCGGCTTACTCGTATATGTCCCTGGTTCCCTTAATCCAGCCTCCGTTGATGAGGCTCTGCACTACAAAGAAAGAGCGCTCAATGCTGATGTCTTATACGGAACAAAAACCAATATCCCAGACCGTCAGAATTATCTTCCCCGTGGCCGTTACAATTATAACTGTTCTTATTGCTCCCATGGGCGCTCCGCTGATGGGCACCCTGATGCTGGGCAACTTCCTTCGTGAGTGCGGTGTGGTAGACAGGTTGAACAAAGCCGCCCAAAACGAAATCTGCAACATCGTTACCCTGCTGCTTGGTTTAAGCGTCGGCGCGACTATGAACGGTGAGATATTCCTGACCACCAAGACACTGCTGATCTTTATCCTCGGAGCAGTCGCCATCAGCGGCGACACAATAGCCGGTGTTTACCTGGCTAAACTGATGAACCTGTTCTGCAAGGAAAAGATCAACCCGCTGATCGGCTCGGCCGGAATTTCCGCATTCCCGATGGCGGCGCGTGTTTCCCATAAGGTAGGACAGGAAGAGAATGAAGACAACTACCTGATCATGCACGCGATGGGCGTTAACACTGGAGGACAGATTGGTTCGGTTCTGGCAGCCAGCATTATGCTGGCCATCCTTGCAGCAATGGGATATATTTAATCAATCGGCCAGGAAAGGAGATCCTTTAATATGGAACTTACAAAGTGGCAGTACGGCTTTTTAATGATGATTTTCGGAATGGGACTGACGATGATCACTCTTTATATACTGTGCTGGGTGGCGCGTCTTTTACCCATGTTTTTTAAGGCCGAAGAAGAAGAGTAACTACCTACTAAAGCTGCCCTGTCGGATAAAGTCGCCTTTTCATATTCCGGCGACTGTAAAAGGGTGGGTTTGCTAACTGTAAAGTAATGGGCGGCTGCACCCGGTAAAAATAAGCGCAGCCGCCTAATACGAAATAAATGAAAGACATAGTTTATGTTCGTTTCAAAGCCTGAGAGGATTTTAGGAGTTAAAATTTTAAATAATCTTTTCTGATAATATTTGTCAAAAAGGGAGGGAAAATTGTTGACAGACGTCCAAACTGTTACTTTAATTATCTTTGTAATTGCAATAGGTTTGGTTGTCAGCCGGGTAATCAGTAGTGTCGTCGGGGCTGTGATCGGCGTGGTCGCCCTTGTGGTAAGCAGGTCAATAAGTGACGTTACTGCCTTCGGGCTGGTGGACTGGAACGTTATTATTATTCTTTTGAGCATCTGGCTGATTGCAACTTATTTCGGCAAGACGGGGGTACCCGAATGGCTGGCCGAGAAGATGCTGGAGATGTCCAAGGGAAACCTGGCCCTGTTTGTGGTCGCCCTGGGCGCACTTGCCGGCTTTGTTTCCATGTTCATTGACAACGTGGTGATCATCCTGATGTTTGCCCCGGTACTCATGCAGGTAAGCCGGAGGTTTAAGTTCGCCTCTTTTGCCCCGATCCTTTTCCTCGGGCTGTGCGCAAACTTTATGGGCACCGCCCTTTTATTGGGAGACCTGCCCCCGCAGCTGCTGCACAGCGTTTCCGGTATTGAATTTGCAGGGTTCCTTTGGCTGGAGGGCAAACCTTCGTCCTTTATTATGCTTACAATTACTTACCTAATTGTTGTAACTGCTTTCTACTTCGTTTTTAAAAAGTTTTTCAAAAACAGAAGGGTTAACGTAGCCCGTGAAGAGGGAGCGGAAAACCCAATCAAGAACCCGAAATTTGCCTTTTTAGTTTGCTTCATGTTCCTGGCCACGGTTTTATTGATGGCCTTCAGGCAGTTTACCGGCCTGCACCTTGGCTTTTTAGCCTTTGCCGGTGCGGTAACCCTTGTTTTGCTGATTGAAATATTGAAAGGACCATGGAATATTGATGTTCCCAGCTTTGAAGAAATACTCGGCGAAATCTCCTGGGACGCCATCTTTTTCTACTCTTCACTGTTCTGTTTGGTTGGAGCGCTGGAGCACGTCGGCATTATTGAAATCGTAGCCAACTGGCTGTCTCCGTTCTTCAAGGCTTCTTTACTAGGCGGGGTAAGTCTTCTGTATTGGGTGACAGCGCCAATTGTCGGCGTAGTGGAGCACGACGCCTATATCCTGGCAATGCTTTATATTATCAGGGATTTTGCTAACAGCACCGGGATAAGCGCCTGGCCTTTTTACTGGGGCTTGCTTTTTGCCGGAACGCTGGGCAGCAACTTGACCATCGCGGGCGCGCCTGCTTTGTATGTTGCGCTTTCCATGGCCGAAAAGGAAGACGGCCGGAAAGTGCCGCTGGGAGAGTTTTTACGCTGGAGCGCACCTTATGTGTTTCTGTCGCTGGCCGTATGTTTTGTTATCTTGCTTGCCATCTGGGTAATCCCGGCAATGCGTTAAATAGTCTTTGCTTATGGGATTTCTTTTTTTAAGATAAGAGGTGAAGGCCACTGGCGATACCGGCGGCCTTCAATAAGCCTTTGGTAACGGGTCGCTAAACGATCCAAATCAAAGGGATAAAGAGGTGAAAATATGTATTTTTTCGCGCTGGCGATATTCCTGCTTACCTATGCGGTTATCATCTCTGAAAAAGTCCACCGCACAATTGCGGCTTTAATAGGCGCCGGTTTGTTTATGCTTTCAGGCGTTCTGACTATTGAAGACGCTATTGAATATATTGACTGGAACACTATCGGCCTGTTAATCGGGATGATGATTATTGTAGGTATTACACGCAACACGGGAGTCTTTGAATATCTTGCCGTAAGAGCGGCCAAGATGGTAAAAGGGAACCCCGTTAAGATCATGATGGCCTTGGCTACAGTCACGGCCGTAGCTTCCGCCCTTTTGGACAATGTAACAACGGTCTTGTTGATTGTGCCGGTAACCTTCGCCATTGCCAGACAGTTGAAGGTCAATCCCATTCCTATTCTGGTGACTGAAATCATTTCCTCAAATATTGGCGGCACTGCCACGCTGATTGGCGACCCGCCGAATATTATGATTGGCAGCTCGACTGGACTCGGGTTTATGGATTTTGTATTCAATTTGGCGCCCATAATAGTAGTAGTCTATGTAATTACGATTACCCTGCTTATCCCAATCTACAGGAAACACCTGGTAACAACGCCGGAACTGCAGCAGGGCATCATGAAAATGGACGAAAAGGAAGAATTAAAAGATGTTTCTTTGCTTAAAAAGTGTTTGATCGTTCTGGGCTTGACTATTTTAGGATTTGTCATTCACCAGTACATTCACCTGGAATCATCGGTTATTGCCCTCAGCGGCGCCAGCCTGCTTTTACTTTTGTCCAGCCGTCATGACCCGGAACAGGCCCTTCATGCGGTCGAATGGCCGGTAATTTTTTTCTTTGCCGGTTTGTTTTTGGTTGTCGGAGGTATTGAGAAGGTCGGAATCATTGAAGCTATTGCCCGCTTTGCGATTGACGTTACAAACGGAATGATGGTTCCCGCAGGTTTGCTGATCCTGTGGGTTTCGGCAATTGCCTCGGCTTTTGTTGACAACATACCGTTCGTTGCTACAATGATACCCCTGATTAAGGATATGGGCCAACTGGGCATGTCGGGCGACTTAAACTTTTTATGGTGGTCATTGTCCCTGGGCGCCTGCCTGGGCGGCAACGGAACGATTATCGGCGCCTCGGCCAATGTAGTGGTAGTCGGGATGGCTGAAAAAAGAGGATCAACAATCACTTTTATAAGTTTTATGAAAGTAGCTTTTCCGGCAATGCTTATCTCCATAGTCTTAAGTACTGGTTATATGCTTTTCTGGTACCATTATCACGGGTTGGTTTCCTTACTGGGCACACTGGGGTTGGGTGTTGTCCTTGCAGTAATTACAATTCCAATAAACAACTCCTTGAGCAAAACGGCAGTTAGTGAAAAAGGATCTGTCAAGGGAAAACGATAGAATTCTTAACCATTGAATTAATAAAATGGTATCGAAATACATGACCAGGCAAATAAGCGGTGTGGAAGAGCGTCAATCTTTTGCAGGCCGGCTTTTTTCTTGACATAAAAACGGTATTTTTTGTATAATTGCCTCTAGAAAAGCACTTTAAGTAAAAAGAAATCAGGAAATGAAGGAAAGCCGGCAATTGCTCTTTAAGGGCCGGCTTCATGTTTGGAGGTTAATGGATGACAGGGAAGGAGATCAGAAATAAATTTTTAAAATTCTTCGAAGAGCGCGGGCATCTTGTTCTGCCAAGCGCCTCTTTAATACCTGTAAACGATCCCAGTATTCTCTGGACAGCCGCGGGTATGGTACCGTTTAAGCCTTATTTCACAGGCGCAGCTGCTCCTGTTGCCCGGCGGATTACTACCTGTCAAAAATGCCTGCGCACACCTGATATTGAATCTGTCGGCATGACATCCAGGCACCATACTTTTTTTGAGATGCTGGGCAATTTTTCCTTCGGTGATTATTTCAAGGAAGAAGCAATTCCCTGGGCCTGGGAATTTGTAACCGGTGTTTTAAAGTTCGACCTTTCCAGGCTATGGATAAGCATTTACCTTGACGACGATGAATCTTATCAGATATGGACTCAAAAAGTTGGAGTTCCGGCTGAGCGAATCGTCCGGATGGATAAGGATACAAATTTCTGGGAAATAGGAGTCGGGCCATGCGGTCCCTGTTCGGAAATATATATCGATTTGGGCAGGGACCGGGGCTGTGGTTTAAGCAGCTGTGGTGTGGGGTGCGATTGCGACCGCTTTTTAGAGATTTGGAATCTGGTCTTTATCCAATATTTCCGTGATGAAGCAGGGAATTATCCACCTTTAGCCGTAAAAGGAATCGATACCGGGATGGGCTTGGAAAGGGTAGCTTCAGTATGCCAGAACGTTTCCACAAACTTTGACACAGACCTGTTCCGTGTAGTAATTGATTTTATTGCGACGATCGTAGGCAAAAAATATGGCGCAAACAGAAAAAATGATTTAGCTTTAAAAGTAATTGCCGATCACTGCAGGGCGGTTACTTTTGCCGTAGCTGACGGTGCTTTCCCCTCGAATGAAGGCCGGGGTTATGTGATCAGGCGCCTTCTTAGAAGAGCAATGCGCTTTGGACGGCTCCTTGGCGTTGAAAGGCCTTTTTTATCACAGGTGTCGGAAATTATTATCAACCAGATGCACGATATATATCCCGAGCTTGCAAAAAACAAGGACAACATACTTTCAATAATTCTCCAGGAGGAAACCCGCTTTGCGCAGACTCTTGTCCAGGGCCTTGACATGCTGGAAAGTTTAATCCGCAAGGCCAGGGCGGCCAACACAAATTCAATCGACGGGGAAGATGCGTTCCGCCTTTACGACACTTACGGTTTCCCGTTTGAACTTACTAAGGAAGTGGCTGCCGAAGCAGGTATTGATCTTGATGAAGACACTTTTTACAAAGCTCTTGAAGAACAGCGCCGGCGGGCGCGTAAATCCAGACAGGAAACGGAGTATTTATCAGAGGACAAAGCTTTTTATAAAACAATCAGGGAGCGTTTTGGAGAAACCGGATTTGTGGGATACGAGTTATTAGACTCTGAAAGCCGTGTTTTATCGCTTGCGAAAGAAAGAAGGTCCGTAAAGGAAGCGTTTAAGGGCGAGGAAATAGAATTAGTCCTGGATGTGACACCTTGTTATGCGGAATCAGGCGGTCAGATTAATGATCTGGCTGTAATTACGGGTCCTGGCTGCAGTATTGAAATTTTTGATGTTCAAAAGCCCGTGGAAGGCATCTACGTGCATTACGGAAAAGTAAAAGAAGGAGTAATCAAAGAAGGCGATCTTGTAAGTGTCCATATAGACAAGGCCAGGCGAATGGATACTGCCAGGAATCATTCAGCCACACACCTGCTTCATAAAGCTTTAAGAACTGTGCTGGGAGACAATGTTAATCAGGCGGGTTCGCTTGTCCTGCCCGAACGCCTCAGGTTTGATTTTACATATCCGCGTTCTGTGTCTGAAGACGAGCTCGCCCGGGTTGAAAATATTGTAAATGAAACCATATTATCAGGTCTGCAGGTTGAAACATCAGTTACTTCCTTTGACAAAGCCAGTTCTTTAGGGGCTACGGCATTGTTTGGTGAGAAATACGGCGCTGAAGTACGGATGGTAAATATCGGCGGATACAGCCTTGAGCTGTGCGGCGGCACGCATATTAAAAATACGAATGAAATCGGGTTATTCAAATTATTAGGCGAAAGCAGTATCGGCGCCGGATTAAGGCGTGTGGAAGCCGTCACCGGAAAAGGAACGTTTCAATACATGACTGCCTTAAACGATCAGATAAACAGGATCAGCGGCATTCTTAAGACGGCGCCGGGAGAACTGGCGCACAGAGTTGAGAATATAATTACGGAAATAAAAGAACTTGAGCAGCAAAACGAGCAACTCCGCTCACGTCTGGCATATTACCAGGTTCAGGCAATGCTTGCAGATGTCAAAGATCTTGACGGAATTAAACTTTTAACGGCCAGAACTGAAGCAGGGGATATGGACGATTTGCGTTCCATGGTCGACCTGCTGCGCGACAAACTGCATTCAGGAGTAATTGTTTTGGGAAGTCAGTCGGGAAACCGGGTAAATCTGGTTGCCGCCGTAACAAGGGATTTATTGCCCCTTGGTTTGCATGCTGGTAAGCTTGTCAAGGAATTAGCCTCAATAATAGACGGCGGAGGGGGGGGGAAACCGGAAATGGCGCAGGCCGGCGGAAAAGATCCCGCGCGGCTTCAGGAAGCGTTGGACAGGGTTTCTTTAATTATTCCAAGACAATTGAATATTACATAAAAAGCATATAACATAAAAGCATAAAGGGAATTAAAAAAGGGGGGGTAAAAGACATGGCCGAAAAATTTTCTGAGCACACAGTAATGTTTAACAAGGCCAAAGTCGAAAAAAACAAGGCGAGGGAAATACTGTTCAAGGTATGCGAGTCATTAAAAGAAAAAGGATATAACCCCATAAACCAGCTTGTGGGTTACCTGATTTCCGGTGATCCGGCATATATTACCGGTTATAACAACGCCAGGAACCTGATCCGCCAGCTGGAGAGGGACGAGCTGCTGGAAGAACTCGTCAGACATTACCTGGAATTATAGTGAAAGGACTGCCGTCTTGGAGTATCGCAATTTAGGAAACACCGGTATCCTGGTTTCCAGATTATGCTTTGGGGCGCTTACGATAGGCCCTTTTCAGGCGAACCTTGAAATTGAGCAGGGCGCCAGGGTAATCCGTCATGCGCTTGAATCAGGCGTAAACTTCATTGACACTGCTCAGCTGTACGCCACTTATCCTTATATCAGAAGAGCTATTGAAGGTATAAAAAATAAGGTTGTCATAACTACAAAATCATACGCTTATACAGCTGAAGATATGCGCGGCAGTCTTGAAGAAGCCCTTCGTTCAATCAACCGGGATTATATTGATATTTTTTTATTGCATGAGCAGGAATCAATTTTAACCATGAAAGGCCACTGGGAGGCTGTCGAATATCTTGTAAAAGCCAAAAAAGAAGGGCTTGTAAGGGCAATAGGCATATCCACACATTCAGTCGAAGCGGTCAGGGCCGCTTTTTTGATTCCGGAGTTCGAAATTATTCACCCTTTAATAAATATGTCTGGTATAGGGATTAAAGACGGGACCCGGGAGGAAATGCTGGCTGCTATTCAAGAGGCGGCGTTATATGGCAAAGGACTATACGGTATGAAAGCCCTGGGTGGAGGAAACCTCCTGGACCAGGTGGATCAAGCCCTGGATTTCGTTATTTCCATACCCCAACTGGCTTCCATAGCACTGGGAATGTCAAGCGTCTGGGAAGTTGATTTCAATGTGTCGTATTTTTCTGGCAGGGAAATAAAAAAAGAACTGCGTGAACGTGTGAGCAGACAAAAACGCAGGCTGCTGATTGAAAGTTGGTGTACAGGCTGCGGGCAGTGTATTCAAAAGTGCGATCTCGGAGCAATTAAATTGGTTGGAAACAGACCGGTTGTCAATCAGGAAATCTGCCGTCTGTGCGGATACTGCGGGTCGGCATGTCCGGAGTTATGCATCAGGGTCGTTTAATGGAGGTTTACTCTTTGCGCATTATGGGCCTGGATGTAGGTGAAAAAACTATCGGTGTCGCAGTAAGCGATCCTTTGGGCTGTATAGCCCAGGGGATTAAAACTATCTTACGCGGCGGTCCTGAATCGGAGGATATTAAAAACATAAGAGAACTAATCAGGCAGTATGATATTGAATTAATCGTCGTTGGTTTGCCGCGCAACATGAATGGTACCTTGGGTGCGCAGGGGAATAAAATAATTAAGTTTGTGGAGAAGCTAAAGGATAACCTTAATATTCATATTGAAACCTGGGACGAGAGGTTAACTACTGTAGCAGCGGAAAAAATGCTGCTTACCGGAAACGTCAGCAGGGCAAAGCGTAAAAAAGTTATTGATAAACTGGCTGCGGTAATCATACTGCAAAATTATCTTGATTTCCGTTATAATTTCCCGGTGACTTAAAAATGTGTTATGTCTGGGATATTTTCTTGACAAATGTCTGCCATTCAGAATAAGCTTACAAAAAAGGAGTGATCCAGATGACCAATGGTGAATCGGAAGAGGAACGCGTCATAACTCTTATAGACGAGAATGGCGAGGAAGAAGATTATGAGGTAATTGACATTGTAGAAATGGAAGATACTCAATATGCCGTCCTTTTGGCAGTTGAAGAAAATCCTGATGAGGACAGCGAGGGCGAAGTAATCATATTGAAATTCAGCAAGGACGATACCGGCAGCGACGTCCTTGTAACTATTGAAGATGACGAGGAGTGGGAAAGAGTAGCTGACGCCTGGGAAGAAAAACTTGTCGACGAAGCTGAATAAATACAGTCGTTAATGCTTATCCAGTCCTTTTTTTATCGGGAGAGGAAAATAAATGAAGCTTCATTTTCCCGCTGTTATCTTACTGTTTGTAATAATCATCGTAGTAAGTGGTTTGGGAGCGAATTATGTTTCTGCCAAAACAGACAGAGTCATTCCGGGAATTGAAGTACGCAACCTTAAACTCCAGGGTTTGAACCACGGGGAATGTTTAAAGGTATTAGAGCAGTTGCAGAATAAAATGCTTGCAACATCTATAACGCTCAACTGTGAGGGACACAAGCTGGTTATCCCTCTGCGAGACCTGGACTTCGGCATAGATATACAGGCAACCGCAGATGATGCTTTAAGTATTGGCAGAACCGGCTCTTTTTTCAGCAGGCTGAAAAAAAGGATACTGGTCAGAGAGTTCGGTTATGAACTCCCCTTAAGACTGGTAATAAACAAGAATAAATTTGAGCAAAAATTAACGACATTTAATTCAGCCATTGGCAGCCCTGCAAAGGATGCTGCCTTTCGTGTAATTAAAGGAGATCGCATTGAGGTTGTTCCCGGCAATAACGGGACAGGTGTGAACATTGAGGATGCCTATAAGCAGCTTGTGGATTATCTTGTTAAAAATAGCGGCAAGCCGGAAATCGATTTAAACCTGGTCACAGTCAAACCGAAACGCATGACCGAGATGATTGAATCTATGGGACTTAAGGGCCTTCTTGCTTATCATACAACCTCTTTCGATCCTGGCAACGTTGGACGGACATATAACATAAGGGTTGCCGCGAATGCGCTTGATGGCCTGCTGGCGCCGCCCGGCCAGGAAGTGTCATTTAACAAGGTTGTCGGACCCCGAAGCACTGAAGCCGGGTATAAAAACGCAAAGGTTATTATTAACAACGAATTTGTTGACGGCGTTGGGGGAGGAGTCTGTCAGGTAAGCACCACTCTCTATAACGCCATAATACTTAGCAACCTTGAAATTCTTGAACGCACAAATCATTCACTGCCAATCCCGTATGTGCCGATTGGGCGTGATGCGACTGTCGTATATGGTTTGTCAGACTTAAGGTTTCGCAATAACACGGAAAGTTTTATCTACATCAGGTCCTTTGTCAGCGGGGGGTATTTGACATTCAAAGTATATGGCAACACAGATTATAAAGTACCGGTCAGCATAAGCACAAAAACTGTTAAAGTATATGAGCCGGAGACGATTCTTAAAGATGACCCCAATCTGAAAAAAGGTGAGCAGGTTGTCAAGCAGCAGGGATCTAAAGGATATGAGGTGGTTGCAAACCGGATAACCTGGGAAAAAGGCGCCCGGAAGACAGAACCTTTACCAAAGAGTATTTATCGCGCCGTGAATAAAATAATCGCTGTGGGTATCAAAGAAGAAGATGAAGTTCCGGTTATATTGCCGCCATATACAGATCTCACTGAAATCTATCAGCCGCAGCCGTCAAATCAGGATCCACCACATCAGTTTCCGGACAGTAATAGTCCTCCTGCAGAAAATAGCCCGGGGCAAGAGGAGATTACCAGTGACTAGTATTTATGAAAGAGAAAGAAAAGCACGCAGGAAAATACTAAATTATAAAAAAGCGGCCTCTTGTTTATTATTAATAACGTCTCTAATATTAGTATCTTTTTATTTATCCACTAAAAACCTGTTAGCGCCGGTAAACCCTTCCGGCAAAATCGAAAATATTCAAGTTACTGTTCCCCCAGACGCTACAATCGCCAGTATCGCTAAATCACTGTCTGAAAGCAAGCTTATTAGAAGTTCTTTTGCTTTCGTTTTATATACGCGTCTAAAAGGTTTAGACAGCCGTCTTAAAGCAGGAGAGTATCTATTTGAGTCTAATCAGTCAACTCCTGAGATTATCAATCAGCTTGTTGCCGGAAGAGAGACGTACTACAGGGTAACCATTCCGGAGGGTTATAATATTAAACAGATTGCGGGACTTTTAAACAACAAAAAAATCATTAGCAGGGAAGCCTTATATGACGAGATTAATTCAGGAACATTTGATTATGATTTTTTAACTGATTACCCGGATGTACAAAACAAATTGGAAGGTTACCTCTTTCCTGATACCTATTTTTTCAGCAAGGAGACAACCGCACATGGCGTTATCGAGATGATGCTTCATCGCTTTGCAGAAAAAATACAGGCCTTGGATTATCAACAAAAAGCGCAGGAAACGGGATTTACACTTCATCAGGCTGTAACTATTGCCTCTATGGTTGAAAAGGAAGCAAGGTCATCAAAAGAGCGTCCCATAATAGCAGGGGTAATTAAAAACCGCCTGAGCAGGAAAATGCCATTACAGGTAGACGCAACAATTCAATTTGCCCTTGGTCGTCAGGAACCAAAAATATATTATAAAGACCTTGAAATTGACTCTCCTTATAACACATACATAAACACCGGACTTCCTCCCGGACCTATTGCTTCTCCCGGGGAAGCGTCGCTTCTGGCTGCTGTAAGCCCCGTAAAAACTGATTACCTTTATTATGTCGCCAAATCAGACGGCACGCACGCCTTCGCAAAAACCCTTCAGGAACATATAGCAAATATGAATAAATACCAGCATTGATGTATATAACCGGATGTTTTCTGGCCATTCTGTACTTAAAGTAAGTAATTAAAAGGAACAGGAAATGAATCTTTCGACCGGAAAACGTGTGGTTTTTTTATTTTACTTTTTTATGATCCCTTTTCTTCTGCTTTTATCCCGTTTATATTTTATCCAGGTTGAAAAGGAAGACTATTATATGGCCAAAGCAATCAGGAGTGAAACACAGACAGTTCCCTTAGAGGAATTTCCCCGCGGGGATATCCTGGACCGAAACATGTATCCATTAACCGGACCTGTTGCTTCCAACCGGCTGATTGTTTTTCCTCTATTAATAAAAGATCCTGATTTGCTGTCAAAAGAACTTGCTGCAGTTTTAAAAGTCGATCGTAACAGCCTTTTGCCTGCCTTAAGTAAAAATCCATGCGTACTTCCTTATAAGATAACATCATCTGCCGCCAAGGCAATTCAGCAGATGAACTGGCCGGGTGTGCTAGTCTTGCCTGTAACACAGCGCTATGGAGCGGAACCGTTAGCGGTCCAGGTAGTTGGCCATCTTGGCAAGATCCAGACGAAAGAAGAGCTTGGCTTAAAAAACAAAGACGGTTTCAGGATTGACGACTGGGTAGGGAAGACTGGACTTGAATTATTTTATAATAATGAATTAATGGCCAGCGCTGCCGGCGGCTACGCCAGAATTTATACGGACGCCCGTTCTAAATTCCTCGAAGGGCTTGGTGTTGAGGTTAATTACAATCACATAGACGGCGGCAGGGTAAACCTTGTCACAACCATAGACTCAGACATACAGCGGGTTGTTGAAAAAATTATGAACGAACACATTAAAAACGGCGCTGTTATAGTGATGGATGTAAAAACAGGTGACCTTCTGGCAATGGGAAGCCGTCCAAAATACAATCCCGATCCTCTTAAAATTGAGGAATATTTGAATGGAAATCCGGAGGCCTTTTTAGACCAGTGCACAATGCTTTTTACGCCTGGATCGCTTTTTAAAATTGTTACAGCCTGCGCAGCCTTACAGGACGGCTGCGTTGCGGAGGATGACTATTTTTATTGCCAAGGTTTAAAAGAAAAACCTATACCTTGTTGGAACAAGTTCGGACATGGCCGAATATCTTTCAGGGATGCTTTTGCACAGTCCTGCAATCCTGTCTTTGTTGAAACAGCCGAAAAATTGGGCGCAGAAAAGCTGATTGCCTGCGCAAAAAGTTTTGGCCTTGATAATCAAAAAATAATTGGCTATGACATCCCTTATGATAAGCGACAGAACCTGAATCTTATTGCATCTCCATATAACCTTGCCAACAGCAGTGTCGGACAGGGACCCGTACTGGCGACACCTGTTCAAATCTCAGTTATGATGAACACAATCGCCAATGATGGTGTCTATATGCAGCCGAGACTGGTCAGGGAACTCCAAACGAACGACGGGGTTATTAAAAGCTCTTTTCCCGTCGGTGAAGGATCCCTGGCAATTTCTCCGCAGACAGCTTTAGAATTAAAAAAACTGCTGTCTCTAGTAACCACGGAAGGCATCGGCAGGGAAGCGTATGTTAAAAAATATGGCAGCGCCGGTAAAACAGGGACGGCACAGTTAGGAGAAGAAGAAAAGGGTGTTTATTACTGGTTTTGCGGCTATGCTCCTATTGATCAGCCAAGGTATGTAGTTACAGTCCTGGTGAAGGAAGGAATAAAAGACGGACAAACCGCCGCTCCGGTTTTCAGGGAGATCATGGACCGGATATTAACACAGTAGCATCTTAATGCAGTGGAAATTGTTAACCAGGTGATTTCATGTTACAATACATTACTTGTTTAAAAAGGGGCCTAATGAATTGAAAATATTTGACCGTGTGGTTTCCAATGAACTGGAAGAATTAATTAACGAAGTTGTTTCTTTGGAACCTGATAAGATAATAAATTGGGAACTATCTGATGAATTACCTGAACCATGTATAATAAACTATGAGGGCAATGAGTTTATTCCAAAAATTATTATGTCAAGGAGTTTGTTTGATGAAAACAGCGAGGGTTTGACCCCGGAAGCTGAAATTGCGCTTGCGCATGAGCTGCTGCATATACTTTTTGGAAGAAAAATGTATCCAAGAGTATTTTCAATAAAAGCCATAAATAATCCTATAAACCATATTATGGCTGATTTGATCTGTGACTTGGTAGAAAATAATATAGTTTTTAAAGAACTTGAAAACAGGCGTTTCAATCTTGGCTTTTATAAAGACAGTTTTAAGAAGTATTTTTACGAATGGAAAATGGAGGATCCTGACGACGCAAGACTTCATATAATAAAAGCCTTTAGAGTGGCAACGTTTTGCATATATCTCAAGGACGATGAAACTTATGCCTTCCTCGAAAACAATTTCCCGAACACAGTTCGGACTGCTTTAAGGCTTGCAGATATAATACAGCTGTCAAATCCGCTCTCGCCCGATAACTGCAGAAGATGCATGATTAAAATTATACGGCTGGTAGACGATTTGACTGCCGCAATACCATCCTTCGCGATAAGATTGGGAATTGATTTGGTACTTTCTGAACGGCAGCTTAGTTCTTTTGCTTCACAATATATAAGATGTCAAAAAACACCGGTAGGAATTATTGGTAACCCTGTCGATTTGATCCAATTGGTCTTTATAGACGGGTTCTACTTCATCTTTATGGCGCTTGAAGACGATACGATTTTAAAAGATCTCAACGAAGAAATCAGAGCGCACAATTTAAAAGATTTTTTGGATGCATTCAATATATCATATGCTTTAAGATAGCTTACAGATATAATTGTCAATGATTGAAAACATCTATTCGAAATAATAATCCCTTTTTTCTTTTTTATCCTCTTGTCTGTTGGACTTTTTAGCTTAGTAGCAACACTGTTCCTTACAGACCTACCTTAATTTTTAATTCCCTTTTGCCGATAGTAAGAATAGAGATTGTATAGCGGTTGCGGTATGACTTCCAAAGACATACCGCTGAGCCTTTATTTCAATGAACAAGAGAACCCGTATTTAAGCGAGGGAAGTGTTTGAGGCGCGTCAGCGCTTAATTTTGGTCAAGTCCGAGGGTGAACGGACTTGAGTATCAAGAGTACTGTCCCCTGTATTTTTAAGCGTCGACTGATCCTGTCCTAAGCGAACCGTCGGCAATACCGGCACGTAGCGCCTAAGCGGACAGTGACAACGACAGCTTAAGAATGCAATAAGTCAATTTTTACAATAAGTCAAGCCTGACCCCGGGAAGAGATTTCTTATGGAAGATTTTATTGATTATTATAAAATACTGCAGGTAAGCCCTGATACAAGCCGGGAAAATATAAAGAAATCGTACCGGCATCTTACCAAAGTCTATCATCCTGATACAGGGAACAAGGATGATCGGATCATGAAGAGGATCAACGAGGCATATGAATATCTTTCTGATTCTGTAAAAAGAAATTATTACGATGAAATTTACAGAGATCACTATTATGAGCCGGTTGAAGAAGAAGAATTCCAGGACACCGGGTATTCTTCCGGGGTTCAGAATAGTCCTATTGCAAAAGAGTTAACTTTAAAAGACTATCGTGAAAAAATTATTTTAGCAGGACTGATCTGCCTCTTTATATTGATCATGGTACTGATTTTAAAATGGACAATAAGCGGAATGAGCATTATTCCGCAAAAAAACAATCCTGAATCAGCGCCTGATATATCAATGTCTAATGCCGGTATAATTAATTTCAGTTCAGTGAACGAAAGTTTAAAAAGCCTCAGTGAATTGGATGATGCTTCAAAGAAGGCGGACAGGGAAAAATCATGGACAACAAAAGCCTGTTTCTCTCTCGGTTCAAATGAGGATGAAGTAAAAACAGTTATGGGTGTCCCGCAAAGCAAGAGCTATAATACATGGTTTTACGGATTGTCTACAGTAGCTTTTGACCGTAATGGTTCGGTAATTGGCTGGAATGAAGTTGATCAGGATATAAAAGCCAGCATCGGAGGAAAAGACCCTCTGGCAAAACCTTTTAGCCTTGGTTCACATAAAAATGATGTAATTGCGGCTATGGGTACCCCAACCGGAATAATTTCTGATACAACATGGTATTACAGTTTGTCCTCCGTCAGGTTCGACGACGAGGGGACAGTGGCCGGATGGAACGAATCAAACCTGGCTTTAAAAGTCAGCCTCGGCAGTAAGGAGGAGTCGGCAGAGCAATTCGGAAAAGGCTCAACTATGCAGGATGTCATATCTGCCATGGGAACTCCTACCAGTATAATTTATGATTTATGGTACTACGGTTCTTCTTCAGTCAAATTCAACCTTTCCGGCAAGGTTGAAGATTGGAACGAAGTCGATGTGGTTTTGAAAGCTGGGTAAAGTAGTTTGGATATGTTCATGTTTTAGCCTGGAAACTCTTCTGCCAGCCAACCGAAAAAAGCCTCCCAAACTTTTCTGTAATGCTCGGTATATTCGTGGTTTGCTCCTTCTATAAAAACTATTTTTTTCGGCCAACCCGCGGAATTATAAATTGTTGTTGCGTTGGTAGGAGGAACAACAAGATCGGCGGTTCCCTGAATAATCAAAAAGGGGCGCGGCGAGATCATCGGACTTAAAGACGTCACGTCATATTTTTCCACGTCATAGACAAAGCCTTTTTTCAGGCGGATTAAGTCCGGTTCCTGGCCAAGAATCACGTATTCACCTTTTATTTCATCTGCAGAGTTTTTGCCCCTGAGAATCAACTTCTGTATTTGCGCAGGAGCGGACCATGTGCAAACACCCTGAACTCTTTTGTCCCCGGCTGCCTGGCATATTGCTGTAGTGCCTCCAAAACTCCGCCCTTGAGTTACTATACGGGTAAATCCCTGCCCAATACACCAATCAACGGCGCAGGTTAGATCATCGATCTGTCTGGTAAGGGTCATCTCCTCAAAAACACCTTCGCTGTCTCCAAGCCCTGTAAAGTCGAATAAAAGAATAGACCAACCTTTTTCATTAAGTATTTTCCCCATTTCTACCGCTTTTCCGCCGCCGCTTTTAGTTCCGGAAAGCCCATGGCAGGTAATGACAACTGATTTGGTATCTATCGGGCTATTATAGAATATACCTGACAATTTCAGATTCCTTGAATTAATGAATGTTACTTTTTCCTCGTTCATATTACAAGGCCTCCTTTTTGTTATATTTCTACATGCCTTAATTATTCCCTCTCTATATCGTATTTGTAAATATATCGTCCAAGATATTTCCTTTCTTGTCTTTTTATAGCGCATGTGTTATAATCGATTAGTTTAGTCATTCCGCCCTGCTCTATCTGGCAAACACAGTTAAAGAGTTAAAAATTTAAATGGATAGGGCCGCTAAGTCCACAGGGAGGTGTTAAAAACGGTAAACTACGAGTCTCTTTTTATTCTTCGGCCTGATCTTGAGGAAGAAAAGATCGCTGAAATGATGGAAAAGTTCAGGAATCTCATCGAAAGCAACGGTGGGGAAGTAACCAGGCTTGATAAGTGGGGCAGGCGCCGCCTGGCTTATGAAATCAAGCATTTGCATGAAGGACTTTACATCATACTTCAGTTTAAAGCTGGTCAGGCTGTCGTAAGGGAACTTGATCGTGTGTTTAAAATCACCGATGAAGTAATTCGCCACATAATTGTACGAGAAGCATCGTAGGTAAAGAGTTATCAGAGTAGGATACAGAAAGAATTAGGGTGGTTGGGAAATGCTAAATAAGATTATCTTAATTGGAAGGCTAACCAAAGATCCCGAGTTGCGCTATACACCTGGAGGCGTGGCTGTAGCGCATATGGTTATGGCCGTAGACAGACCGTTCACAAACAAGCAGGGTGAGCGGGAAACAGACTTTATTGATGTGGTAGTATGGCAAAAACAAGCTGAAAACTGCGCCAATTTCTTGGGAAAAGGACGGTTGGTTGCCGTTGAAGGGCGGCTGCAGATTCGCTCATATGACGACAATCAAGGCATACGTCGCAGGGCAGCGGAAGTAATTGCGGATAATGTGCGTTTTCTCGACCGTGCAAAAGATAGCCCGTCTTCGGGTAATTCTCAGCTGCAGGAAGGCGCACTGGGCGAAGAGATATCTTACAACGAAAAAGACATACCGTTCTAAAAGATATACCTGGAGGTGTAAAAAAAGAATTGGTTGTAAAAAGAGAAAAAGGCCGCAAAGTAAAAAGGCGTGTCTGCAGCTTTTGCATGGATAAGGTAAATTCTATAGATTATAAGGATGTGCCACGTTTAAAGAAATACATTACCGAACGCGGGAAAATATTACCTCGCAGGGTTTCAGGAAATTGTGCCCGGCATCAAAGAATTCTGACAGTTGCCATTAAAAGGGCCAGGGTAATGGCACTGGTGCCATTTACTGCAGAATAGCCGTCCAAAGACGATTTATCAAGGGAACGTTAGGCGGTAGCAAACGCTTGCTGTTCCCTTTTTTAATTTATTTGGCATTGCGCCCAATATTATCAGTGCAGGAAAAAATACAGGGGTGACGAATTTAAACTTTAAAAGAAAATTGTTTTTGAGGGGGGGCAGTTTTTGATTCCAATTAACCAGGAGACAGGCATAGCGAGAAATATAAGGGTTATTGAATGGCTTAAGGCAGATTTGCTTACCTCTTTAGCCGCGCTGTTTAAAGGTATGCTCCAGGATAGTGAAGAATACTTGCTGGATGCGCTTGCCAGCTTAATCATTACAAGTTATGTTCTTGGACGACGTCTTGGTCTTAGTTTTTCACGTTTGGATTTGACACTGGAATCAAAACTCCAGAAAAATATTCATGAAAACCACGAGCTTGAAAAATGGTACTCTGATTTATCCCTTCTGCATGCTCACCTGACTGAAAAGAAGAGGTGATTAATTGGTTCACCGCTTTAAAAACAGGATTTTTATTGAAGGGTTTGTCTGGGGCGCACTGGCTGCAATTCTTGAATTACTTGCCAGAGTTCCTGTATTAACCCTTTTATGTAGTGTATTTGCGCCTTTACCACTGGCCATAGTTGTTAAACGCCGGGACTTGAAGACAGGCGCAGCGGCTTTCCTGGTGGCCTGCCTGATCTACTACTTTGTTTCGCATGCGGGTTTGCCTGATCTCATAATGATTCTGCAAATCGGTTTGCTTGGTTTATTGCTGGGCATGCTTTTTAAAAACAATGTATCAACCGGGCAAAGTATAACTTTTTTTATTTTATCAGCATCGGCTTTAACCTTACTAAGCATCTCGGTTATCTGTTGGACCACGGAAATAAATATGTTTGTTTTAAGTCAGGAAAGCAGGCAATCTTTGGAGCAGCTTCTAAGGTCATACATCAGCATGGGAGGGGCCGAAGGCTCTTTGACACAAGAAACCGTTCAAAAAGCAAGAGAAACGGTTAATCTGGCAAGTCAGCTGGTACCAGCCAATATGGTTGTCTGGTCGATGATAACTTCGTTTGTTACTTATCTATTGTCTTTCCATGTATTGAGGAAACTTGGAAGCAGTGTTCCGGAATGGCTTCCATTCGTACGTTGGCAATTTCCCTGGTATCTGGTCTGGTTTTTGATTACTGGACTGGCAATGATTTTGTCCGGGGACTATTTTAACTGGTTGATAGTCGACCTGGTTGGTAAAAACATTTTTTACGTGGCAGTATTTATCTATTTTCTCGGGGGACTTTCCGTCAGCGCTTATTTTGCCGTTAAGTGGAAGTTCTCTATTGTAATAAAGTTATTACTTGTTTTCATGGGGTTGTTTTACGCTCCGGTTACCCTTGCTATTCTGATGGTTTTAGGTGTTTTCGATTCATTTATAAAATTAAAGTATATTGCAGAATCCGGCGGGAACCAACGCGGGGAGGGAACTTAAATGAAAGTTGTGTTACTGGAGGATGTGAAAAACCTTGGCAGGAAAGGCGATTTGGCGCAAGTAGCCGAAGGGCACGCACGCAATTACCTCCTGCCCAGAAAGTTAGCCGTGGAGGCGACTGAAGGGAAAATAAAACAATTGGCTGAGCTTCAGGAAGCCGCAGCAAGAAAAAAACAGCGAGAAGAAAGCGCCGCAAGGGATTTAGCCGTCAGGCTTGAATCAATATTGGTCAAGGTATACAGCAAAGCCGGAGAAGGCGGAAAGTTATTTGGTTCCATAGGAAGCAAGGACGTAGTTGATGCCCTGGTAAAAGATTACGGTATAGAAATAGACAAGAAAAAGGTTATGCTTAAAGAACCGATAAAGAAATTGGGTTTTTACTCCCTGCCGGTCAAATTATATCCTTCCGTACAGGTTAAACTCAGTGTTAATGTACTGGCGGACCAATAAATTACGAAAGGCTTAAACGACATGGAATCACTCCTATCCAAATTTAAAGCGATCAAAAATGGTTCCGGATACAAGTTTACCGGTGAAGAACAATTAAGACGTCAGGTCGATGCGCTTTACGGTCTGGTAGCAAACCTGTACGGTTCGGATAAACTTGTTCTCCGGGCGGGCAAATTAAACGCTCTTAAATTAATGCGATCGGATAAGCTTGAAGAAAGGGTGCTTGCCCTGCAAAAGCTTGTTTTCGAGGACCCGACATTTGAAACAATACCTTCTCTCGAAGATATTCCAGAGATATTGGAGCAAATTGAGGAAGAAGTCGCCGACATACTTGCGAAAAGGACCGTTGAAGGTGAACTGGAGAAAAAAATTAACAGAAAGCTTCAGCAGCGTCATGATGACTACATGCATGAAATAAAGGTCCAGGTACTTAAGGAAAATACAAATCCGGAAAATGCGCATACTTTAAAAAAGCTTGCCATTTTAGAGAAAATGGAACAAAAGAAATTAGCCCGTTCAGTTATAGAAAAACTTCGCCCGTCCAGTATAGAAGAAATTGTCGGACAGGAAAGAGCTTTAAAGTCGCTTCTGGCTAAGATGACCTCACCTTTTCCGCAGCATATAATTCTTTACGGTCCACCTGGTGTCGGTAAAACAACCGCTGCCCGGCTGGCTTTGAATGTGGCGAGAAATTCAACACTTGGTCCTTTTGAAAAAGATGCGCCTTTTATAGAAATCAGCGGGTCAACTCTTAGGTGGGATCCCAGGGAGGTCACAAACCCGCTTCTGGGCTCTGTACACGACCCAATCTACCAGGGCGCAAGGAGGGAACTGGCTGACAGCGGGATACCCGAGCCAAAATTCGGGCTCGTCACGGACGCCCACGGCGGAGTATTGTTTATTGATGAGATTGGTGAAATGGATTCACTGCTGCAGAATAAGCTTCTTAAAGTCTTAGAAGACAAACGGGTTCACTTTGAATCATCCTACTATGATCCTCATGATCAAAGCATACCCCGGTATGTACGAAAAGTTTTTGAAGAAGGGGCGCCAGCCGACTTTCTTTTAATCGGGGCAACAACTCAGGAAACTGACAACATTAATCCTGCCTTACGGTCACGCTGCGCGGAAGTCTTCTTTGAACCGCTGACGCCGGGAGATATTAAAAGTATTGTCATTCAAGCCGCAAAGAAACTGGATGTCATGCTGGAGGAAAGTGTTTCCAGCGTAATCAGCCGGTATACGATTGACGGTCGTAAAGCGGTAGGCATATTGGCTGACGCCTATAGTCTCGCCTGTTACAGGGAAAAGAATAAAAATTCTCAAATTCTGATTACTGAGCAGGATACTTACGAAGTAATTAAATTAGGCCGGCTTACACCCTATGATCTTCGCCAGTCAAGCAGCAATCTTGAAGTTGGGAAAGTATTTGCGCTGGGCGTATTGGGCTTTTTAGGGTCTCTGTTGGAGATAGAAGCGGTGGTCTTTCCAAGCCGGAAAGCCGGCCATGGGGCAATTCGCTTTAATGATACCGCAGGTTCCATGACAAAGGACTCTGTATTTAACGCTGCTTCTGTAATACGCAAAACGACTGAAAAAGACCTTATGGATTACGATGTTCATGTAAATGTAGTTGGCGGCGGGCATATCGACGGCCCTTCTGCGGGAGCGGCGATATTCCTGGCTATTTTTAGCGCCCTGCAGGAAAGGGCGCTGCCTCAGGACATGGCTGTTACGGGGGAACTTTCTATTCAGGGTAAAATTAAACCGGTAGGCAGTATACCGGAAAAGATATACGGCGCACGGCAGGCAGGTATTAAAAAAATAATTATTCCCAGTGATAACTTGCATGATGTGCCGCCGGATCTTAATGATATTGAGATTGTTCCTGTCTCTGCAATTGAAGAAATGATTACTATTTTATCAGTTAAAACGTGAGTAGTTTTAGTTATAAGGAACCGGATCCATGAATAATGAGACAGATAAATCACTTCCTCAAAATATAGACGCCGAGCAGTCAGTAATTGGCGCTCTGTTTGTCGACCAGGATTCCATTGCAAAAGTAACCCGTTTTTTACGTGCGGAAGACTTTTACATGGAAAGCCACCGGAAGATTTACGAAGCCATCCTCTTTTTAGACGAAAACGGCCACCCGGTAGATCTTATAACTGTGGTTAATCATTTGCGGGACACCGGGATACTGGACCGTATCGGGGGCGCCGCTTACGTCGCCTCACTTGCGAGTATGCTCCCAACCGCTGCAAATGTTGAGTATCACGCTCATATTGTTGAGGAAAAGGCGCTTTTAAGGAATCTAATCCAGATTGCAACCAGGATCGCCAATCTGGGGTATGAAGGGGAAGATGTTGAACAGCTAATTGATCAGTCCGAGAAAATGATTCTGGAGTTAACCTCCCGCCGCGCGTCATCTGCTTTCACTACCATGAAAGAACTTGTTATGCAAGTACTAAAGTTTATAGAAGACAGATACAGAAATAAAGGTGGAGTCTTAGGTGTTCCAAGCGGATTTACGGATATAGACAATCTGTGCTGCGGGTTGCAGCCCGGAGATTTAATAATCGTAGCCGGCAGGCCTGCAATGGGGAAAACAAGTTTTGGACTTACGATAGCCCATCATGTTGCGCTCAGCCAGCGCCTTCCGGTGGCTGTATTCAGCCTGGAAATGTCTAAAGAGCAGTTGGTACAGAGAGTATTGTGCTCAGAGGCGCAGGTTGACCAGCAGAAAGTCCGCAACGGTCTTCTTAATGAAAATGACTGGGTAAAGCTGACCAAAGCAGCATCTTTATTAGCAAAGGCCCCCCTTTATATCGACGATTCAGCCCTTTTATCGGTGCGTCAGGTAAGGGCTAAAGCCAAGCGCCTGCAGCAAGAAAAAGGATTGAGCCTGATTGTTATTGACTACCTGCAACTGATGCAGTCAAGCCTGCGTGTGGAAAACAGGCAGCAGGAAATTTCAGAAATTTCGCGTTCCCTGAAAGGCCTGGCAAAAGATCTCCAGATCCCGGTAGTCGCTTTGGCTCAGCTCAGCCGCCAGGTTGAGCAAAGACAGGATAAAAGGCCGATTATGTCCGATTTAAGGGATAGCGGGAGCATTGAGCAGGATGCCGATATCGTAATGTTCATTTACAGGGATGAATATTACAAATCCGATTCCGAAAAAAAAGGTATTACAGAAATAATTATAGCAAAACAGCGCAACGGTCCCACCGGAGCCGTTGAATTAGCCTTCGTAAAAGAATTTACACGCTTCCTAAACCTGTCAAAGACAGTAGGAGACGGGGATGTTCCTTATCAAGCAGGTATTACATCATGAATAATAACGGTTTGTTCCCTCTGTACGCCTACACCTATAATTGCTATAGGCACACCGGATAATTCAGCAAGCCTTTCAAGATAGTTTCTCGCTTCAGCAGGGAGATCCCCGTAATTCCTGATGTTGCTTATGTCATCATTCCATCCCGGCATTTCTTCGTATACCGGTTCACATTCCGAGAGAACCCTTAAACTGGCAGGAAAGTCCTCAAGCGTTTCACCTTTATAATTGTAAGAAGTACATATCTTAACAGTTTCAAGGCCGGACAAAATATCTAATTTTGTGATGGCAAGAAAATCAAGTCCGTTTAGACGGGCTGCGTAACGGGCTACCACACTGTCATACCAGCCGCAGCGGCGCGGCCTTCCCGTAGTTGTGCCATATTCGTGTCCGCATTCCCTGATCTTGGCTCCCATTTCATCCATAAGCTCTGTAGGAAATGGCCCTTCTCCGACACGTGTTATATATGCTTTGGCTATTCCAACCACCCTGTTTATTCTGGTAGGCCCGATACCGGCTCCAATACAGGCTTCACCTGCTATAGGATGAGAAGACGTTACAAAGGGATAAGTCCCATGATCAAGATCTAAAAGTGTTCCCTGGGCTCCTTCGAATAAAATCTTCTTGCCCTCATTCAGCGCTGTATTAATTATTATAGATACATCCGCTACGTAGGGCTTGAGAATTTCGGCATATTTACTGTAAGCTTCCATTACCTCTATGAAGTCAAATCCCTCTGTCCTGTAAACATTTACTAGTAGTCTGTTTTTTTCTTCAAGCGCATATTTAAGACGGAAACGGAATTCCTCAGGATCAATCAAATCCGAGATCCTAATCCCGGCACGGGAGGTCTTGTCAGCATAGGTTGGCCCAATGCCGCGGCATGTCGTGCCTATCTTTTGGCTGCCTTTTTGTTCTTCTTCACATAAATCCAGCCGCTGGTGGTAGGGCAGGATAATGTGGGCTCTAGGACTGATCCTTAGAAAATCAGTATTAATTCCCTGGTCGGTAAGTTGTTTTATCTCTTCGATAAGGACCCCCGGATCAATAACCACTCCGTTGCCGATCAGGCATAGCTTCCCAGGGTAAAGAATACCAGAAGGTATCAGATGAAGTTTTAGTTCCCGGCCGTTGGCAACTACAGTATGTCCTGCATTGTTGCCTCCCTGGTATCTGACTACCACATCAGCCCTGGCTGCTAAAAAATCAGTAACTTTCCCCTTTCCCTCGTCTCCCCATTGCGCCCCTACTACTATTAAAGCGGACATATTTATTTATTTACCTCCTGGTTTTTTGACGATCTTTTTAAGATTTCACGGGCAGCTATCACACCGGCTACAGAAGCCTGGACCAGGCCCCTGGTTATTCCGGCGCCATCACCTGCAGCAAATAAATTGCTTATTTGAGTTTCCAAAGATTCGGTCAATGACAGGCGCGAGGAATAAAATTTTACTTCTACTCCATATAAAAGCGTATATCTGGAATAAACACCGGGAACAACCTGGTTGATAGCCTGAAGCATTTCTATTATGGCAACAAGGTGCCGATACGGAAAAACAAGACTAAGGTCCCCCGGAGTGGCCTGCAGCAATGTGGGAACAGTCAGACTTTTTTTCAATCTGTCGGGAGTGCTGCGCTGACCCTTAAGCAAATCACCAAGTCTTTGTACAATTACGGAACCACTTAGAAGGTTTGACAAACTTGCTATATGTTTCCCGTATGCAGTTGGTTCCTTGAACGGTTCTGTAAATGTCTTACTGACAAGGACAGCAAAATTGGTATTATCAGTTTTTCTGTAAGCGTGGGTATGACCGTTAACTGTTACAACCCCGTCGGTGTTTTCCAGGACAACTTCGCCATATGGGTTCATACAGAATGTACGCACCCTATCATCAAAGGTTCTTGAATAATAAATAAATTTGGCTTCGTAAAAAACAGTTGTCAAAGGGTCCATTACAGTTGCAGGTACTTCTACGCGTACACCAATATCCACAGGATTGATTATTGTGTTAAGTTTCAACCGCTGCGCTTCATTAATCAGCCATTCCGATCCTTCGCGTCCGGGAGCCATGACGACATATTTCCCTAAAATGACTTCTCCGCTACTGGTACGTACACCTTTTACCTGGCTATTCTCAACAATAATATTTTCAACGCTGCAGCAGGTCCTAATTATAACGCCATGCTCCAGGAGATAGTCCTGCATATTTTTTAAAATGTCCTGGCAGCGTCCGGTTCCGATATGACGGATAGCTATAGGGATAAGTTTTAATTCTGCTTTTGCTGCATTATGCTTAAAATCCTGTATTTTGTCGGTTTGATCAAGTCCGAAAATATCCTTGGGCGCTCCAAATACAACATATATGTTGTCAATATAATTAATCAGTTCGGCTAATTCATGTTCACTTATATATTGCTCCAGGTTTCCGCCGATTTCGGTTGAAAGGGTTAGTTTTCCGTCACTGAATGCTCCGGCGCCGCCCCAACCGCAGATAATAGAGCATGGTTTGCAGTTAAAGCATTTATCATTTCTTTCCCTGGCCAGGCAAATTCTGTTTTGTATGTTTTGGCCCTTTTCAAGCATTAATATTTTCAAGTCCTGGCCGGTCTTAACCAGTTCAAGGGCAGTAAAGATCCCTGCCGGTCCGGCCCCGATAATAATAATGTCGTAAGTTTCGTTCATCTTAACACTTCCCGTATACGTTCTTAAATGGCATCAATATCTTAGCACCGGAAATTGACCGGTGTCAAGAAGACAGCCTTTTTATGATGAGGTTATCTTTCTTGTTTTTGACATGCTGAATTTAGCAGTGGAAAGCCGGCGCGCATAATTTAAGGAAATTATTGAGAATTTTTGCGGTAATACCCCAAATAAAGAATCTATCGTATTCGAGATAATAGATTGGCAGGGACCAGCGTTTCTGCCAGGTCCTTTTATATGTGGGAGGTATTTTGATGAAGGGAAAATCGGAACAATGTTGTGTTGCGACATCCGTATAACTTCTTACAGGAGGATTAGATAATAGGAAGGAAAGCGGCACAGTAAATATTTCATCAACCTCTTCTTTGTTCGGAGCAATTTCAGTTGTCAGCATTTTACCGACAAAGGGGTAGATTAATTTACCCATGGGAGTTGGCAGGATATCAAGCGCTCCAAGCAACTTCACGTCTTCCTGATTAATCCCGAGTTCCTCTGATGTTTCCCGGACAGCAGCTTCATGCGGCCTGTCAAGCTCATTGAATTCCACACCTCCTCCAGGAAAGCAGACCTCTCCGGGCTGGACATCCAGATCTTGGGCGCGAATTTCAAAAAGAATGTGAATCTCGTTCTTTATTTCTATAAGGGGGAGCAGTACTGCCGATATATAGTAATCTTCTTTGTCTAAAATACTAGTGCATCTGTTTGCAAGCAGACGCACTATTTTTTTTTCCAACAAATAACTCACCTTTTCTCATTATAATTTATAATGCCGGGCTGGATATTATAGAACGGTTAATTACCGTTGCCAGTGAAGCTGCTCCAAAACCGTTGTCAATATTGACTACACCGACTCCAGGTGTACAGCTGTTCAACATCCCCAGCAGGGCGGCCAGCCCTCCGAAACTTGCGCCGTAGCCTATGCTGGTAGGGACTGCAACTACGGGACGGTCTGTAAGCCCGCCGACAACGCTTGGCAGGGCGCCTTCCATACCGGCAACAACAATTATGACAGCTGCTTTTTGGATTAGTTCCTGATGGTTTAAAAGCCGGTGCAAACCTGCCACACCTACATCAAACAGCTTTAAGACAATATTACCCATCGCCTGTGCGCATACGGCCGCCTCTTCAGCTACCGGAAGGTCGGCAGTTCCTGCGCTTATCACAAGGACAGGCGCAGGGTATAAAGGCTCGTCAGGCATACCGTAAACTAGGCAGCGCGCAATCTTATAATATTGTACATCCGGGCACAAGCTTTTTACTGCCGCAAACACGCGGTAACTTGCACGCGTGCCCAGTACTGTCCGATTCGAGCTAACCATTTGGTTAAAAATTTCGGCTGTCTGTTCAGGTCTTTTGCCCTCACAAAAAATTACTTCCGGAAAACCGCAGCGGATACTCCGATGGTTGTCTATCCTGGCAAAGTTCAAATCCTGATATGGGAGCAACTTCAATTGTTCCATTGCCTGGTTAACTGTAATTTCATGATCTGCTAAAAGTAACAGCATTTTTTCTAATTTTTCACGGTCCATACTCAATTGATTTCCTTTAAAAGACTCCGTGCTGCCTGTAAAGAAGCGTCGTATACAGATCTAAGGGGGATATCTTTCTCACCGGCGATCTTACGGCAGTCCTCATATTCGGGGCTGATTTGTTTTTCACCGTTCGTGGTGGCAGATATTTTGACCCTGATTGGTCCGTATTCTGTTTCCACGCATATTTCCTGTCTGGGCAGGACAATGCGTCTTTCTTGACGAACTCGTATTCCAAGACTGGTAGTTTCCTTAAATATTATATTAATCAATTTCATTTTTATTTTAGAGGAGCAAAGAACAGTAAGCAGGCTTCCAGGACGCCCCTTTTTCATGACCAGGGGTGTTATTGATACGTCAATTGCTCCATGATTAAGCAGTTTGTCAGCAGCGAAAGCCAATATTTCAGGGTTCAAATCGTCAATGTTTGTTTGTAGGACGGTGATTTCCTGTTCAGGATTAACGGGTTCAATATCTGTTGTATTTTCTGCATCATCATATTCCCCGATAAACACGCGCAGGGCATTAGGAATTCCGTAGTCATTTTGACCAAAGCCGTATCCGGTATGGATTAGCTTCATGCCCGGCATAATCCTGGTAAATTCAGACAAAACAGTTACTATTGCCGCTCCGGTTGGTGTAACCAGTTCACCCTCAATGTCTATAAAACGGATTGGAAAACCTTTTATAATTTCTGCTGTCGCAGGCGCCGGGACTGGAAATACACCGTGACTGCACTGGACATACCCGTGACTGATTGGCAGAGGTGAGCAGTATACCTTTTCGATACCCAGTTCATCCAGCGCAAGAAGAGTTCCTACAATGTCGATAATTGTATCTATTGCCCCTAGCTCATGAAAGTGGACATTCTCCAGGGGAACTCCGTGTACCAATGCTTCTGCTCCGGCTAGTCTAAGGAAAACCGCAGAGGCATTAGTTTTTATGTCAGCAGGAAGAGAACTTTCTTCAATTAGTCGGGAAATAACAGAAAGATTGCGTAAAGGCATGTGATGCTCATCTAATATTACTTGAAACCTGGATCCTTTTATGCCGTACGATCGATCCTTAAGAACCTTCAGTGCGTAACCCTGTATACCAAGATGTTTTAAACGTTCACTTATGTTCTCAAAGCTTGCGCCTGCATCAATCAAAGCTCCTAAAATCATATCACCGCTGATGCCGCTGAAACAATCAAAATACATTACTTTCATCTTCAGTCCTCTGATTACCGCAGGTTTTTTGTAGCAAAAACAAACCAACGGTTTTATTGTATATTTTACACATGTTTGCGTCAACCCGGGTTACCTGTTGAGAGTAGATATTAAAACCGCTGAAGCGACTTCTCTAATAAGTCAATTATCATAATAAGTCAAGCCTGACCCCAAATAATTTCATGGGTTGCTTCTTTAAGGAATATTTTTTATAATCAGGACATAGCATAGAAAGTCTGCAGCTCTTTTGCCATATCTTTAGTTGGAGGCTTTTTATTCTGACCGCTTCACTTGGTTGTCCCGAAAAGGAATGATCAAAATTTGAAAAAAATCGGGTATCTAGGCCCGCCGGGAACTTTTTCTGAACTGGCGGCACGCTTTTATCTTGATCGGCTTAAAAAAGGTGGTAATTATGAAGAAGCGGACGCAGTCTGCCTTTCTTCCTTTGCCGATATCTTAGCCGCGGTTGAATCAGGTGAACTCGAGGAAGGACTCCTTCCTTTTGAGAATTCAACTGAAGGTTCAATTAATATAATACTTGATTTACTGGCCCACCGGTTTAAAGAGGTAAAAATCAAAGAAGAGGCGATTATTCCGGTTGTCCATCAACTCCTGGCGCGTCAATGGTTCAGCACTGACGAAATTGAGGTTGTAGTCTCCCATCCGCAAGCGCTTGCGCAATGCAGAGGTTTCATTGAACAGTATCTATACCGGGCACAAAAAAAGGAAGTCATCAGCACAGCTGAAGCTGCCCGTCTTGTATCACTCCAACAGGAGCCATGGGCCGCAATAGGAACATCCCTGGTTGCGGAAACATTTAACCTTGTCGTTATTACAGGAAACGTAAACGATTATCCGGAAAATGCCACGAGGTTTGTAATTATAGCTATGCAGGACAGTAAACCCGTTCCCGGCTGTAAAACTTCCCTTATTTTGTCTGTCAACGACCGCCCGGGAGCGCTTTCTGATATCCTGATAGAATTTGCCAAAAGGCAGATTAACCTGACGCATATTGAATCGCGCCCCACAAAGAGCAGGCTGGGTGATTATTTATTCTTTATCGATTTTGAGGGACACCGCGAAGATTCTCATGTTCGCAATGCCTTGTCATGTATCAAAGATTATACTATCAGCATGCGTATCTTGGGATCATATCCCGCACACAGCGCCGCCAAAGAAAGAGAAAATTCTTGACATCAGTTTAAAGTAAGGGCTAGAATATTATGTGGACATGCTTCCCCAAAAGGTGTTGTTATTTTTTGGATTGTCTTACAGGAGGAAGTTTTTTTAAATAATTTTTAAGGAGGTGTGTGAAAAGAAGAAAAGTGTAAAATAAGTTATGTGACTTAATAGTAATGGATTTATTTTTAGAATTTTTTGTTTGATTAGAAACTCTGTTGGAAGGGAGTTAAAAAATGTCGCAGAAATATCATTATTTAGCACGGCGGCTGCATTCCTTTACAGGAATTTTTCCGGTGGGCATTTTTTTATGTGTACATTTATGCATCAACTCTTTCATCTTTAAGGGGCCGGAGGCCTATGACTGGGCAATCGGACTTTTAGAAAGGTCGCCGCTGACGCCTTATATTGAAGTAGGTTTAATAGGCATCCCTATACTTTACCATGCGCTCTATGGTGTTTGGGTAACCTATATTTCAAAGACCAATATATTTCAATATAAGTATTTCAGAAACTGGATGTTTTATTTGCAGCGCTTTACGGCAATTGTAACATTCCTTTTTGTTTTCTGGCATATTTACGTCCTCAGAATAGCCAGAATCTTTACCGGGACCGAGATGGATTTTGCCACTATCGCAGCATGGCTTTCCGATCCTACTATTTACATAATTTATATAATCGGTTATCTGGCCGCTGTTTTCCACTTCTGCAACGGCATCTGGTCTTTCCTGATCAGCTGGGGAATTACAATCGGCTCAGAAGCGCAAAATTTTGTCATGTGTGTCTGCACATTAATTTTTATTGCCTTGGGCGTTGTTGGTATTGCGGGCTTAACTCTTTTAAGCAAAGCGGTTGTCTTAATACGTTGATAGTTATTTTGCAGGGGAAGGGGTTTTGAAATTGAAGTTTATTGTTGTAGGCGGCGGCCTTGCAGGCCTTATGGCTACGATAAAAATTGCTGAAAAAGGCGAAAATGTAGATTTAATCTCTTTTGTTCATGTTAAGCGTTCCCACTCGGTTTGTGCCCAGGGTGGAATTAATGGCGCAGTAAACACCAAAGGAGAAGGAGATTCGCCCTGGAACCATTTTGATGATACCCTTCTGGGAGGGGATTATCTTGCCAACCAACCCCCCGTGCTCGGAATGTGCGAGGCAGCGCCGGGGATTATTTATCTTATGGATCGAATGGGTGTTCCCTTTACACGTACTCCGGAAGGCAACCTTGATTTCCGCAGATTCGGAGGAACACTGGTCCACAGGACTGCTTTTTCCGGTTCTACAACGGGGCAGCAGCTTCTCTATGCCCTTGATGAACAGGTACGTTATTGGGAAACGCAGGGCAAGGTCAATAAATTTGAAGATTGGGATTACCTGTCTGCCGTAATTGATGATAACGGTGTTTGCCGCGGTTGTATTGCCCAGGATATGAAAACGATGGAAATAAGGTCGTTCCAAGGTGATGCGGTAATTCTATGCACTGGTGGTCTTGGCGCTGTCTATGGAAAAACGACGAATTCAATTATCAATACCGGCAGCCCGGCGAGCAGCGCATATCAGCAGGGTGTATATTACGCAAACCCGGAAATGATCCAGATTCATCCCACATGTATTGGCGGAGACGATAAACTAAGGCTGATTTCTGAAGGGGTACGCGGTGACGGCGGACGTCTTTGGACATATAAGGACGGGAAGCCCTGGTTCTTCATGGAGGAGTGGTATCCTGCCTATGGCAATCTCGTCTCCCGTGATGTTGCCAGCAGGGGCATTTTTAAAGTGTGCCGTGAATTAGGACTTGGTCTGGACGGAGGAGATTCCGTTTATTTGGATGTTACCCATCTTGAACCCGACTGGATAGAGAAAAGACAGCACGGCGTTTTGGAAATTTACCGTAAGTTTGCCGGCGAGGAACCAACCAAAGTGCCTATGAAAGTATTCCCGGCGATGCATTATTCAATGGGCGGCATGTGGGTCGATTATAATCAGATGACCAACATTCCGGGCCTGTTTGCAGCCGGGGAATGTGAATATCAGTACCACGGAGCCAACAGGCTTGGCGCAAACTCGCTTATTTCCTGCTTGTACGCCGGTACAGTAGTCGGGGACAAAGTAATGGAATACTGCAAGGGGCTTAAGAAAACCTCCAGCGATGTCTCAAGTAAAGTTTTTGATGCGGAAATGGCCAGGCAGAAAGCCGGCATGGATAAGATACTTAAGTTTAACGGCCCGGAAAATCCCTATGTGCTGAAAGACGAAATGAATAATTATATGTCCACTTATGTTGGTGTTGTGCGCACGACCAAACAACTGCAGGATACTGACAAGAAGCTTTTAGAATTAATGGAGAGGTATAAGAAACTCGGTGTCTATGACACAGGCGGCTGGTCCAACCGGACGGCCATATTTATCCGGCACTTATGGAATATGTTCGAATTAGCCAGGGGAATAGTCGGAGGCTCTCTGCTGCGTAAGGAAAGCAGGGGCGCGCATTATATGCCTGAATATCCCAACCGGGATGACGAGAACTGGCTGAAAACCACCAAAGCCAAATGGACACCAAGCGGCCCGCAATTCTCCCTGGAAGACGTGGATATATCTTTGGTCAAACCAAGAGTGCGCCGTTATGATGTCACCAAGGATCAGGTAATTAAAGAGGCCGCAGAAAAAGAGGCCGCCTCAAGCAAGGAGGGGGCGAAATAAAAAATGAGTGACGTTATTTTAAAGATTAAACGCCAGGACGGTCCCAACTCCAGGCCGTACTGGGAGGAATTTAAAGTTCCCGTTGCGCCCAAGGCTAATGTAATTTCGTTGCTCCTTGAAATCCAAAGGAACCCTGTTAACTTGCAGGGCAAACCAACAACCCCGGTAATCTGGGACTGCAACTGCCTGGAAGAGGTTTGCGGCGCCTGCAGTATGGTAATCAACGGAGTTGCCCGCCAGGCATGCGCTGCCCTGGTAGATACGCTCAGTAAGCCGATCGTCCTGCAGCCGTTGAGCAAATTCCCCTTGGTCCGCGATCTGATGGTCGATCGGCAAAAAATGTTTGAGAATTTGAAAAAGATCAAAGCGTGGGTTCCCATAGACGGGACTTATTACATGGGCCCCGGCCCCAAAGTTGCTCCCAGCGTTCAGGATGAACGTTACCTGATTTCATGCTGTATGACCTGCGGGTGCTGCATGGAAGCCTGTCCTTATGTCAATCCCAAGTCAAATTACATGGGGCCGACATGTATGGCGCAGGTAAAGTTATTCAATGCCCATCCGACAGGGGCCATGTATAAGGACGAACGTTTGGATGCCATAGCAGGCGACGGCGGAATTGCGGACTGCGGTAATGCGCAAAACTGCGAGAGAGTATGTCCCAAGGAAATTCCGCTGGTCTCAATTATTGCCGAGCTTAACCGTGAAACTGCTTTCCGTGGATTTAACCGTTGGTTAAAAGGCAAGCCCAAAGGTCCCGGCCTAGCGGCTCCAGGCTAGAAAAGAAACAATAAATGGCTTTCAAAAATAAAGGTTGCCCGAACCGGGGCAGCCTTTACCTTTAAAAGCAGGTAGTTAACCTCCCTTAACCTAAATTTGCTTTATTCTGTATATTGTGGTATAAAAAAGTAATACTTAATCGAGGAGGTCTTCTAATGAATTGTCCTAACTGCAATCAGAATCTTCAAAATGATTTCAAATTCTGTCCATATTGCGGTTCCGAAGTTAGCAGGAATCTTTCTTGTCCCTCGTGTGGGAGCAAAGTGGAACAAAATTGGGTTTCCTGTCCACAATGCGGTACAGCTTTAAAGGGAACGGCTCCCCGGCAGGTTCCGCAGCAGCAAATTCCAAGGCCGGAGCATCAACCATATGGATATCAGCACAGCAGTTCCGGAAGAAAACACCGCCGCAAGAAAGGCTTTCTGGGAGGCCTGTTTTCTTCCTGAAAGGAAAAATCTCATCATGGATATTGCTTTAAGTCATACCTCGGCCGGGGAAGTTATGGAGCCGTTCTAAAAGTCGAGAAAAATGGCCGGTTGTATGCTTTAAAGGCTTTGTTTAACAATTCTGAAGAAAGTCCTGATTTTCCGCCGTATTTCCTATTGGAAAAAGAGATCCTGGAACGTATAACCTGCAGGGGGACGCCAAGGTTTGTTGAAAGTTTTTCCCTGGGGGATATATACTGTATAGTTCAGGAATACATACCAGGGTGGCCCTTAAGTTACTTTATTGATACAGGCTGCCGTTTCAGTGAACAAGAAGTCAGGAACATATTAAAAAAACTTTTCGCTATTCTTGCTGAACTGCATTGCCCTTTAGCAAAAGATAACGCTGTTATCCACCGCGATATTCGTTTGTCTAACCTTTTACTTAATAAGGGAAACCTATATTTGGTTGATTTTGGTCTGGCAAGATTCCTTGATCCGCTTCAATTTCCTCTTTGTCATGACCCGGTGGAAATCATATCTTCAGAAAAAGCGCTTAAATATGTCCGTCCTGTTCATAGTTTTAGAATGAAAGGGCAGAATATTCCCGGATCTGTAACCTACTCCCTGTTGCGGAAGGAAATCAGTCCCCGCAGCGATTTGTTCGGCGCAGGGGTTGTTGCGGTAGATCTATTTGCAAACCAGGTTGAAGATGAAGCACAATTTGCCTTGCCATGGGAGAAAGTTCTCACCCTCTCAGACTCGTTTATTTGTTTTCTTAAAAAACTGCTTGGCAGGGAGGAGGAATTCCAAACTGCTCAAGAAGCTTTGAAGCGCCTCGAATTTCTATCAGATAATAATATCTGTACAAGCCAAAAAGCGGCGGAAAATATTTTGTTCACAGAATAAAAAACTTGGAGGAAAACTACCCTCCAAATTTATTCAAGAGAAAGAACCGCAACTAATTTATCTTTAATTATTTTATTTTTTTAAGGAGGACATTTCCCGCAAACTGACTTAAAAAGGGTTGTACTGAGGTAACGATCACCCCGGTCAGGCAGCAGGGCTACAATTGTTCCGGAATCCATTTCGGCCGCCAGGCGAAGCGCCCCCGCCACGGCAGCCCCGCTGGACATGCCGGCGAAAATACCTTCTTCCAGAGCAAGCCTTCTGGTTATTCCAAACGCTTCTTCATCTTCAACGACAATTATCCGGTCCAGCATTGCAGGATCGTAAATAGCAGGAACAATAGATTCTGTCATGTTTTTAAGCCCCTGTATCGTATGACCTACTGTCGGTTCTATCCCGACAATCTTTATACCGGACTTTCTTTCTTTAAGGTACTGGCTTATGCCCATCAGAGTACCGGTTGTCCCCATTCCTGCCACAAATACATCGACTTCCCCGTTTGTCTGGGAATATATTTCCGGTCCGGTGGTCTCGTAATGAGCAAGAATATTGTTCAAGTTTACAAATTGATTGGGCATATAGTATGATTCCGGTTCATTTTTCATGATTTCATGGGCTTTACGGATGGCCCCGTCCGTCAACTCACATGCATTGGTAAGAATAGCTTCCGCGCCGTGAGCTTCCAGGATATGCCTTCTTTCTATACTGACACATTCAGGCATAATCAATTTCACTTTATAGCCCTTTGACGCCCCGATCATTGCCAGCGCTATACCTGTATTGCCGGAGGTGGGCTCTAAAATAACCTTATCATGTGTTAATTCACCCGACTCTTCCGCCTTTTTAATCATGTAGTAGGCCGGCCTGTCCTTGACTGATCCTCCCGGGTTGTTACCTTCAAGCTTGGCCAAAATTCTCACTCGGGGATTGCTGTTTAAGTTTTTTAAAGCTACAAGCGGGGTGTTGCCAATAGCTGATAAAACACTCATTAAAGTTTCTCCCTCCTATACCTCTAAATTGTGAACCAGGTTCTTAAACAAGTATAACTCGTCGTAAATGCCCCGGGTAATTAAAAAACGTTCCTTAACTCCTTCCCTTCCCCTTTTTCCCATTGTTTTGGCAGACAGGGGATGCTCAAGCAGGTAGATTATTCTTTCAATCATTTCAGGTATACCCTTCTCTCCGGGGGTTATTAAAAAGCCGTTATAACCGTCGATAATCTGTGCCGGTATGCCTCCCGTATTACCGCCAATTACCGGTTTCTCCTTCCACATTCCTTCACTTACTGTAAGCCCGAAACCTTCTTTGACGGAGGGCTGCAGAATAATTGTAGACGCCCTCTGAAAGGCATTTACTTCTATATGACTGTCCGGAGGAAGATTCAGCAGTATGACATCCGGTATGTTTTTTGACCTTTCAGCCAGTTCGTCAAAGATCCTGATATTTTCGGGGTCGTCGGAAGCTGTTCCGCCCGCCAGTAAAAGCTGACAGGGAATTGTTCTGCGAATTTTTTTAAAGGCTTCTATGGCTGCCAGATGTCCTTTAAAAGGATCGAAACGGGAGACCAGCGTAAGAAGAGGCTTCTTTTTCGAGTCTTCGATTCCGAATTTATCAAGCACAGCCCGTATCTCTTGTTCCGTCAATTCCTTATTTTTGTCTGAAAGGGGATCAATATACGGCAGAATCAGAATTGACGGTACTTTCCACGGCGGAAGGAATTGAGGTGAAGAAAAGATCGTTGCGTCATAGGACTCGATCAGGGTCCTTAAAAACTCCGTTACAAAAAAATCTTTTGGCAGAAGCTGAATATGACACCGCCAGATCCATTTCTGTTTTTCCCTTATTGCGGGGTCGAGGAATTTTATCATTCCGGCCGGCTGTGGATCGTGGATAAGAATTATATCCGCGTCCTGGTCAATTAATTTAAAGTTGGCCTTGTTTGTATCCCAGTATACTTTAGTCCCGACAAGATCCGGAATTCCCATCTTGCCCTGGATAAAATTATGAATCGTTTTCGTATAGTTAAAAAAATCTATATTTCCAGTGATAACTTCCCAGTTCATGTCAAGCCCAAGGACACGTTCAAGGGGAATTATTGAACGCAGCATTTCAGCAACGCCGCCGCCGAACCGTGCCGAATTGACCTGCTGTACTTTCAGCCCTTTAATTTCATTTCCCAGCCTGACAAGTTCCTCTATAATCTGCGGGCCGACAATTTCAGCGTATTGATCAAGTGTTTTTGCAGGAGGCATGCCTTCCTTTGTTTTTAAAACCTTCTGGTCTTTTTTCTCCTGGAGATTTGTTTCCAATGTGATTAACTGCCTTTCCTTATCATTTTGAATCATTTATTTTAGCTTATTCTATGTTCGAAGCAATGTTCCTTTATATTTTAAACAGAGTTGTTATTGTTGTAAATGGGTGTCGACTAGATTGTTGCCTTTTGTAATTACAGGGTGATATAATACCCAATGCATATTTTTTTAAGGAGGCAAATATAAAAATGCGCTTAACCGTTCTCGGATGTTGGGCTCCATACACACCTATGGACGGCGCTTGTTCCGGCTATCTGCTGCAGGACGGCGGCGCCAACATTATTCTTGATTTGGGACATGGCGCATTCAGCCGTTTAGGCCATTTCATACATCATGCAGATATAAAGGCGGCTGTTATAACCCACCTGCATCCCGATCACTACGTCGATTTGCACTGCCTGCGGCATGCCACTAAAGGCGCCCTGAGAGACGGTCTGAGAAGGAATCACATACAACTGTTTTTACCATCGGAACCAACCCATATTTTCAAGGAACTTCAGTCCTGTTCAGATGCCTTTGAGGTAACGCCTATTGAAGACCTGCCTGTTGAGAAATTGCCTTCCGGCGCCAGGGTGCGGCAGGCTAAAATCGGCGCTGTGAATATCATTTTTCTTCCAGTGCGTCATTCAAATATGAGCGCCTACGCTTTGGGAATAGAAGGTTCCGGTTACCTGGTTTATTCCGGGGACGCAATACCCGGCAAAGAATTAACCGAGTTTGCTGAAAAAGCCGGTATCTTCCTTTGTGAGGCAAGCGGACTGGATAAAGACCTGGAGACTTTCAAAGATCTGCATTTTACGGCGCGGCAGGCCGGGGAACTGGCTGCGCAGGCTAAAGTCAAGGAACTTATTATAACTCACTTTTACCCTGAATATGATCTTGAGCAATTACGAACCCAGGCACAGGAAGGATATGGCCGTCCGGTAGTTCTTGCGCAGGAAGGAGACACTTACTTTTTATATTAAAAGGATAACTAGATGAGACTAATTCTGGCAACCCGCAACCAGGGAAAGACTAAAGAACTCGTTTCGTTGCTGAGCCCACTTGATCTCGATGTGGTTTCCCTTTCTTTATATCCCGAACTGCCCGAGATCATCGAGGATGGAACTACATTTGCCGAGAATGCCGCAAAAAAGGCCAGAACTATAGCACTGGCGACCGGCTGCCTGGCGATGGGCGATGACTCAGGACTAGAGGTGGATTTTTTAAACGGCGCCCCGGGAATATTTTCAGCGCGTTTCGCGGGCGAAAAAAGCGATGATCTTGCTAACAACACGAAACTCCTCAAATTATTGGAGAATGTACCCTGGGAACAACGTAAGGCGCGTTTTTTTTGTGTTGTAGCAATTGCCACACCGTCCGGAAGAATTTTTACCGCCGAGGGCAGCTGCCAGGGAGTAATTGCTTTTGAACAGAAAGGCTCTGGAGGATTCGGCTATGATCCTCTTTTTTATGTGCCCGGACTTGAAAAGACTTTTGCCGAACTCGAACCTGATGTAAAAAATAAAATCAGTCACCGGGCGCGTGCTCTTGCCGGAGCATATAAAGTATTGCATGAAATAATCCAAAATAAGTTAGTCTGATTTTAAACTTAAATCTTTTACTAAAACGTTTACAGCCTTAACAGTAAGGCCTGTCATGTCTTCAACGCGTTTCTTGACCGCATACTGCACTTTATGGCTCACAGTTTTTAAGTTGTAACCATGAATTATTGTCGGGAATATATCCAGAACAACGTCCTTTTCCGAGCGCGTTATATGTACTCTGCCTGTTTTTTTGACACCGTCAATTTCTTCGGCTGCCCTAGTAATAATAGAAATTAACGCACTGTGCGAAACAGAGATTTTGCCATAACCTGTAAAGGAAGGACGCACAACCGACTGCTCCGACCAGCTTTTTATTTCGGGTGTGCTTTTGCGTTTTAAGAAGACCTGTAAAGGATTAATTAACGTATCCGGAAAAGACTTTTGGACTTCCACGGTGGGAGCGGGAATAACATGTTTGCTGTGCTGCTTGCGAAGCATCCTGGCTTTGCGGATTTCTTTGGGTGACGCCACTTCTTCTATGGAAATAACCCTGCTGAAAGAATCAAGTCTGAGGTTGCTTCTTATTCTTTCGGCCATCCGTGCGGATGTTGCCAGAACCAGCACTCTTTGCTGGACAAATTCCAAAATTGCCGATCTGGCCAGTTCCGCTTCGTTTTTATCAAGAAAAAGCGCAGTCTTTATGGCTCCTATCCGGGTAGGCTGCTTTTTTGCGGATGAACCGGCGAGTATTTGAGTTCCCTTGATAACCAGGCCGTCATCAATAATTAAATCCGCATCCAACTCTTGAGCAAGCGCTATTGCCCGGTGGCTTTTTCCAGTTCCGCTGGGGCCTGTTAACGCAAAAACCTCCACTTTGAACCCCTTTACAATTTATTCTCGGCCAGTTTAAACACCGTCTCTTCATCAGGACTTGCATTTATCGTTCGCTGGCCGGTATAGGTAACATAACCCGGCTTTGCGCCAGGCGGTTTACGTATGTTTTTTCGCAAAGTATAATCTACTGGAACATTTTTATTTTGCCTGGCCCTGCTGAAGTACGCCGCCAGGCAGGCAGCTTCCAGCAAGACATTCGCCGGTGTTTCAGACAAACTCTTTTCCGTTTTGATTATTACATGCGCTCCCGGATAATCCTTTACATGAAGCCAGATGTCATTATCTTTGGCCACATGTGTGACCAGGTAGTCATTTTGGCGGTTTGTCTTGCCGACGAACGCAGTAAAGCCTTCGGACAATTTGAAAATCAGCGGCTGAGGCGTTTTCCGAACTGTTTTTACTTTGCGGGGGCCGGAGTTATCTTTAAGGTACCCCTGTCTTTTTAATTCTTCTTTTATTTCGGATATTTCCTGATCAGCGGATGCCATAGTCAGATTTGTTTCGACACCAGCAAGATAATTTAATTCTTTTAAGGTTTGTTCTTCTATCCTGGCGGCTGTTTTGGAAGCCCTCTTGGCTTTGGCGTATCTCTTAAAATACGCCTGGGCATTTTCAACGGGTCCCAATTCGGGACTGAGATCAATATCCGTCTTTGAACCGGATATATCATAAAAATTTTCAAGGCTGACTTTTACAGACCCCCTGCTTATTTGATGAATATTGGCCATAATCAATTCTCCGGATATCCTCAGTTGTTCTGTGTTTTCTTCCTGCCCAAGGTATTTGCGCTGGAATTCCAGCTTTTTTGAAAGATTTCCGGTCTGTTTAAGCACTGTTTTAAGAAGAAAGCTTCTTTCCTTCCCGCGCCTCAAATCTTCTTCCTGATAGTTGTAAAACTGTTCTACATGATCATTCATTGAGCCTTTTTTTCTTAATTGATCTCCAAAACAAGTCAGGTCAAAGGCGCTGAATTCTACCGGTTCCCCATGTCTGTTCAAAACAAGTGTCGGTTGAAACAGATTCTGTCTTGCCGGAATTATTATTTCCTGAAGGACGGTCCATATCTTATTAAGCTCATACTCCCCGCACTCGTTTAAGGTAAGTTCCGCAGGAAGCCCTGTACGGTAAAGTATTTCATTAGCCAGAACAGTGCTGAATCCTTCCAGGCAGTTTTGCAGACACTTTACTATGAGATCGTCTAAAGGTCTTTTCATCAAAGATTCGAACAGGTCTTTCTCCGTCATATGCAACGTGTCCAGCTTTTCCTGCGCCGGCGGCGGTATGTATATGCGCCCCGGCAGCACTTCCCTGTGCCGGCTCAATACGTGGGAGTATTTTTTAATGGCGTCGGTTATTTTCCTGCTTTGAACCTCGACAAGAATAATATTGCTGTGTTTCCCCATAATTTCACAGATCAGGTGTTTTGTTACTGCCTGGCCAATTTCGTTTTGCGCTTCTATCTCAAGTGAGACGATACGTTCCAGGCCGGGCTGAATTATTTTTTTTATACGTCCGCCTTCCAAATGCTTTCTAAGGACCATGCAGAAAGAGGGTGGGGAAGCCGGGTTTTCCTTTGGTTTCTTAAACAGGTGTACACGCGCGAAAGAAGGATGGACGCAAAGCAGCAGACGCATCCGTTCCCTAGCCTGACGAAGATTTAAAGCTATGGAATCCTGGTAAGGCTGATAGACCCGGTCAATCCTGCTCCCAATTATCTTTTCTTCCATTTCATGGCGTACTGCGGCAAGCACAAAACCGTCAAATGGCATATTTAGTCTCCCTGCCGGTTTCCTGATTGGTATTATTATATCACAACTTACATTGGCGTTGACTTCTTCCGGGTTTTGTGTGAAAATTACATTGTTGACTTTTTAACGGGGCGTAGCTCAGTTTGGCTAGAGCGCACGGTTCGGGACCGTGAGGTCCGCAGGTTCAAGTCCTGTCGCCCCGACCATTTTATTTCAAAATAAAGTATAATACCAATAGGGGTGAACGAGATGGAAAAAATTAAACTTAAAAAAGCGACCTTCTCTATACCTGAACCTGTACTTAAGAAGTTAAGCATACTGGCCAAAAAAAACCGTAAATCCTCCGTTAATGCTATTGTGCGTGAAGCTCTTGAACTATATATAGTAGAAGTTGAACGCAGAGAATTCCGCCGGGCCATGATCGCTGCGGCCAATGATCCGATATTTATCCGTGATTTAAATGAAACAGCATCAGCATTTCGCTACGCTGACGCCGAATCTGCAGAGACGATTCCTGAATGGTAGCTTATCGCTGGAAGATTTTCTGGGCTGACTTAAACCCGGTGATCGGTTCTGAGCAGGCCGGAAAACGTCCTATCAAAGATACGCAAAGCAGTTTTGCGTCACCTGGGATTTTTTCTTAATTTTTAATGCCAATTCCCCTTCCAAGCTACTTAAAAAAAACAGGTTTTCATCTTTGGTCGAAAGAGAACCCGGGGTGAAGTCCGGATAGCTGTAAACAACCTTCCTCAAGTATGATTTAAGGAAAGTGTTTGCGCTACTACTTCTACTTCATCGCCACTTCCACACGGTAGATTACGGTGAAGTTCTTGATGAAAAGCTGACGATAGTATTTATTAGCATACACGCTTTTTTTCTTGGAGCTTCCCGCTGGGGAAGTTCCTCCAAACTGAAGATTGTTTCTTCCAGCGCGTCCAGCAGTTTTTGCGCTGTACCTGACTCCAGCAGTGTTTCGGCAATGTAGGCATAGATGCCTTCCAAATCCCGACAGGCACGGGAAAGCAATTTTACGGCATATTTATCCAAAGCGCCGCCTCCTTAATGTGGAGAGAGCTTTCCTCGCATCCAATAACTGGCTGTCAGATGCATACCCGGCCTCAGCTTCCGTGATGGCGGCGTCAAGTTCCCGTTCTTCCAGCATGGCTTCGTAAGTTTCAATGCTCATAATTACCAGATCACCATAGCCGTTTTTTGTAATGAAAATCGGCTCTTTCTTTGCATGGCAGATGTCGGAAATTTCGTTGGTATTTCTCAAATCCGTAATCGGTCTGATCTGCGGCATAACGGCGCCTCCTCTCTTGTACATAATTATAGCATTATTACGTGCAATACACAAGACAGTATGCCCCTCTTCATTTCCCACGCCCGCGCCAGTACAATCTTAAGTCAGGTTTTTATTCTTATTATGAACTTGCTTTATTTTTAGCTACTTCTTAAAAAAGTGTTTCTTGTAAAATTCAAATGTATCTTTCATTCCTTTGGTAAAGGGAGTGTACTTGAAATTTAAAGTATTTGAAATTAATGAACCGGAGTAGAGTTCATGCTGTTCTAAAGGGAAGGGAAGGGGGATGTTTTTTTGCTCAATTTCCTCAATGGTGTATTCCCTGGTCCGGATTCTTTCGCCGCTTATTTCTTCGAATACATTGACTAATTTTTGATATGAGATCATTTCCTCTGCCGACAGGTTGTAGACATTTCCATAGACTACGCTGTTGCCCAAACAGGAAACGCATAAGTTGGCGATATCCGTAACATAAACAAACTGAAAAAGAGCAATTGAGTTTGACGGTACCGGAACTTCCTTATCGGCCAAAATAAGGTCAAAAAAATATGATTCCCTCGGGGCATAATTAAAAGGACCGTAAACGAAAGCAGGCCTTAATACTGTATAATTTATATTTTTAGTCTCACAACTCTTAACTAACTCAAGTTCTGTAAGATACTTTTTATAACCATAATCTCCAAAAGGACCCGGAATAGGTCCTGAAAGCTTGGGCGAGTCTTCATATTTAGGGTAATCTACAGATGTTTTATAAACCGCACAGGTACTGAAATAAATATAATGGTTTATTTTACCAGGCAAATCATTAATCATACTGTTTACTTCGTGAGGAAGATCAGCGCAGAAGTCAATCACCGCATCCCAATCTAGGGAAGGGATAACCTTTTTTACCATTTCAGATTCATTCCTGTCGCAGATATGTTCTTCGACACCCTGCATCCTTAGCGGCATGTTACCCCGGTTAAGAACGTGGATTAAATATTCTTTTCGCCTCGATAGCATTAGAGTAAAAACTCTTCCTATAAAGTAACTCCCCCCGATAATCAAAATGTTTTTCATTTTATTCCCAATCCCCTTTATGAAATTTAAAGCGTATAACTTGTGCGATTCCTCAAAGATTCCGGCGTTGTTTTTGCGATAGACATTTACTTTTCACTTAATTATAATAGTTAAGAGAAAATTGCGAAAGCAAAAACAGCTTTAAATGACGAATGTTTACAAATATTTAGTCTATAGCTGGGGGGCTGGAAAACGGACAGGAGTATCTTGCGCGGGATACTTATCTGGTGGCTGCCGCTTAACATTGCGGCAGCGGCCTTACTGATCTTATGGAAACCTTCAATCTGGCATTGTGCGATTGTCCTGCTCATATCCAATATTCTAACAGCAATAGGGATGGACAGGTTTGTTTACAGGCAGAAGCTTCAAGATATCATGCTGGAGAAAAGCCTTGTCGACCTCACGCTCCAGATCGCCAATGAAACTCTGCCTTTTTTAAGGCGAGGCTTAAGTGAAGAAACGGCTGCTCAAACGGCGGCTATAATAAAAGAGATCTCTCAGGTTGCGGCAGTAGCGATCACCGACAGAGAGAAAATACTTGCCTATATCGGTTCGGGAGACGATCATCATCAAGCGGGAGGACCTATTCTTACAGAGGCCACCAAAGCCGTTTTATACAGCGGAGAGTTAAAAATATTGGATAACCCACATGATTTAAAATGTCCTTTTCCAAACTGCCCTTTAGAGTCCGCCGTAATCGCTCCCTTGAAATGCAACGGAAAAGTAACCGGGGCATTAAAACTATACCAGTCAAAACCCGGCAAAGTACCGGAAGGAATAGTGAAACTGGCTGTCGGGCTGGCTCATTTATTTGGAATGCAGATGGAGTTGGCGGAACTGAACCGGCAGACCCAACTGGTTACCAAGGCGGAACTGGAAGCTCTTCAGGCGCAAATTAACCCTCATTTTCTGTTTAATACTTTGAATACTATTATCATGTTTATCCGGACGAATCCCGAAACTGCCAGACGCCTGTTGATCCGGCTGGCCAGTTTTTTTCGTTATGCGCTTAAAAGAAGAGGACATTTCAACAGCCTGAAAGAAGAGATTGAGTATTTGAATACGTATCTTATTCTGGAAAAGGCGCGATTCGGTGAGAAACTGCAGATAATGAAAGATATCGACGATACTCTTTTATCCTGCGAGGTACCTGTGCTTACCATTCAACCGCTGGCCGAAAACGCAATCAAGCATGGTATATTACCCAAGTTAGGCAAAGGAACAGTTAAAATTGCCGCCAGTCTTGCAGACGGGGAAATCTTATTTGAAGTAAATGATGACGGTGTGGGAATTCAACCGGAAAGGCTGCCTGAAATTCTTAAGCCTGGCGTAGGTTCGGGAAACGGCGTCGGCCTCAGTAATGTAAACGAACGCTTGAAGAGCTTGTTTGGTGAAGATTACGGCCTAAAAATAAAAAGCGCCCCCGGAGTGGGGACATCTGTTTTTTTCCGGGTTCCACTGGATCTTAAGCATGTGGACGGGGAGGAGAATAAAAATGAAATTGAAAGCTCTGATCGTGGATGACGAGTACCCGGCTCGGCAGGAATTGCGTTTTGCTTTGAAGAACTTTGACAACATTGAAGTTATCGGCGAGGCCGCCAACGCGCAAGAAGCGCTTGTATTAATAAAAGCGCTGGATTACCAGGTTTTGTTTCTTGATATTTCCATGCCCGGAATGAGCGGTATGGAATTGGGAGCGGCGATTCAGGAACTTCCCTGCAAGCCGTTCGTTATTTTTGTTACCGCTTATGATGAATATGCCGTGAAAGCCTTTGACATCAACGCTGTCGATTATCTTTTAAAACCTGTGGAAATCAGCCGCTTAAAGAAAGCCATTGACAAAGTTCTGAAGTTGGTCGGTGATTCAGGAGCAGCAAACCTGGAAAATCAAGAAATTGAGGAAGCGGAAACGCCCGGCGGCGATAACCAGGCAGACATAAACCTTGATTTGGAGCAGATCAAAATTGACCGTATACCTGCTGAAAAGAAAGGCAAAACAGTCCTGGTGCCTGAGTCGGATCTCGTTTTTGCCTTTACGGAAAAGGATTACGTCTACTTAAAGATCTTTGATGAAAAACTTTTTGTAAGATTTACTTTAAAGGAACTCGAAAAACGTTTAGATCCGAAAGTGTTTTTCAGAACCCACCGGTGTTACCTGGTCAACCTGCATAAAGTAAAAGAAATAGTCCCTTTCTTTAACGGAACATATAACCTTGTAGTGGACGATAAGGAAAAAAGCGAAGTCCCTGTAAGCCGTGCGCAGGCAAAAAAACTTAAGAGAATTATCGGGTTTTAAAGAAAATAAAAGGCGGGTTTGCCATTGGTAAAAGGAATCGGCACTGATATAATTGAAATCAAACGGCTGCGTTTGTTAGCTGAAAAATATCCTGGCAAGTTTCAAAATAAAATATTTACACAGAATGAAGTGGCTTACTGCAGTTTGCGCAAGGATCCCTTTCCGTCTTTTGCAGCCCGTTTTGCCGCCAAAGAAGCCGTTTTAAAAGCATTGGGGACAGGACTGGCTTTTGGCATAGGTTGGCGGGATGTCGAGATAGTAACAGAAAAAGATAATGGGCCAAAAGTATCTTTGCATAATAAGGCAGTTGAAATCGCCGGAGAAAAAGGAATCAGCAAAGTAATGATCAGCATTTCCCACGATCAGGACAAAGCATTGGCATTTGCTCTGGCTTTAGGAGGCTAAAATGAAAGTAGTCAGCGCCGCGGAAATGAGAGAACTGGATCGCACTACTATAGAAGATTATGGGATACCCGGTGTTGTTCTGATGGAGAACGCCGGTTTCCAGGTAATCCAAGTTATCCGGGAGTTGCTTCCCGGTATAGAAAATAAGAATGTCTGCGTATTTTCAGGTAAAGGAAACAATGGCGGTGACGGTTTTGTCGTTGCCCGGCATTTGTACAACTTAAAAGCCGGTGTAAAGGTTTTTCTTTTAGCTAAAAAAGAAGAAATCTCCGGTGACGCAAAAACAAATATGTCTATCTGGGAGAATATGGGCCAAAGGATAGAAGTAATAGATCAAAATTTCCGTTTCGATGATTTGCATGCGGACCTTGCAGGAAGCGATCTCATTATAGACGCTATTTTTGGCACTGGTTTCAGAGGGATTCCGGGCCAGCCGGCCGCCGGTGTAATTGAGCAGGTTAACCGCAGCGGGAAGCCGGTAGTGGCTGTAGATATACCCTCCGGATTACAGGCGGACAGCGGCCTTATTGAAGGACTTTGCGTTAAGGCATCCTGTACAGTTACCTTCGGCCTGCCCAAGCTGGGGCTGGTCCAGGAACCTGGCGCAAGCTATACTGGAAAACTACATGTAGCAGACATTTCCATACCGGCGTTTCTTTATAATAACGAATCCTTAAAGAGACAGTTGTTAACCAGGGACTTGGTCCGCGGCTGGTTTCAGCCGCGCCGGCCCGCCTCCAACAAAGGTGATTACGGACGGGTACTTATTGTCGCCGGGTCGAGGGGCATGACCGGCGCCGCCTGTCTGGCGGCCCTGAGCGCAGCGCGGACGGGTGCGGGACTGGTTACCCTGGCGGTTCCGTCCGGAGTGCAAAAGCTTGCCGCTTCAAAACTAACTGAAATCATGACTGTCGCTTTGCCGGAAAGTTCCGAACAGACAATCGGCAGCGGAGCTTTGGATGAAATTCTTACCCTTGCGCAGCGCTTTGATGTTATCGCAATCGGACCCGGTATCACCACACATCCCGAGACAGTTGCTTTCATAAGAAAGATTATACCCGTGTTAAACATACCGTGTGTATTGGACGCGGATGGTTTAAATTGCCTTGCAGGTCACACGGAGGTGTTCAAACTAACGTCAGCGCCGCTTGTCTTAACCCCTCACCCGGGCGAGATGGGCAGGCTTACAGAAAATACTGCAGCGCAAATCCAGAAGCGTCGTTTAGAGATAACGGAAAAAGCGGCTAAAGACTGGGGAGTCGTTTTATTGTTGAAGGGCGCGTCAACTATAGTCGCAGCTCCCGATTCCAGGGTTTATATCAATACAACAGGAAACCCCGGTATGGCTACAGGCGGCGCAGGCGATGTCCTTACCGGAATCATTGCCGGGTTGATCGCCCAGGGGTTAAGCCCGTTTGACGCAGCAGGAGCGGGGGCTTACCTTCACGGTTTGGCCGGTGATCTTGCGGCTGGGCAAAAAGGCTGCCGCGGTCTTGTGGCCGGTGATATTCTGGACTATTTACCGGACGCTATTTTAGAAACTGAAAGCAATTAACGGCAGGTGACTGATCCTGGAAGTCCCGGTTTGGGCTGAAATAGATCTTGGCGCCATCGCGCAGAATATGCGGGAAATACGTAAAATTGTTTCCCCAAAACCGGAAATTATGGCCGTGGTAAAAGCAAACGCATATGGACACGGCGCTTTGGAGACGGCAAAAGTTGTTCTGGCTAACGGGGCAACAAGCCTGGCGGTTGCTAGGGTTGAAGAAGCAAAAGAATTAAGAAAAGCGGGGATTGACGCCCCGGTTTTACTTCTTGGGTATACACCAGGCGCCCAGTTTAAAGAGGTATTGGATTTAAATCTGATCCAGACAGTATACAACCTGGAGATGGCCGAAGCCCTAAACAGTATTGCGGAACGCTCAGGCAGGCAGGCTAAGGTTCATATTAAAATTGATACCGGCATGGGGCGTCTGGGTCTAACACCGGGGAAACCCGCCCTCGAAGATGTCCTTAAAACCGCAAGGCTTCATCATTTAAATTTAGAGGGGATTTTTACACATTTTGCTGCAGCCGACAGCGCGGATAAAACATTCGCGCTCGCGCAGCTTGAACTGTTCATTTCTTTTCTGGAAGAACTTCGCCAAGCGGGGCTGGAGTTTCCTCTCCGTCATTGCGCCAACAGCGCCGCCCTGCTTGATCTCCCGCAGACTTGTTTAAACCTGGTCAGACCTGGTATTGTCATTTACGGTTTGTATCCTTCCAACGAAATCCGGAACTCACTAAATCTAAAACCGGCCATGTCTTTTAAAACAAGAATAGCGCAAATCAAGAAAGTACCCGCAGGATTTAAAATAAGCTACGGATCGACCTACCAGACTCCACAGCCGACTGTCATCGCCGTGATTTCTGCAGGTTACGCAGACGGCTACAGCAGGCTTTTATCTTCCAGAGGAAGTGTGCTTATCAAAGGACAAAGGGCGAAAGTTGTCGGGCGTGTTTGCATGGACCAATGTATGGTTGATGTCGGGCATATCAATGATGTATCTCCCGGTGACGAAGTAGTGCTATTCGGGTCCTGCGGAGAAGAAACCATCCCTGTTGAAGAAATTGCCAAACTGACAGGAACGATCAGTTATGAAATTGTCTGTTTGGTCAACAGCCGCGTGCCGCGTTTTTATTTTAACCGAAAAGAGCAATAGAAAAATTTTGGCTGCGAAAGAAGGAATTATTTGCTGAATGACGAAAACTATGGCAAGTAGATTTTATGATAAGTAGGTTTTTAATTTTTAGAATATACGTAATGTAAATAAAAGTCCGGGTTCAGATACAAATATAGGAACTGGAAATAGACAATGTCTGCAATATTGACAAGAGAATTAACCGCTTTACTGGTACAGGCTTTGCCGGAAAGCATAGTCTTTGCAATGGTAGTATTTAGTTTTCTCTGTTTGAGATTTGATTTAAAAAAGATAGCCACAATTGCAATGCTTCAAAGTCTGACAAATTTAGTGAGTTTGTTACCCATTGCTTTTGGTGTGCATACCGTAGTTCTTGTAATTTCTCTGGCTTTTTATGTTCACTTGATGACGAAAATGCATCTGAGCAGGGTTTTCATGGCGGTATTTTTTACCTTTGTGGCTACTGGTTTAATAGAAATGATTTATTCAATGCCCCTATTAAAGATAACAGGCAGGACCTATCAAGAAGTTTTCACAAGCCCTGTACTCAGGGAAGTATATAGCATTCCCTGCCAGTTAGTTTTGCTGGCTGTAGCTCTGGGTAAAAATTATTACAACCACCAGCGGGGGAAAATTTCAGCATAAGGGAGTGCAAACTATTTGTTTAAAGTCGATCTCCCCAGATCTGCGGCAGTTTTCTTAAAGGACAGGCTGGGTTTAAGCAGGGATGAAGAAGAAGTCGCTGCTTACAGCCTGGAGATGATTATCTACGGCGGCACGGGTATTCTTATGGTGTGCATCGCAGGATGGCTGCTCAAGTGTCTGACTGTTACTTTAATAGTTCTAATTGTAGGTATTTTGCTGCGCTCTTTCTCCGGCGGCGCTCACAGCTCTTCTCCATATATTTGCATTTTAGTCAGTACAATAGTGGTTTCGATTTTAGGAAAGCTGGCCGTTATAGCAGCGCCTTATTTTTCATATTCTGCGCTGGTTCTGGTAGTTGCCGGAGGTTTTATAGTATCTTTAGCCGTGGTATGGCGGTTAGCCCCGGTGGAGTCGCCCAAAAAGCCCATTTCTTCTGAGAAACATAGGCGGCAATTGCGTTTACTATCAATGGTTTTTGTCTTCTTGGCGGTTTCTGTTCAGGTATCCCTTCTATTATTGAGTCCGCTTATCCATGTCACAGCGGCAATCATCCTGGCTATTGAGGCGGGACTTTTATGGCAAATCTTTTCCATGACTCAAGCAGGTCATCGTTTCGCAGTAACAATAGACAGTATATTTTAAACGAAAGGGGGTGTAAAAATAATGAAAAAGATTTCCTACTTTATCTTTTCATCCTTGTTCAGTGTTCTGGTCCTTTTGGCTGCATTTAGTGTTAAGCCTACCTGCGCTTTTTTTTGGTATCAGCCTGAGCTGCCAAAAACCCTAAGAAAATAGATGAGCTTATAAAGTGCTTATAAAGGGGGGAATACCCCCCACTTTTTTATGCGGAGACAGGTGACATCAAATGGCGGAAAAAATACACCCGCTGGTAAATAGAAAAGAAGAGCTTGCCGAACATATCCTTGTCTCTCATATTACCAGTGTACTGGTTGTTTTTCTGGCTATTATAGCGCTGAATGTTAACTTTAAACTTGGCCAGGCGGTCACAGGCACCCTTTATTATTATGGCACAATAGTTTTATTCTTATTGGTTGCTGTCATACCGTATTTGTCAAAAAAGTTCAGCTCAAAGCCTTGGACAGGCGAAGCCCTTTTATTGACTATTTTATTTCCCTTGATTATGGTACTGATTTATCTGACAAAGGGCTTTGACGGTTCCAAGGTGCTTCTTTTTGTACCGGTGGTTATTGCAGCCGGCAGCTACGGTAAGCCCATAGGTGTCCTAAGCGCATTAATAGCCAGTACAGCAATCTTTGTCCTCGATATGAGACAGTTTTTTACTAATCCCGTTTCTCCTGCTTTCCAGATTGACTTAATTTATATGGGTATACTTGTTACTATAGCCTGGTTGATTGGTGGCCTGACGGACATTGAGAGACGCACCCATCTTCAGCTCCTCTCACTTGCCAATACTGACACCCTTACCGGATTTATCAACCACCGGCATTTTTATGAAAAGCTGACTGAAGAGTTGGAAATTGCACGGGTCAACTCTAAACCTGTATCCCTGATTATGATCGATATAAATTACTTTAAATTTTTCAACGACATCTATGGTTATCAAAAAGGAGATCTGGTTATTGTAGAAATCGGCAGGATTCTTGAAGGCCTGATCTCGCCGCCATCTTTCGTAGCCCGTTACGGGGGAGACGAGTTTGTCTTAGTACTGCCGGGTTTAAACAGACTGGAGGCCCTGCATAAAGCAGGCGAGATTGAAGAGACGATAAAAAATTACTCTATTGAAGGCGATCATACCCAGCCGGGGGGAAAAATAACTGTCTCTTTAGGCATGGCCTGTTTCCCCGAAGATGGAAAAAAACCAAGGGATTTGGTCAAAGCGGCAGACGACGCCTGTTACCAGTCCAAACACAGCCGCAGCCGGATCTGTTTTTCCGTCATCGACCAATTATATTCACTCAGCCAGCCGGAAAAGGATTTGTTTGATTGTTTTAAAGCGCTTTTAACAGTTATCAACGTCAAGGACAGGTATACATTTGCCCATTCGGAAAGGGTAATGGCCTATGCTCTGGCCGTGGCTGAACGAATAGACCTGCCTGAAGAGCAGAAAACGGAACTCAGGTACGGCGCTTACCTTCATGATATAGGCAAGGTTGATATAGATGCCGGTATCCTGAATAAAAACGGTCCTTTGCTGGATGAAGAATGGGAAATCACCAAAAAGCATCCCGTCTGGGGAAGCGATATTGTCAGGCCTTTATTGTCACTTGAGGGCCTGGTGTCGCTGGTCAGACATCATCACGAGAATTATGACGGCACCGGCTACCCTGATGGTCTAACAGGTAAAAACATTCCCCTTTCCGCCAGGATAATGCGCATCGCAGACAGTTTTGACGCGATGACAACAGACAGGCCATACCGTAAGGGCATGACACATGAAGAAGCTATTGAGGAACTTAAAAAATATTCGGGTAAGACGTATGATCCTATATTGGTAGAAGCTTTTATAAATACAGTAAAATAAAAAAGCGCGGCTTGCTTTTCTTAGGAACGTCTTCGCAGCCGGTTTAAAAGCCGGTATTTTTTATGTATAATATATGTTCTGATATTATATGTTCTGAGAGGAGTAATATTTGTGGAACGTATCTGGGCGCCGTGGAGGACTGTTTATGTAGGCGGTAAACAGGATGAAGGCTGTATTTTTTGTGAGAAGATTCAGTCTGATCAATCCTATGATGAAAAGAACTACCTGTTACTAAGATACGATCAAGCGTTTGCCTTGCTGAATTTATATCCGTACAGCAACGGACACATTATGGTCGCGCCTGCAAAACATATCGGAGACCTTGCCGGATTAACAGAGAATGAATTTCTCCAAATAGGCAGGGTGACAAAGTATATGGTTGAGCTGTTGAAAAAAGTCTTTAATCCCGACGGCTTTAATATAGGGGCCAACTTGGGCAAAGTAGCCGGAGCAGGCATACCCGGCCATATTCACGTCCACATAGTGCCGCGCTGGAATGGTGACACAAACTTTATGAGCGTTGTGGGGGATGTCAGGGTTATCTCCGAAGCGCTTGAAACAACATACAAAAAACTCAGCGCAGCAATGGAAGCTATCAAATTCCCAGGATAAAAAATGGTTGAAAAACTGACAGCTTGAGCTTGAACAGTCTTGTTGGAGAATTATAAAGGTGCTATAATGTTCCAGAGCAAGATTAAGAACATCAAGGGGGATTTTTTGTGGACAGATCCGCTTTCGACAGTACCGGAAGTTACCTGGTCTCAACTGACCTGCGCAATACGGTAAACATTGCTGTTGCCCTGGGAAGGCCGCTTTTAATCAAAGGTGAGCCGGGAACCGGCAAGACTATGCTGGCCAAGGCTATAGCCGAATCTTTGGGGTTTGATCTAATTATCTGGAACATTAAATCAACCACCAAAGCCCAGGAAGGGCTCTACGTTTACGACACAGTCCAGCGATTGTATGACGGTCAATTTGGCGACCATGACGTTTCAGACATAAAACAGTATATTAAACTCGGTAAGCTGGGTGAGTCTTTTGATGTAGATAAACGCGTCGTGCTTCTGATTGATGAAATTGACAAAGCAGACCTCGAGTTCCCCAATGACCTTTTATGGGAACTTGATATTATGAATTTTTATATTCCTGAAACCAAGGAAACTATTACAGCCAAACACAGGCCGATTGTGGTAATCACAAGCAACGCTGAAAAAGAACTGCCTGACGCATTTCTTAGGCGCTGTGTTTTTCATTACATTGATTTTCCTAATGAAGACATGATGCTGAAAATCATCAAGACGCATTACCCCGATATGGAAAAAACGCTGCTTGATGAAGCATTAAACGCTTTTTACTGGATTAGAGGTATAAATGGTCTTCAGAAAAAACCCAGCACCAGCGAACTTTTAGACTGGGTTCAGGCTCTTGTAGTAGGCGGGATAAGTTACAATCGAATCTGTTCCGACCTGCCCTTTTTAGGGGTCCTGTTAAAGAAGAATCAGGATTTTGAAGTTGTCCTCCGCCGCCTGCAGGCGGGAGGCGTTCAAAGGAAAACGTCTTCAACCGGCGCCCGCCGCGGTTATTGAGGTACAGATAATGTTTACCGGACTTTTTTATACCCTGCGTGAAGAAGGAGTCCCTGTTTCCCTGACCGAATGGATGACTTTGATGGAAGCCTTACACAAAGGATTGTCCGGCGCCAGCCTGAACGGTTTCTATTACCTGGCGCGTTCGCTGCTGGTCAAAAGCGAAACGTATTTTGACCGTTTTGACCTTGCTTTTTACCGTTTTTTTCAGGATATTGAAACTTCACCGGAACTTGCTGAAAGGGTTATGAAATGGCTTGAAAAATCGCTGCCGCCAAAGCAAGTTGATCCGAACGAGCGTAAGCCTTTCAGCCCTTGGGATTTGGAAGAACTGCGCAAAGCGCTTGAAGAACGGTTGAACCAGCAGACGGAACAACATCATGGAGGAGGGCGCTGGATTGGAACCGGAGGCACTTCTCCTTTTGGACATTCAGGATACAACCCGGCCGGTATACGAATCGGGGGGGAATCAGTAAATCACTCCGCAGTAAAAGTTGCAGCCCAGAGGCGCTACCGGGATTTTCGCACAGATGATACCCTTACTACACGCCAGTTTGAAGTAGCTCTGCGCAAGTTGCGCGAACTGAGCTACAACGAAGAAGGGCCAAAGGAAGAACTTGACCTGGAAGGCACCATTGACGCTACCTGTAAAAAGGCAGGAAACCTGGAACTGGTCTGGGAAAGGCCTAGAAAAAACATTATTAAGCTTGTCCTGCTGATGGACGCCGGCGGTTCTATGCAGCCTTATTCCAGGTTGTGCAGCCAGCTTTTTAACGCCGCAAGTAAAATCAATCATTTCAAGGACACCAGATATTACTTTTTTCATAATTGTGTTTACGACCGCCTCTACCTTGATCCATACTGTATGAAGAAAAACTCTCTTTCTACAACTGAAGTTTTAAATAACCTCGGCCGTGATTACCGTTTAATCATAGTCGGGGATGCAAGTATGTCGCCCGGTGAATTGATGATGCCCGGCGGCATCCTTAGCTGGGATGATTACAACGAAGAACCGGGCATCATCTGGCTGCAGAGGCTGTTTTCTTACTTTAAATTTTCAGTCTGGTTAAATCCTATCCCAGGCAAATACTGGCAAGCATTTTATGGCTCCGAGTCGATAAGCCTGATCAGGAGAGTTTTCCCCATGTTTGAGCTGACAGTAGACGGTTTGGAACAGGCTGTCAAAGGTCTGAAAGCTAAGATTTAATCTGAAAGCTGAGATTTAAATAGAAGCAACGGGGAAATCTGGTGGAGAGTCTTTGGATATCGTCATTGCCGAAAATTTGCTTAAACAATACAATGGATTTACAGCAGTACGGGAAGTAAACTTTACAATCAGGGCTAAAGAGTGTTTTGGATTTTTGGGGCCCAACGGCGCCGGCAAAACATCCCTTGTTAAAATGATTTATGGGTTCTCACCGGTAACATCAGGAAAACTGACAGTCTTCGGAATGGACGTAGAGACAAAGATCAGAGATATCAAACGGCTGCTCGGTGTTGTCCCTCAAGATAATAACCTGGATCCCGACTTGAAAGTGCTTCAGAATTTACTGGTCTATGCAAGTTATTTTGGAATTGACGTTCGTCTGGCCAGGGAAAGGGCGGAAGAACTGCTCGAATTTTTCGGCTTGAAAGAAAAAGCCGGGGAAATAGTAGAATCCCTTTCCGGCGGCATGAAAAGACGCCTGACAATTGCACGTGCGCTGATCAACAAACCAAAACTTCTAATCCTTGACGAACCGACAACAGGTCTTGATCCGCAAGCCCGCCACATGGTCTGGCAGCGCTTGCGCTTTCTTAAAGAACAGGGCGTGACCCTAATCCTAACAACTCATTACATGGAGGAAGCCAGTCAACTTTGCGACCGTTTGGTTATTATGGATTTAGGGGAAATATTGGTGGAGGGAACCCCCAAAAAATTAGTAGCCGACTATACCGCTGAAATTTCAGGCCAAATTGTTCAAGATAAAAAAGAACAGCCGGCTACATTAGAAGATGTCTTTCTCAAACTGACCGGCAGAAAACTGCAGGATTAACGTGGAAGCGCTAAAAAGAATGTTACGGATGGACATATCACCTCTGGTCTGGAAGGTTTTTCGCAGGCATTTGATTGTATTCAGCCGGAACTGGAAAGTAAATATTTCTTTTAATTTCTTTGAACCTCTTCTTTACCTTACTGCTTTGGGAATTGGACTGGGCGCATATGTTCAACCAATTGAGGGGACTCCTTACCTTAACTATCTGGCCCCGGGATTAGTTGCTTCATCCGCTGTTTTTGCCACCGCCTATGAGTGCACATACGGCACTTTTATACGTATGGAATTTCAGAAGACATTTCAGGCAATGGTAGCGACTCCGGTAAGCATGGACGATGTAATTGCCGGTGAAATCCTTTACGGGGTTTTTAAAAGTATCTTATATAGTCTGGTCATCCTGGTAGTTATATTTGCTCTTGGTCTTATTAAATCACCCTGGACTTTGTTTATTCCATGCGTGATGTTTGTCGGAGGCGCTTTGTTCGCCATTTTGTCGATTATTTGGACGGGGCTTGTGCCTAATATCGAGAGCTTTAACTATTATTTCTCACTAGTTATGACTCCGTTATTTTTGTTTTCCGGTGTTTTTTTTCCGCTCACGGGAATGAGCGTAATAGTTCAAAAAATTGTCTGGATTAGCCCGCTTTACCACCTTGTCAATCTAACCCGCGGAATGATCCTCGGCAGGGTGGGTATTAATTTGTTTTGGGATTTTATCTGGTTGGCGGCAGCGGTGCTTATTTTGCTTCCAGTCCCATTTTATTTAATGCGCAAGTTGATGATCAGGTAGCAAAGAAGATAATGTATTAAAACAGGTAACCATGGGTTAGTAAGGAGGTTTGAACAAATGAAGCGGATTGTTGTAGCGGTGGACGGTTCCGAAAGTTCCTTAAGAGCGGTCAGCCATGCTCTAAAGTTAAAGAAACTCAGTTCACACGTGCATGTCACTGCGCTTTATATTGGCCCGTCATGTTACGATCTTTTTCCTGAGCCCGGTGCTTGTTCGGGTTTCCAGCAAAAGGAACTAGATAAGGAAATTGAGTCCAGGGCAAATGAGGTCTTTAAAAAAATTGACAAGATCGCTGGCGGAAAAAGCTCAAGTATTGAAAAGGCTATTGGCCGGGGTGACGCCGCCGCCGCGATAAGCAAGTTTGCGGCGGAAGGCGGTTTTGACCTTATAATTATAGGATTCCACGGATATGAAGAGGATGAAGGTTCAAAATTCTGGCTTGGCGGGGTTTGTTATAAAGTTTTGCATATGTGCCAGTGTCCTGTAACCGTTGTAAAATAATCACATAATGATTTATTTATCCTTTAATTTATCAAGATATCATTAAGAGACAACCTGTTCCGAGGAGGAGGAAATTCTGCTGGATAACCGATTGGAAGAAGGGCTACCACGGATATATTATTCCCCCAGCCGAAAATACTTTTTATCTCCTTTTCTTCAAATAGTCTTACCCAGCAGGCGCCAAGTCCAAAATCCAAAGCCCTTAACACGATATGCTCTATTGCTATGGCAGTGTTCAGGGCAATTCTAACCCCAATTTCTTCGAAGTTCATTTTGCTTACGTTGTTAATACGATCCAGGACAACCTCGACTACATTTTGATCTACCGCTTTGATCCTCCCAAGGTCTTGTGTTCTGGAAACACTTCCGTCCAGATAACCGTTTATGTTCACACAGCAGACAAATACAACAGGAGCGCCGGCAATAAATGTCTGGTTGAAAGCGGCCTGAGCAAGTTTCAGCCTCGTCTTTTCATCCTTAACAATTTTAAAACGCCAGGGTTGAGCATTACAGGCCGAGGGCGCCAGTCTGGCTGAATCCAGCAACGCGTCAATTTGTTCCTGAGGAACAGGATCTGGCTTGAATTTTCTGATGCTGCGTCTTTGTTCGATTGCTTCCTTGGTCGTGAGCAATTTTATCTTCCCTTTCTTCTATAACAATTGACCATCTTTATTATACATTATTTTCTCTATTTCCAACTTAACAAAAAAGCTGGTTTTATTATGCTAAATTAACCGTTATATGTTATTATTGATGCGTTAATGTTCTCTAATTTTATTGGAGGTGATTATTGCCGGATTTTTCCGGTAAAATCAATATGGAGAGAACTTTCGTAATGATTAAACCCGAAGGATTACAGCGAGGGCTGGCGGGAGAAATAATCGCCAGACTAGAAAAAAAAGGTTTGAAAATGATTGCTATGAAAATGCTTGTTATTTCCGTGGACCTGGCAAATAAACATTACGGAGAACACGTCGGCAAACCTTTTTTTGAAAAACTGGTCAAGTATATAACCTGCGGTCCCGTTATCGCCATGGTACTTGAGGGCAAAAACGCAGTAAGCACTGTACGCGCCATGATGGGTTCCACGGATCCTTTAAAGGCGGAACAGGGAACAATCAGGGCAACTTACGGTATGGATATGGGCAGAAATATTATCCATGGCTCAGATTCACCGGCCAGCGCCGACAGGGAAATCGGCAACTTTTTTAAGACAGAAGAATTAATCGATTACACAAGAAGCATTGAACTCTGGGTTTATGAATAAAAACAGATACTTCTTAAAGGAGGATCACGGATTATGATATTGCGCCTGGGCCTGCCTAAAGGCAGCCTCCAGGAAGCTACTTTTGTTTTATTCAAGAGAGCGGGATTCAACATCAAGCTTCCCGCCCGTTCATACTACCCTGTCATAGATGATCCGGAACTTGAAGTAATGCTTATGCGCGCCCAGGAAATCCCTCGTTATGTAAGCGATGGTGTTTTGGACGCCGGCCTTAGTGGTTATGACTGGATTATGGAGAACGGCGCTGATGTAATTGAAGTAGCTGAACTGGTTTACTCCAAAAACACACCTAACCCAATCCGTTTGGTGCTTGCTGTTGCCAAAGACAGTGAAATAAAAGAAATAAAAGATTTACAGGGTAAACGTATTGCCACCGAATTGGTACAGGTAACCAGACGTTTCCTGTCCGATCACAATGTGCAGGCGATAATAGAATTTTCATACGGAGCAACAGAAGTAAAAGTGCCCGAATTGGTTGACGCAATAGCTGATATCACGGAAACAGGCAGTTCTCTTCAAGCAAATAACCTTCGTATAATCGCAACGATTCTTCAATCAACCCCTCGCCTGCATGCCAGCAGAATGGCCTGGGATGATCCCTGGAAGAAGGAAAAACTTCAGAATCTTGCGGTTTTACTGGAAGGCGCCTTAAGAGCTGATGATAAAGTAGGACTAAAAATGAACGTTCCGGGAGAAAAGCTTAATGAAGTCCTAAAGGTTTTGCCATCTATGAGACATCCGACTGTTTCCAAGTTGGTTAACAGCGAATGGGTGGCAATTGAAGTCGTCCTGAATGAAAAAAAGGTCCGTGAATTGGTGCCGGCTTTAAAGAAAATCGGCGCTCATGATATTATTGAATACCCCTTGAATAAAGTAATCCCTTAGTTTTTTAGATAATTCAAAGGGAACAGGATAAGACAAATTATTTATTATTGCATCACTTAATGCAAAACTAGGGAATATTAGTAACTGGGGCAGTTTAACAAGGAGGCGCCAAATTGATTCCTTTACGCGACAGCATCAGGGCACGGCACAAACCATACGTAAACTGGCTGCTGATTATTATTAATTTTATAGTTTTTTTCGGCTATCTGGGGTTGTCCCAGAGCGGATTGGAGGAACTTTACTTTCGATACGGGGTTGTTCCCATAAGAGTTGTTCACCTGCTGCAGACAGGAGCATCCTGGCCCTCTGTTGTTATCCCCTTTATAACAGCTATGTTTTTACATGGCGGTTGGCTGCATATCATTGGTAATATGTGGTACTTATTCATCTTTGGTGATAACGTGGAAGATCTGCTCGGGCACTCGCGTTACCTGCTTTTTTACCTGATCACGGGCATTATCGGAAGTCTTGCCCATGTTTTGGCGAACGGTGGTTCACCTGTTCCAATAGTTGGCGCAAGCGGCGCAATTGCCGGTGTTCTGGGCGGATATTTCCTTCTGTTCCCAAGAGCGCGAATTCTTTCTCTGGTACCTTTTTTTATCTTTTTCATGGTCGAGATTCCAGCAGTATTTTTTCTTGCCTTCTGGTTCATCCTGCAGTTGATTAACGGCGCCGTTTCGTTGGGCGGAGTCGCCAACCCTGTGGCGTGGATAGCCCATGTCGGAGGCTTTCTCGCAGGCGCTGTATTGATTAAACTGTTTGCTCCAAGGCGTTCAAGTAACCTGCTGCATTAAATAGTCTGCCGAAGGACCTGCATTTCTGACAGACTTTTTTTCACATTGTCAAGCGCAAGATTAAAAAAATCATTAAAATCTTGCGCTATTAACTCGCCGGCCTTAAAAATTAACCCGGTTACTCTTGGTATATCGATATGAATTTTGTGGCGCGTGTACATTTGCATGTCATAGCGGGCAGCCAAAGATTCAGCGGTGATTTTTGTAATTTCTATATAATTAAAGAAGTTTTGGATGCGTTTTTGGAATATGCCCGGCTCTGCTGTATAAAAACGGGCCATGCATGCGCTTATTTCTGAAACCAGAACATCGTTTGCGAAAGCTGATTCAAGCGCCGTGCTGCAATAACTGTTGTTGATAAACAGTTCAATACCCATTTCAATAATATTATGCGATTTCCACCAACCCATTGACACCGGCAAATTACATGCTTCGATAGTCTCGTCAACTATCAAGCGTCCTTTCTCAAAACAGTAGCCGCGTTCATATGAAAGAAACTTTTCATCGCCATAATAATCGAGCCCTTTTGGATCTATGCCGTGTGTAATTACACCCATGGCAAACTCATTCAATTCACCTACTTCTTGAAGAAAAAGAAGCATTTTAGATCCTTTTCCATGTGATTCATTCCTGTCGGTATATAAACCTGCTGCAATATCAGGAAAAATACTTCCCATAACTAAAGCATCAGACAAAAATCCAAAGAGTTTATGCGCAAAAAAAACATGTGTCTGAGGGTACATATAAATGCCTCCAATAAAAGCTTAAATATTTAAAACAGGCCTGTCACTTTTCCTGTATTTACATCAACATCAATTCTCCTGAACGCGGGATCGGAACCTGTGCCTGGCATGAGGCTGATTGCGCCTGTCACCGGGCAAAAGATACCGGCCCCTACAAAAACCATTACGTCCCGTACAGGAAGCAGCCAGTTTTTTGGAACTCCTTTTAAGTCGGGGTCATGAGAAAGGCTCAAGTGGGATTTGACCATTACTGTGGAGAAATCCTTCATCCCGGGGTCGGCTTCAAATCGTTTTGCCTTAGCTTCCGCTTCCGGCGCCCAACTCACTCCGTCAGCGCCGTATACCTCTCTGGCGATTATTTCCACCCTTTTGCGCAGAGGCATTGAAAGAGGATAAAGGTATTTAAAGTTAACCTCTTCGTTGCAGGCGTCAATTACCGCGTCGGCCAATTCAAGAGCTCCGTCGCCCCCCTTCAGCCAGTGTTCCGAAAAGACGCACCGGACCCCGGCCTGTTCGGCAAAGCGCCGCACCAGATTAATTTCTTCTTTTGTATCTGTTTCGAACGCATTTATACAGACTACGGGTTTGATTCCCGACTTCTTCACAATCTCTATATGGTGCAATAGATTTGGTATTCCTTTTTCCAGAAGGTTCAAATCTTTTTCCTTATACTCTCCGGGAAGGGGACGGCCGGGGATTACCTTCGGCCCGCCGCCATGCATTTTTAAAGCTCTGATGCTGACTGTAATAACTGATACGTTGGGAACAAGGCCGCTATGCCTGCATTTTACATTCCAGAACTTCTCAAAACCTATATCTGCGCCAAAACCACTCTCAGTTACATGATAGTCAAACATTTTTAAGCCAATCCGGTCTGCAATAATTGAAGACTGACCCAGGGCTATATTTGCGGACGGGCCTGCATGAACCAGGCAGGGCTGGTATTCAACTGTACAAAGAAGGTTCGGGTTAATTGTGTTTCTCATCCACGCGCACATTGCGCCTGCTACCTCCAGGTCTTCTGTAGTAATAGGGGCGCCGTTCTTGTCGTAAGCCACAACTATTTTTCCAAGTCTTTCACGAAGGTCTTTCAAATCATTGACAACGGCGAGAATGGCCATTAATTCGGAGTTTACCGCCATGCCGAATTTTGAAACCATCATATATCCGTCCATTTTTCCGCCAATTCCCATAATTATATTACGCAAGCCCTGGGCGCAGAAATCAATAGCCCATCCCATTTCTACCCTTGTTGGGTCAATGTCGAGCCTTTTCAGGTTCCGCATGGCAAGTTCGTCGTCATTATAGTTTCTTTCATGCTGCATGCGGGCGTTCAACGCCACCATGGCCAGGTTATGAGCGTTCATCAGATCGTTAATATCACCCGTAAGTCCCATTGAAAACTCTGTCATGGGAATGAGCAGGGAATTTCCTCCGCCGGCTGCAGTTCCTTTGATATTCATGGTGGGCCCGCCGGATGGCTGCCGGACACAACCCCCGGCCAGTTTGCCTCTTTTGCCAAGTCCTTCCAAAAGCCCTATGCAGGTGGTTGTTTTTCCTTCCCCCAGCGGGGTAGGATTAATAGCAGTAATTTGTATATACTTGCCGCAAGGCTTGTTGTCCAGACGCTCAATAATTTTCATTGAGTCGAGCTTACAGATGCGGCCGTAAGGAATAATTTCATCTTCTTTGAGTCTTAACCGTTCCCGCCATTCGGAAGCGTCCGGCATGTTTTTTTCGGCTTCCAATGCTATTTCCCAGTCTGCCATTTTCATTACGTCGTAAGCCATTCCAATATCCTCTTCCTTTTCTCCATTACATCTTTTTGATTATGGTTTCTATTATTTTTTATCTTCTTTATTTTTATATCACATTTTTTGTTCATTTGGTTAAAGAGGCAGGCAACATTTCTTCCGCAACATCGTAAATACGGTACAGCAGGATTGAGTTCTGCATATTGTCCACCCCGGTTCTTCAGGTGTTATCTAGTATATATTACATCCGAAATCCATGATTCCTTCCTGAAAAGGTAAAATGTGCTTTTTTTTATTATACATTTGATAAACATAAGTTGTCATGATTCCTCCAGTGGCTTATAATTAAAAATAAGGGGGAGATATTTTGTCGAATACTGTTAATTTAGGCAGAGAAACCTATCAAATTGATATCTATGAAGGCGGGAAGCCGGAGAGAACTTCCGTTTATCTGATCAGGGGCGCCAAAACCGCTTTAGTAGAGGTTGGCGCTTCATCCTGTACGGAAAACTTGCTTTCCGGACTAGATTCCTTAAATATATCCCTGCCCAGTATAGATTATATTATTTTAACTCATATCCATATTGACCATGCGGGCGGAGCGGGGACTTTAATTAAAAAGACACCTAACGCTCGTTTAATGGTGCATCCGCGCGGCGCCAGGCATTTAATAAATCCGGCGCGTCTTGTCGAAGGAACAAGAGCGGCATATTCAGTATACGATAACTGTTTTGATCAGGTTTTCGGACAGGTTGAGCCTGTAGAAGAGGAATGTATTTATACACCTGAAGAAGGTGAACAGCTAGACTTGGGAAAGGGCAGGGTATTGACTTTCTATTATACACCCGGACATGCCCGTCATCATATGGCAATTTACGATGGCCTGACCAGGGGTCTTTTTTGCGGCGACGCTCTGGGCGCAGTATACAGGCCGCTGTCAAGAATAATCGGACGTGATTTTGTTATTCCGGCTACTCCGCCTTCCGAATTTGAACCCGCAGAAGGAATTGCCGTATGTGATATGATCGGCGGGATTGCGCCGGAAGTGCTCTATTTTTCACACTTTGGGATTTCGAAAAATGTCGGTTACATTCTCGAACGAAATCGCCAGCTTCTGCAGCAGTTTACCAACTCCGCCGGAAGGATATTATCGGAGAACGGATCGGTTAAAGATGTTGAAGATAAATTTTGGGAGCTTATAAATATGCAGATATCTGAATTCAGCAATCTTGATCTTCGTCAGTTTATTCCGTTGATTGATGTACAACTTTGCGCCGAAGGCATAGTTGATTATTTAAAAAAAGAGGGACGCAAAAACCAGGCTAAAGGTGTCAGGATAGTAGAGTAGTTAATATAACAGAAAGAGGCTGCTATTATTGAAGGACAAATACTCCAGAGAAATTGACTATTTGCGTATATCGGTTACAGATCGCTGTAATCTGCGCTGTATGTATTGCATGCCTGAAAAAGGTATTGATATCGTTCCTCATAATGACATTTTAAATCTGGAAGAGATCGCCAGAGCGATTCAAGCATCGACACTCGTTGGTGTAAAAAAGATCCGGTTAACCGGAGGAGAACCATTAATCCGCAGAGGAATCAGTCTGCTAATCAACAAGATCAGTTCAATGCCTGAAATAGACGATCTTGCCCTGACAACCAACGGAATCCTCTTTGCAGAACAGGCTAAAAAACTTAAACAGGCTGGTCTTAAAAGAGTAAACTTCAGTCTGGACAGCCTGCAAAAGGACCGTTATCAATATATTACGCGCGGAGGTAATCTTCATAAGGTATTAGAGGCAATTGAAGCGGCGCTGCTGCTTGATCTCAAGCCTGTAAAGATAAATACGGTGCTGATCAGAGGCTTCAACGATGATGAAATTGTTCAAATAGCGAATTTATCTATCGAAAAACCCCTGCACATACGTTTTATAGAACTGATGCCCATAGGAACTTCACAAGCCTGGGCAGGCGGCAGGTTTATTCCTGCACAAGAAGTAAAAGATATAATTGAAATGAATCTTGGACGTCTGGAGAGAATAGAGAAACCGAAAGGAAACGGACCCGCCCACTATTATAAGCTAAGCAGAGCGGTCGGCACTATTGGATTTATTCCTGCAATAAGCGAGCATTTTTGCAGCAAGTGCAACCGTTTGCGGCTTACGTCCACCGGCGGGTTAAGACCATGCCTGTACTCGGAAGACGAGATAGATATAAGGACAGCTCTAAGAAGAGGAGCATCATTAAAAGAACTCTCGGAAATTATCGTCAGCTCTGTTCAGAACAAGCCGATAAGGCATTCAGCAACGGGTCCTGGCGCCGAGAGGTCAATGATGTACCAAATAGGAGGGTAATGCTAAAATTGGAAAACGAACTGGACTCAGGGAAAGCCAAACTAACTCATTTTGACAGTGACGGCCAGGCTCGAATGGTGGATGTCAGCAAAAAGGAAGATACTTTTCGCGAGGCAATTGCACGCTGTGAAATAAAAATGCTGCCCGAGACATGGGAACTGATCAAAAAGGGCGGCATGGCCAAAGGAGATGTGCTTGGAGTGGCCCGTTTGGCTGGGATTATGGGCGCAAAAAGGACTGGGCACATGATTCCTCTGGCGCACCCGATTACATTAACCGGTGTAGATATATATTTTAAGATGATTGAACCGCAAACTGTGGAAGTAGAAGCAAGGGCGCATACGGTTGGGAAAACAGGCGTTGAAATGGAGGCTCTGACAGCTGCTTCTGTAGCAGCGTTGACTATTTATGATATGTGCAAGGCAGTCGACCGCGCAATGGTAATTGATAACCTTCGTCTTATTTTTAAAACAGGCGGTAAAAGCGGGGAATTTAAAAGAGAGGAATAAATAAAAGCATATAAGAAAGGCGGTTGAAATCATGGCCGGAATAATCAGAGCTGTCTGCATAAGTATTGAAAAAGGAACTTCCAAGACAAACGTTGGTAAAGGAAATTTGATTGCCGGGCACGGAATTGAAGGAGACAGTCATACAGGAACCTGGCACCGGCAGGTCAGTTTGCTGCCGATGGAAAGCATCAGAAAAGTACAGGAGTTGGGGCTAATGGAAATCAAACCCGGTGATTTTGCAGAGAATTTGACAATTGAGGGGCTGAACTTCGAAGATCTTACCATCGGAAGACGTCTCAAAATTGGCTCTTCAGCTATAGGCGAAGTAACTCAAATAGGCAAGGAATGCCACAACGAATGCGATATCCGCCGCAAGCTAAATGACTGCATTATGGTCAGGGAAGGAGTATTTCTCCGGATACATACAAGCGGCCCCGTGCAAGCTGGAGATCCTGTTGAAGTGCTATGAAACGCTGCAGATCAAAACCCCTTGTGTTATGTGTAGTCGGAACACAAAACACGGGCAAGACAACATTGATGGAAAAGCTCATTTCAGAATATAAGAATCTGGGTTTTAGAGTCGGAACAGTAAAACATCATCATATCGGAGATTTTGAAATTGATTATCCCGGGAAAGATAGCTGGAAGCACGCCCGGGCCGGAGCAGATGTTGTTTTTCTTTCTTCTTTATCCAAAGCGGCAATGATTAAAAAGGTAGAACAGGAGTTGACACTGGAGCAAATTGTAGATTTGATGGGTGAAGTTGACATTGTGCTTGCCGAAGGATATAAAGAATCGGACAGGCCCAAAATCCTCGTCTGCAGCGGTAACCCTGCACGGCAGGCAGATCCTGCGCCTGAAGTGATCTGTACTGTGGGTTATTGCGACAAATTCAAGGACATACCAGCCTTTGAACCGGATGACGTCCAGGGACTGGTTAATTTTTTGCAGCCTTTTCTCAAGGAGTGAGTATTTTTGCGTGCTTTTCTTGATTTTCTGGAGAACGTCAAACGGGAGGGCATTGCTCCCGTTTACTTATTATATGGGCAGGAGGATTATCTGCGCAGGCAGGCTATTGAGGAATTAAAGAGACGTATCCTGACGGAAGAAAGCGCACAGTTTAATTTTGATTATGTTGACGGCGAGGAAACTGAAGCTAAAGATATAGTCTCACTGGCTGAAACACCGCCTTTTTTCTCAGGGCTAAGGCTTGTTGTCGTCCACCATTCACCATATTTTACGCCACCCAAAAGACAGCGGGCAGCACGCGGGAAGGATGATCCGGACATTTCTGGTCCGAAAGAACAGGAAGGTATTGTGGCGCCCGGGGATCAAGTTTTAATAAAATATTTAGAAAACCCTTGTAAAACAACCTGCCTGATTTTCGAGACCGGGCAAAATATTGATCAACGGAAAAAAATCTTAAAAATAATCCGCAAAAACGGACATTTATTTGAGTTCGCTTACCTGACAACGGCCGAGTTGTCCAGATGGCTGGCCAGACGGTGTGACAGGGCTGGTAAAAATATGTCGCCCGGGTGTGCAGAACTATTTATCAACCGTTTGGGGAAAAGCATGTATACACTGGAAAACGAACTTAACAAGCTCATTTTCTACACAGGCAGCCGGAACGATCTAAACAGGGAGGATATTCTTAAAATTACGTCGCCGCACGCAGAGGAAAATATATTTGAAATGGTTGATGCTATCGGCGAACGCGAATCAGCTAAGGGACTTAAGGGACTGAAAGGACTTTTAGAAGCAGGTTATAATTTTGCATATATCTCTTTTATGGTGGCAAGACAGTTCAGACTGATTCTGCAGGCTCAGGAACTGGCCAGACAGGGAAGCAGAGGAGCACATTTAAGCCAGTCTCTAGGAGTTCATGCCTTTGCAGCAAAAAAAATATTGGCTCAAAGCTGCAACTTTAAACCAACTCAGGTCAAAGAAATTCTTGAAAAGCTTCTAGAGCTTGATTTAAGTGTAAAGACAGGTGGACAGGATTTCTATTCCGCCATGGAAATGTTTATTATAGAATGCATTTCTAAACTTGCTTAACCTACTTTTTTATTAAACGCACGCATCAAACGGGATTTCTTATGGGCAGCGTTATTTTTATGCAGGATCCCCTTGGATACTGCCTTATCAATTACAACAACTGCTTTCTTTAATGCTGATCTATTCTCTTCCTCGGTTGCATTCGCAAGATCGTTTTCAAACTTCCTGATAAAAGTACGCAAATTTGATTTAATACTTGCGTTGCGAAGTGTACGGTTCTCGATTATCTTAATCCTTTTTTTAGCTGTTTTTGTATTTGCCAATTATTCTTCACCTCCCAATGAGAGTCATTTTAACATGCGTAAATAAAAAAAGCAACCTGCCAGGGCTGTATAGAACATCTTTTTTTTGTTTATCCTAAAGATGATCTTTTTATAAGGAGGTGAATAAAAAATGCAATGGATTGGTCTAGTCGTCCGTTTTGTTGTTTCAGCTCTTGTATTAATCATTGTTAGCTGGCTTTCCCCCGGATTTGTGGTTAAGGGAGGCTTTGTCGGCGCCATTGTAGCCGCTGTGGTAATAGCGCTGTTAGGTTACCTTGTCGAATCAATCCTGGGAGACAGGGTAAGTCCGCAGAGCAGAGGAATTGTAGGTTTTATAGTAGCAGCAATTGTAATTTACCTGGCCCAGTTTATAATTCCAGGTTTCCTTAGTGTGACCCTGGTTGGCGCCTTGATTTCGGCATTTATTATCGGACTTATTGATGCAGTTGTACCTACAGTTTTACGTTAACAACGCCGGTTATAATGAACCGGTTACAATGATGATAAGGGATCAAGGAATTCATACCTGATCCCTTTTGTCTTCCTCATAAATGTCCCCTCTCAGGCATATCATTTTATAGGAAAACACTGGAAAGGGGCCTTCGCGTGTTCTTCCTTGTCTTTGCCCGAAATGCTGTAATTCGTTTATCTGTTTTATTAGCCGTTTTCTCTTTATTATTCTTTACAGGCAATAAATTTAATTCTTTTTTAGTCAACAGGCCAATAACTTCTTATAATATTTTTTCTTTAAGCGACAATGTTGCCGAATGGCTGCTCTGGTCAGCCTCTCCTTTGATCTTTCAAAAAAATGACGGCAATGGTATGCCTGCCTGGAGAGGCTTTGAACCTGCATTTCTCCTGCAGTCGGAAATACCTCTTCTAGCTTCTGTAAAACCGGATGAAACTGTAGAAATTGATTCAGCTGAACCCGCAGTTACAGTACCGGATGAAGAAACTTCAATTGATCCGCAGCCCCCAACCGGCCGGAATACAGTTTTTATTTACCACACCCATACTGGTGAAACATATACCCTAACAGACGGTATGGATCGGCTTGATGGTAAATGTGGGGGTGTTGTAACCGTCGGCTCAGCCGTTAAAGAGGTTCTGGAGAAGAATTATGGTTTAGAAGTAGTCCATAGTGTTAAAATTCATGATCTGCAATATGCCGTTTCCTACAGGGAATCAGAAAAAAGTGTCCGTAATTTCTTGTCCGATAACCCAAAAGTTTCCGTAATAATTGACATTCACCGGGATGCGGGAAAATCGCGCAAGAACAGCCTGGTTAAAATAAACGGCCAGCAAATAGCGCCTCTTTGCTTCGTTGTTGGTTCTGATTCCAGGCAGCCCTTTCCAAACTGGAAGGATAATTATCAATTCGCAAGCAATCTGTCGAAGAAACTGGGCGAAAAGTACCCAGGCCTTTGTCTTGGTGTGCTCACCGGCGAAGGAAGGTATAACCAATTTCTGCATCCCAGATCCCTTTTGGTAGAAATCGGGAGCGCGAGTAATTCAACCGAGGAAGCGGTTGCGACGGCGCGTTTATTTGCTGATGTTCTGGGTGAAGAAATTTCGGGCAGTGACTAAGAATTAACAGGATAGTCAAAAATAGATATCAGTATTCAGTCCAAAGTGAGCCGCGCTGCTGTCGGAACGGAGCGCCGGAATGAGTGTTGACAATGCAGCGCCTATCGGGTCCACTGGGTATAAAAGCAATGTCGCTTGGAGGAAGTAATTGTTTAATCAGGGAAAATTCTTATTTATTATTATATCGGGCGTCCTAATCGGGACTGTCTCATACTGCCTGCATCAATCTTTGAAATGTTTTAATGACGTTGTGGGTAACCCGGAACCTTTCCGTTTTGCAGCAATGGCAAAAATATCACCGTTGGAATACCACTTTGAAGTAATGGGCAGGAATTTCGAGATAAATATTGAAAGGACCTGGCTAGAAAGATGGGATCTAAAAAATATTAGATAATTCTTTTGCTGAATTGTTACGGCTTGTTCTGCTTGTCCAGTTTTTATATAATCATAAGAGGACAAGTTTTTTTATGTTTAATAAAAGACAAAGGTTTTCCTTTTATGTGGTATATTGTATAAAGGTTCGATTTTTTATTTAATTAAGCGGAGGTGCCTGAACTGGCCAAAGAACCGAAGTTGGCCGTTATTCCGTTAGGCGGCTTGGGTGAGATAGGTAAAAATATAATGGCAATTAAACTGGGTGAAGATATCCTGGTCGTTGATTGCGGCCTTATGTTTCCTGAAGAAGAACTTTTAGGAATTGATGTAGTAATCCCTGATATCAGTTATCTTCTGGAAAACAGAAATTCTGTCTGCGGAATTGTATTGACACACGGACACGAGGACCATATCGGAGCTTTGCCTTATCTGTCCAAACAGCTTGATGTTCCTATTTATGGAACCAAGCTTACTTTGAGCTTGCTTGAAGGCAAGCTTAAGGAACAGGATATTGTGGATGAAATCTGCTTAAAAGTAGTCAAGCCGAGGGATTCAGTTGCAATCGGGCCTTTTAAGGTCGATTTTATCCGGGTTTCCCATAGTGTGCCGGACGCTGTGGCAATAGCAATCCACACTCCTGTAGGAGTTCTGGTACATACAGGGGATTTTAAAATCGACCCTACACCGGTAGACGGGCAGATAACTGATCTATTTCAGTTGGCTAAACTTGGTGAAAAAGGCGTTTTGGTACTTATGTCCGACAGCACCAATGTTGAGCGGCCTGGTTACACCATGTCCGAGAGCCTCATCGGCAATACATTCGACGAGGCTTTCCGGCACGCAAAAGAAAGAATAATTATTGCTACTTTCGCTTCAAATATCCACCGTCTGCAACAGGCAATAACAACTGCCTGTAATTATGGACGTAAGGTAGCTGTAATTGGCCGGAGTATGGTCAATGTTATCTCCATTGCCAGTGAACTGGGGTACCTTATTATACCGGAAGGCACACTTGTTGAACTTGATGAAGCAGGCAGGCTTCCAGGCGACAAGGTCGTTATTTTAAGCACAGGCAGTCAGGGTGAACCGATGTCCGCGTTAACCAGAATGGCATGGGGTGACCACCGTCAGGTTGATATTCTTCCCGGTGATACAGTAATAATTTCCGCAGCGCCAATCCCGGGAAATGAAAAGCTGGTCTCCAGGGTTATTGATTTGTTGTTTAAGAAGGGAGCCCATGTCATCCATGAAAATATCTCAGGTGTTCATGTGAGCGGTCATGCCAGCCAGGAGGAACTCCGGCTGATGATTAACCTCATCAAACCGAAATTTTTCGTGCCTATTCATGGCGAATACAGAATGCTGATCAAACATGCAGAACTGGCCCAAAGCATGGGAATTCCCGCTTCAAGAGTTTTCATTATTGAAAATGGCCAGGTGCTGGAATTTACACATCGTTCAGGAAGGTTAGCCGGCAGGGTATCAGCCGGCCGTGTGCTTGTCGACGGCCTTGGAATAGGCGACGTAGGGAACGTTGTTTTGCGCGACCGCAAACAACTGTCTCAAGATGGCATCTTAATAGTTGTTGTAACTATTGACAGAGAAACTGGTTTGGTTATGGCAGGTCCGGATATTGTATCCCGCGGTTTTGTTTATGTACGGGAGTCAGAACAATTGATGGACGAAGCACGGGAAAGGGTAAAAAATGCCCTTGATAACTGCTATGAACAGGGGGTCTCGGAATGGGGGGCAATTAAATCTCAAGTCAAGGAAACTCTGAACAAGTTTCTTTATGAAAAAACCAGAAGGCGGCCGATGGTTTTACCGATTATAATGGAAATATGATTAATACGGTCTTTCATCTGCAAAATTCTTATTCTCGTAATAGTTGAGAGCGCGCTTGCCAATCGCTTTACCCACCCAGTAATTTATCCCTCCCGTTAACAACAACCCTAAAACTGGGATAATCCGAATCAGTCCTACCCGTGCGGTGTTTCTTACTCCAAGAGAGATAAGCGTGCGTTCGGTCAGTCCATTTAATGTTTCTTTTGTTAACGCCGCTACAACAGATTGGGAAATCTTGCTGCCGGCGCTGCCTGTGCCGGTAGCTATTATAAAAGCCCAAAAAGCTTCTTTTTGAAAAGCCCTGCCGGTTAAATCGCGATCAAATATAGCGGCAATTTCAACAACCATAGTAGCTAATAGATAAGTAAACAATACAATGTCTACCGCAGCGCCTCCAAGAAGGGAAATTAAAGAGCCGGCCCCGGGAACCAGGGCGGGAAGAGCGGTAATTATACCAACCAAAGCACACTTAAAACATTTTTCACTCGTAATAATACCGGCAATTTCACGGTTTGATAAATCCGGATGATTTTGCTTGAGAAGATTGATCTTTTGCCTTATCCGGTCAGCTCTGGGTGAAACAAAAGGGTTAAAGCCCAACATGATCCCCACCCTTTACTAAATGATATATTTGGAGCGGGTGATGGGAATCGAACCCACGTACTCGGCTTGGAAGGCCGATGCTCTACCATTGAGCTACACCCGCTAATCGATTTATTTATACATTTATTTTATTATACTTAATAAACCCGGACAAGTCAAAACCAATTATCAAGATAGACCAATTATCAAGATAGACCAATGCTGCTAATGTAGCGCCACAAATTATGAAGACTTTTTCAGAGGGGAGTAGGATGCCGTCTGTAAGAACGATAAACATTATCAATACAGGGAAGGCCAATTCCTTTAGATGCGAACATGAGCACATGGGCAGTTGACCTCCCTAATGTAAAGTATTTTTCAAGATAGCAGTGCAAATAATGCCGACCATATCCTAAAATAGAAAAAATTATCTGATTTGGCAGGAGATCGTGCTTCCTTCAACGAATGCCATAAAAAGTGGTGAAAATAATGGATATAAAGGAAAAAACTTTTTGGCTCGGCTGGCAGATTTTGCTGCCTGGTCAGGCAAAACGGATCTGGCATCTTGTTGAGTGTTTTGGTTCACCAAAAACAGCCTGGAATGCATCCGTCAAGGAACTTACCAGCATCGGCGGTTGTTCATCTGAAATTGCCTTAAGCCTGGATAAAAAAAAGAAGTATATAGAACCTGAAATTGAAATGGCTCGACTGGACAAAGAAGGAATTGGATATGTAACTTACCAGGAACAATCTTATCCCGAGCCATTGAAAAACATTTTCGATCCACCGCCAGGACTCTTTTATAAAGGGGATCTTGTTTCACAGGATAACGTTGCAGTTGCCCTTGTAGGCTCAAGGCGGCCGACACATTACGGAAAAACAGTTTCCGAAAAGATAGCGGCAGAATTAGCGGAAAGCGGCTTAACAGTTGTCAGCGGCCTGGCCAGGGGTATTGACAGCAGCGCTCATAGGGGCGCCTTGAAAGCCGGCGGCCGGACTATTGCAGTCCTGGGAAATGGCATTGATCTTGTTTACCCGCGAGAAAACCGGGAGCTTCAGGATAATATTCCGTTAAGTGGCGCAGTGATCAGTGAATACCCTCTGGGTTCTCCTCCGGAAGCATGGCATTTTCCTGTCAGAAACCGGATTATCAGCGGCCTTTCCAAGGCAATCGTTGTGATTGAAGCATCCGAGCGAAGCGGCTCATTAATTACAGCCGATTGCGCTCTTGAACAGGGCAGGGAAGTACTGGCTGTGCCTGGAAACATAAACAGCCACATGAGCATAGGAACAAACCGTCTGATCAAACAGGGCGCCCGCCTGGTTGAAAAGACGGAAGACATTTTTGAAGAAATCGGGCTCGGCTGTTTATTCAAACATGACGAAATAGAAACAAAGGTTCTCCCCAAAATGAGCCTGGTTGAAGAAAATATTTATCATTTGCTTATTGGCAATACATGCGATCTTGACGATATAATAGAAAAGTTGAGGCTCTCTGCGCAGGAAACATTAGCAGCGCTTATGTTCCTGGAAATCAAGGGACTGGTCAGACAACTGCCGGGCAGATTATATACTTCACACGAATAGAATTTAGCCATCTTTTATTATTGACTTTTGAAAAATTGTTTTTTAATGTATACTCGCATATAAAGATAACGAGCAGTTGATACTTCAGAAGGGAAGGAGTGAGTATTATTGACAAAAACGCTGGTTATAGTCGAATCACCAACCAAAGCAAGAAGTCTCAGCAAGTTCCTGGGAAGTAAATATACTGTCAAAGCTTCGATGGGGCATGTAAGGGACCTGCCGCGAAGCAGCCTGGGAATTCAAACCGAAGAAAGTTTCCAACCGAAGTATATTACAATCAGAGGGAAAGGTGAAATAATCAAAGATCTGAAATCAGCGGTAAAAAAAGTTGATCACGTTTTACTTGCCCCTGATCCTGACCGTGAAGGTGAAGCCATTGCCTGGCACCTGCGCGAAATGCTGAAGCTGAAAGACAGCCCCTGCCGCGTTGAATTCAATGAGGTAACCAAACAGGCCGTCCAGAAAGCTATTAAAACTCCGCGTGAAATAGATTTCAACCGTGTTAATTCCCAGCAGGCGCGGCGTATTTTAGACCGTCTGGTGGGTTATAATCTGAGCCCCCTGTTATGGCGAAAAGTAAAGAATGGGTTGAGCGCGGGACGAGTGCAGTCCGTCGCAATCCGTCTGATTTGTGATCGGGAAAACGAGATTGAATCCTTCGTACCCGAAGAATATTGGACGATTACTGTTAACTTTGCTCAAAAAGACGGTGTCTCCTTCGAAGCAAAGTTATACAAAATAAATAACGAAAAAGCAGTCATCTCAGATAAAAAACAGGTCGATAAAATTGTCAAAGATCTTACCGGAGTTTCCTATCATGTAAAAAAGATTACGACTCAGGAAAAAACCCGCTACCCGTCCCCGCCGTTTACAACCAGTACCCTGCAGCAGGAAGCATATCACAAATTAAATTATACAGCCAGACGGACAATGGGGATTGTTCAGCAGTTATACGAAGGTCTGGATGTGGGTGAAAAAACTCCGGTTGGACTTGTTACATATATAAGAACCGATTCAACCAGGATCTCTGAATCTGCCCAGGCAGAAGCAGTGAGTTTTCTTAAGGAAAGGTTTGGCCAGGAATTCGTCTCAAGCTTTCAAAAACAGGCCGGACAAAAAGGGAAAATTCAGGATGCTCACGAGGCCATCAGACCGACATCCATCTACCGCGAACCGGAAATGGTAAAGAAATATTTATCAAGAGACCAGTATAAACTATACAAACTTATCTGGTCACGGTTTGCCGCCAGCCAGATGAGTCCGGCGCTGATTGAAACTACCAGTGTAGACATGGTTACAGGAATCTATCTTTTCAGGACTTCAGGTTCAATTATTAAATTTCCCGGATTCATGCGTGTTTACATTGAATCCGGCCAGGATGAATTAAAGGAATTTGACGTAACACTGCCAAAGCTTTTTGAAGGTGATCTATATAAAGCCAAGTCTTTGGCTCCGAAACAACATTTCACCCAACCGCCTCCACGTTATACCGACGCTACATTAATTAAAACACTGGAGGAGAAAGGAATTGGCAGGCCCAGTACTTACGCTCCGATTGTAGAGACTATCTTAAGACGAGGTTATGTGAACAGGTTAAAAAAGCAGTTTGTGCCTACCGAATTAGGCAAAGTTGTTGTCGATCTTCTTAAAAATCATTTTCATAACATTATAGATGTTGAATTTACAGCAATGATCGAGGAAAAACTCGATAAAATTGAAGAGGGTAAAATGGATTGGGTCGAAATGCTTCGGGATTTCTATTTTCCTTTCAGGGAAACCGTCGAAACAGCGTCTGAAAAGATTGAAAAAGTAATGCTGCAGGAAGAACAAACTGAAGAAAAATGTATAAAATGCGGCAGAAATATGGTTATCAAGTTCGGCAGGCACGGCAAATTTCTGGCCTGTCCGGGATTTCCGGAGTGCCGCTATCTTAAACCTCTGGTTGCGTCTACGGGAGTACCCTGTCCGCAATGTGACGGTGAACTGGTCGTGCGGCAGAGTAAAAAAGGACGCCGTTTTTTCGGCTGCAGCCGTTATCCCGAATGCAACTTTGTCACCTGGTATGAACCCAGCCCGGAGAAATGCCCCCGCTGCGGCGGACTAATGGTTTCAAAGGAAAGCAGCGGTGGACAACGTCTTTCATGTATTAATGCTGAGTGCGGCTATAATTCTGCAGCGGAAAATAGTGCTCCAAATAGAAAAGCTGGTCAGAAGAAAAAACTCCAGAAAAGAAATACAAGTAATAATGCAGTAAAAAAGAAGGCAACAACTTGATGTATCCGTATGTTGACAGATTTCTTGACTATCTGCAGTTAGAAAAAAATGTTTCTGTCCATACACTGGAAAGTTACCAGCGGGATCTGTTTCAGGGAATAGATTTTTTTTCACATTCTCTTAGAAAGAAAGATTTTGAACTGCAGCCTGGCGATATCAGCTACCAGCTTATCCGGGCTTATTTAGCGAAACTGCACAGGGAAAAACTCGCCCGTTCAAGTATTAACAGAAAGCTGGCTGGTTGGAGATCTTTCTATAAATATTTAAGCAGGGAAGAATTAATTAAAGACAACCCGTTTTCCAGAATAAGCTACTTGCGGCTGGAGAAACGGCTGCCTTCGTTTTTATTCGAAGATGAATGCAAGGCTCTGGTTGAAGCCCCATCAAGAAACAGCCCTTTAGGACTAAGGGACCGCGCCCTGCTGGAAACTCTCTATGCTTCAGGTATGCGGGTTAGTGAACTGGTTAATTTAAATTTAAGTGATCTAGACCTGGCTTCCCGTTATTTAAAACTTATGGGCAAGGGTAACAAAGAACGGATTATACCCATTGGATTCCCTGCGGCCGATAGTCTAAGAATTTATCTGGAGGACGGCAGGCCAAGACTCGCCGGCGGACTTGATTCTGAACAGGCCGTCTTTCTAAACAGAACAGGAAAAAGGCTGACCACCAGGGGAATACGCGGGATAATAAATAAACAGGTCTATAAAAGCCGCCTTAACCGTCATGTAAACCCCCACCTGCTTCGCCATACTTATGCCACTCACATGCTGGACAAGGGAGCTGATATAAGAACAGTACAGGAGTTGCTCGGCCATAAGCGTCTGTCAACTACCCAGGTATATACTCATGTTACGCAGGAGAAATTAAAGAAAGTTTACCAGCAATTTCATCCCCGGGCATAAGATCAAAATTTAAAGAAGGATGATTATAGTGTTTCACTCGACAACTATTGTAGCAGTTAGAAGAAACGGCCAAGTGGCCATGGCAGGTGACGGCCAGGTTACCTTTGGTCAAAATACAATTTTAAAACACAGGGCAAAAAAAATCAGGCGTTTGTATAACAACCGCGTATTGGCCGGTTTTGCAGGGTCTGTGGCTGACGCCTTCGCCCTTTTTGAAAAATTTGAAGCCAAGTTGGAGACATACAACGGAAACATTCAAAGGGCAGCCGTTGAACTGGCCAAGGATTGGCGGACGGACAGAGTTCTTCGCCGGCTGGAAGCGCTCTTGATCATTGTTGATCTTGACCATTTGCTTGTTATATCCGGAGGCGGGGAAGTAATTGAACCAGACGACGGCATAGCAGCCATCGGGTCCGGCGGGCCTTACGCTCTTGCTTCGGCAAGGGCTTTATTAAAACATACGCAGCTTACAGCTCCGGAAATTGCCCGTGAAGCCATGGAAATAGCGTCGGATATTTGTGTCTACACCAACAAGGAAATTACAGTTGAAGAATTAAAGCCGGATTTGCTATCACGCGAGGGCAGTGAAACAACGGATAATTCGCAAACATAAAAGGGAGGAAAAACAAATGGAAGGATTAACCCCGCGGGATACTATGAAGGAGTTAAATAAATTTATTGTCGGACAGGAAAAGGCAAAAAAAGCCGTTTCGATAGCGCTCCGCAACCGGTACCGGCGCAGTAAGCTTCCCGAGGATCTGAGGGAAGAAATAGTTCCCAAGAATATTCTTATGATTGGCCCGACCGGTGTTGGTAAAACAGAAATAGCGCGCAGGCTCGCAAGACTTGTTAAGGCGCCCTTTGTTAAGGTTGAGGCAACAAAATTTACCGAGATTGGCTATGTTGGCAGGGATGTAGAAGGTATGATCAGGGATCTTTTAGAAACTTCCATCCGGATGGTCAAACAAGAAAAGATTACTATGGTTGAGGAAAAAGCAAGAATGATAGCAGAAGAAAGAATAATTGAACTCCTTGCTCCTCTGTACAGACAGGAATCAAACCTCCGCAACCCTTTGGAGATGCTCTTCGGCGGGACGAAACAAACAGAACAGGTTGATCAAATCCAGGAACAGAAAAACCGCCGTATTCAGTTTGAAAGAGAAAACCTTCGCAGCAGGCTGGCTAAAGGGGAACTTGAAACGGAATACCTGGAAATAGAGGTTGAAGACGCGGCGCCTCCTATGCTTGAAGTCTTTACTGGTTCCGGAATGGAAGAGATGGGCATTAATATTCAGGATATGCTTGGCGGGATTTTACCCAAAAAGAAACGCAGGAGAAAAGTTACTGTAACGGAGGCCCGCAAAATCCTGACACAGCAGGAAGCCCAAAAGCTTATTGACATGGATGAAGTATATTCCGAAGCAATAAAAAGATCTGAGGAGGACGGGATTGTCTTCCTGGATGAGATAGATAAAATCGCAGGCCGCGACAGCGGACACGGGCCGGATGTTTCCCGGGGCGGCGTTCAAAGGGATATCCTGCCGATTGTTGAAGGTTCAACCGTAATGACAAAATACGGACCTGTCAGAACTGATCACATACTGTTTATTGCCGCAGGCGCTTTTCACGGAGTAAAGCCTTCCGATCTGATTCCCGAACTCCAGGGACGTTTTCCGCTTCGAGTAGAGCTTGACAGCTTAACCCAGCAGAACTTTTTGCAAATCCTTACCGAGCCTGAGAACTCACTTATTAAGCAATATACCAGTCTGATGGCAACAGAAGGATTAGAGATACAATTTTCAAAAAATTCTCTTGCAGAGATTGCAAAAATCGCTTATACTGTTAACGAGCAAACAGAGAATATAGGTGCCAGAAGGCTTCACACCATTATGGAAAAGCTGCTGGAAGATATTTCTTTTAATGCTAGTGAAATGACGGGGCAAACTATTTCTATAGATGAAATATATGTCCGTCAGAAACTCGGGGAGATAGTCAAAAGCGAGGATCTTAGCCGTTATATCCTATAGCAAAGTGTATTCCTCTTTAAAGAACTGTTTTCCTGGTTAAGAAGAAATAATTCTAGAGAGGAATTGATTAAAATGCGCAACCTTCTTGATAAAACACGTTCCTTAAACAGATTACTGCAGAAATCCGCAGGATATCCTGTCGATTTTAAAGAAATAGCGGGCATTCTGGGAGAAAACATCGGATGCAGCGTTTATATCATCGACCGGCGCGGTAAACCCCTCGGGTACACATACCTGAAAGGTTTTAGTTGTGAAATAATGGATAACTTTGTTGAATCCCCTGTTGGTTTTCCTGAGGAATACAACGAAACGTTGCTGCACATGGATGAAACAAACGCTAATTTTTCACAGACACCGGGCACATGTGTTTTTAGCCAGCAGACAAGTTGTAAATTCAACAATAAAGTTGTGACGGTAGTACCTATTGTGGGGGCTGGTTCAAGATTGGGGACTCTTGTGCTGGCCAAATTTGAGACGATGTTTAATGATGAAGACCTTATCTTGGCTGAATATGGCGCTACAGTTATCGGCATGGAAATTCTTCGCGCCAGGGCAGGACGTATGGAAGAAGAAGCCCGCAAGAGAGCGGCAGTGCAAATTGCTATCGGCACACTTTCATATTCGGAACTGGATGCGGTACACCATATTTTTGAAGAGTTGAACGGCGATGAAGGCCTCCTGGTGGCCAGCAAAATAGCGGATAGTGTGGGAATAACCCGATCGGTTATTGTAAACGCTCTGCGTAAATTTGAAAGCGCCGGTGTCATTGAATCAAAGTCCCTGGGTATGAAAGGAACGTACATCAGGGTTTTAAACGACAGGCTGCTGGAAGAGCTTGAAAGACTTAAACAATATTAAGCAATAAAACCACAGTTCCGCTGGAGCTGTGGTTTATTGCTTTTATACACCACAAACCAAAGTATTGCCATGTCTAATACATTGTGATCTTTCGGTTTTTTTATGCGTTGCTGCGTGAGGCGATGAGCACGCTTAGCAGTTGTCTTCCTTCATGATAATTGCCGGTATAATAGACTTAAAAAGGAGAAGTATACTTTGGAAATCTATAATACTTTAACGAGACGAAAAGAAAAGTTTATCCCCCGTGAGGACGGTAAAGTATCCATTTACGTATGCGGCCCTACAACCTACAACTATATCCATCTTGGAAACGCCCGGCCTCTCGTTTTCTTCGATACCGTACGCCGCTACTTCACGCAGCTGGGATTTCAGGTTAACTACATCCAGAACTTCACTGACATAGACGACAAGATCATTAAAAAATCCCTTGAGGAAGGGTCAGACGCAGCAACTGTTTCTCAAAAATATATCGAAGAATATTACAAGGATGCCGATGCTTTAAACGTGGCCAGGGCAAACCGCCACCCCAGGGTTTCCGAACACATGAAAGAAATCATGGAAATGGTCTCTGCTTTAATAGAAAAAGGATTTGCCTACGAAATTGAAGGTGATGTATATTTTGACGTTCCGTCTTTTCCGAAATATGGTAAACTATCCCATAGATCAAGCGATGAGATACTTTCTGGCGCAAGGGTAGAGGTAGATCCCAGGAAAAAAAACCCGGCCGATTTTGCGCTCTGGAAGGCAGCCAAAGAAGGTGAACCCTTCTGGGAAAGCCCCTGGGGCGCCGGGCGACCTGGCTGGCACATAGAATGTTCGGTAATGTCTTTGAAATACCTTGGTTCCGGTTTTGATATTCATGGAGGAGGGATGGACCTTATCTTCCCCCACCACGAAAATGAAATCGCCCAATCAGAAGCCGCTACAGGGAAACCTTTTGCGCGATACTGGATTCATAATGGTTTTATTACCATTAACCAGGATAAAATGTCAAAATCATTAGGCAACTTTTTTTTAGTCAGAGAGATCCTGGAAAAATTTAATCCCCTTTCAGTACGCTTTTTCCTTCTTTCCACACATTACCGCAGTCCGTTAGATTTTGATTTTGAAAAGCTGGAAGCATCGGGACAAGGGTTGGAACGCCTAAAGAACAGCATTGATCTGCTTGAGGAAGCCATCAAAAAACGGTCGTCAGCTGAGCTTAAAGAAAAAGATTCAGATTTTCAGACGAAGCTAATTGATTTAAAAAAACGTTTTAACCAGGCAATGGATGATGACTTTAACACCGCTCTGGCTATCGGTATTTTCTTTGAGGCCGCCAAAGAAGTAAATACGTTTTTAAACCAAAACACAATATTTGGCAAAGCTGATTTAATCGATGCAATTGAGCTGTATGCATACTTTAACAACGTTCTGGGGCTGTTTAAAACAGGTCCCGACGGTAAATTTATCCTTGAGGAGAAACCACATACCGATGACAGCCTGGTCCAATCCTTAATTGAGTTGCTTTTAGAAATCCGTCAGGAAGCCCGTACAAAAAAAGACTGGCCAACAGCTGACCGGATCCGCAACGGTCTGAATGAAATGGGTATTATAATAGAAGATACTCCGGACGGCGCCAGATGGAAAATAAGCGTTCAGTAAAACCATCAAAATGATCCGGCGAAGGAAGCAAGGGGGAAGCAAGGGGACGGGAAGCAAGGGGACGTTCTTTTTGCTTCCAGGAAGCAAGGGGACGTTCTTTTTGGGAAGCAAGGGGACGTTCTTTTTGCTTCCCAATAAGTCAATTTTTATAATAAGTCAAGCCTGACCCCCTAAAAAGCAGGTGAACAGTTTTTTGCAGAATGGAAAATGTCCTCCCGAAGAAATTCCGGTTTTAGTGCTGGCTTATCTGGGCGATGCTGTTTATGATTTATACGTCCGCCAGTATCTCATTGAACAGGGTATAACACGGCTTAATGTATTGCATAAAAAAGCAACCGGTTATGTTCAGGCCGAAAAACAGGCAATTTCCATACGCTCTCTTGAGAAAAGTTTAAGTGACGATGAAGCGGCAGTGGCCAGAAGAGGACGCAACGCTAAAAGCGGACATTTGAAAAAAGGGAAAGATATTGGTCATTACCATTATAGTACGGGTCTGGAGGCGCTAGTCGGTTATTTGTATCTAAAGCAGAACTATACCCGTCTCCAGGAAGTGTTAACAATGGCCCGTGAGGCGGTAGACGCAAGCGAAATCCCGCAAGAATAAAAGCAGGTGAAATCCTAGGTGAACCCGGACGGGGTACATGAAGATTATATTGTCGGGCGCAATCCTGTGCGGGAGGCCCTAAAGGCCAACCGCCCAATCAACAAGCTTCTTCTGGCCGGAAAAACAGACACCGGCCCCGGACATGAAATCAGAATGCTGGCCAGAGAGAAAAATATTCCCGTTGTCTTTGTCGAAAGAACATACCTGGATAAAATGTTCCCCGGAGTCGTACACCAGGGTACCGCTGCCCTATGCTCCGCTAAAGGTTATCTTTCAATTGATGAGTTGTTGCTTTCCGCAGGGTCAGAGCCCTTTTTATTCCTTCTGCCGGAACTTAATGATCCGCGCAACCTTGGCGCCATTGCCCGTACCGCTGAAGCAGTCGGCGCGCATGGTATAGTAATTACAGCGCATCGCAGTGTGTCACTCACGCCGGCGGCTGTTAAAGCTTCGGCAGGAGCATTCGAATACGTGCCTGTATGCAGGGTAACGAACATGGTCCAGACAATAAAATATCTTAAGCAAAAAAATATCTGGATAGTAGGAGCACACCCTTTGGCAAAAGAGATTTTTTGGGATTCCCGCCTTGATGGACCTGTAGCTCTTGTCATAGGAGGCGAGGGAAAGGGACTCGGCCCTCTGATCAGAAAAAATTGTGACATTTTGGTTGGTTTGCCAATGGCAGGCAGGTTAAATTCATTAAATGCTTCAGTAGCCGCAGCCCTGCTGGCTTATGAAGTATTCAGGCAAAGGAGATTGGCTGCTCATGGGAGAGCGACTGATCGTTGATGGTTATAACGTTATTTTTGCCTGGCCGGAAACATCTGATGAGCTAAAAAAAAATGGTCTGGAAAGCGCAAGGAACAAGCTCATCAATATATTAGTCAATCATGCCGCTTTAACGGGCATTGAAACAATAATTGTTTTCGACGCCGCAAAAACAAAAGACTCTCAGCATGAAGTTGAAAACACATTCGGTTTAAAAGTAATTTATACCATAGAAGGAGAAACCGCCGACAACGTCATTGAAAAGCTCTCGAAAGAATTTTCAGGACGGGGAACCGTTTATGTAGCAACATCAGATTGGCTGGAACAGCGGATGATACTTGGATACGGAGCATTCCGGCTTACACCTAAAGAACTGCTTTCCTGGATAGAACGTGTAAAAAAAGATACGGAACACTATTCTACGGGCGGAACTCCTGTTGACGGCTATTTGGAGAAAAGCTTAAACGAAAACATACGTTTGATTTTTGAAAAATGGCGTCGTAAAAGAAGTTAAATTGGATTTTTTCTTGACGGGGATTTTACCCTACGTTATAATAGGCCAATGAGGTCGTCCAAGGGTAACTCAATAACTACACATTATTTAACTAACCGATTAGACTATAAAAGTGGGGGGATATAGTGAATCTAAGTATTCAAAGAGATATCGCTGCCTCTTACCAGTTAATGATTGATGAAGAAGTAGTTGAGTTTGCCAGGGAAGGTGATATTGGCGCCTTAGAATTTCTAATCAACAAATATAAGAATTTTGTACGTGCAAAAGCACGTTCCTATTTCCTAGTAGGGGCAGACAGGGAAGATATTATCCAGGAAGGTATGATTGGTCTTTATAAGGCTATTCGCGATTTCAGGACGGACAAACTCTCATCCTTCCGGGCCTTTGCGGAATTATGTATTACAAGACAGATAATTACCGCCATTAAAACAGCTACAAGACAAAAACATATTCCACTAAATTCTTATGTATCCTTAAATAAACCTGTCTACGAAGAAGATTCCGACCGCACTTTGTTAGATATCATTTCCAGTTCCAAAGTAGCGGATCCCGAAGAAATGATCATCAGCAGGGAAGAATATTACGACATAGAGGAAAAAATGGGTGAAATACTAAGCTCTTTGGAATGGAAGGTGCTTATGTCCTACCTGGAAGGCAAGTCTTACCAGGAAATCGCAGAGGACTTGAAACGTCATGTAAAATCAATCGACAACGCCCTGCAGAGGGTTAAGCGAAAGCTGGAAAGATATCTCGAAAAACGTGAAGCTTAGAAGGTCTGTCCGGCATAAAGTTGACAGGCCTTTTTTTTAAGTAAAATGTTAAAAGGTGAGCGTTCTTTTCCTGTTTCCTTATGAATACAGATTATCACAGAATGAGAACAAATAACAATTGACTTTTGTTTATTTCATAATTAGAATATTAAAAAATAAATAATTATCTAGTTTAGCTGAGTTGAGTTAGTTTAGGAGAGTTGAGATGAGCATGGTTGTTATATTTTGCACAAAACCGATGTTCGTCTGCAGACATCGGTTTTTTTATTTATGCGCAGGAGGTGAAAAATTATATTGATTGAACCGGGGCTAAATGAGTATATCCAATTAAGCAGATCCTACAACCTGGTTCCTGTCAGTTGCGAATTCCCCGCTGATACCGAAACACCAATAACATTGTTCAGGAAAACAGCTGGCGGAAGACCGTCTTTTCTTCTGGAAAGCGTTGAAGGAAAAGAAAAGATTGCCCGCTATTCTTTTATTGGTCTTGATCCTGCAATTCTATACAGCCACCTTGGTGATCACGGCCAGATCAAGAATGGTTCAGACGATGTTACCAAGGAAGTAACAGGAGATCCCTTCAAAATCCTAAGCAATCTCCTCAGCGCCTATAAAACACCTGTTCAAACAGTGATGCCAAGGTTTTTTGGAGGAGCGGTCGGTTATTTCGGTTATGAAATGTCGCAATGGCTAGAAAGGCTCCCTCATACAGCAAAAGATGATTTAGGTCTTTGTGATTGCATGTTCATGTTTTGCGGGATAATTCTGATTTTTGACCACCTGCGCCATTCACTGCGAATCGTGGTTAACAACATGATGAATGAATCTCCGGAAAAGTCCTATTCCCTGGCCGTGGAAAAAATTGAGCAGTTTTTTAAGAAGTTAAGAGCGCCCGTTACCGGCGATAATGATTTTTTAACAGCTAGGTCTGAAGAAAAAATAAGCGTATCCGGCATCGAAAGCAATATGAGATATGAAGATTTTCTAAATGGCGTGGTTAAAGCAAAAGAATATATCAGAAAAGGAGATATCCTTCAGGTCGTGCTTTCGCAGCGTTTCCGCCTTCCCTTTGAAGGCGATCCTTTTCAGACATACCGGCGTTTGCGTTCAATAAATCCCTCTCCCTACCTTTATTACATTGATTTCGGCAATCTGGTTATAGCCGGTTCCTCGCCGGAAATGCTGGTGCGTGTTGAGGAAGATGAAGTTGAAACCAGGCCGATTGCAGGAACAAGACCACGCGGCGAAACTCACCTGGAGGATGAACGATTAAGCCTGGATCTCTTAGACGACCCCAAAGAAAAAGCGGAACATATTATGCTTGTCGACTTGGGACGAAACGACCTGGGACGTGTCTGCAAACCCGGCACAGTCGAAGTCCCTCATTTTATGGAAGTAGAAAAATACTCACATGTTATGCACCTGGTATCCGCTGTCCGCGGTAAACTTTCCCCTGGTCTTACGGCGTTTGACGCATTAAAGTCGTGTTTCCCGGCAGGGACGGTTTCCGGAGCCCCTAAAGTAAGGGCTATGGAAATTATCGACGAACTTGAACCGTCAAAACGGGGACCTTATGCAGGGGCGGTCGGGTATTTTGGCTATAATGGCAATCTGGACTCCGCGATCACGATCAGGACTATTTTATTTCACCAAAATCATGCGTATATCCAGGCGGGAGCAGGAATTGTCGCTGACTCGGAACCTGAAAAAGAGTATCAGGAAACCGTTAATAAGGCCCAGGCATTATTTCAAACTGTTGCTCTTTCACAAAAAGGATAAAAATTCATCAACAAAAGGAGGTGGCTTAAGTTGCTGGTGATGATCGACAACTACGACTCATTTACCTTCAACCTGGTGCAGTATTTCGGACAATTAAAGGTAGAAGTGGGCGTTTGGCGCAACGACCAGATTAGTCTTCCCCAGCTGGAAGAAATAAACCCGACTCATATCGTCATCTCCCCGGGGCCCGGTTCACCTGATCAAGCAGGAATTTCACTTGATGTAATCAGCAAATTGGCCGGCCGTATACCCATACTGGGTGTCTGTCTAGGGCACCAAGCCATCGGCCAGGCCTTTGGCGGGCGTGTAGTCAACGCCGGACGCTTGATGCACGGAAAAACATCTTTGATTTACCACGATGGCGGTGGGATTTACAAAGATATACCGTCACCGTTTCAGGCAACCCGTTATCATTCCTTGATGGTCTCAAGTGAAGAACTACCCTCCTGCCTGGCGGTCAGCGCCTGGACTTCGGAAGGTGAAATTATGGGCCTGCGGCATAAGGAACTGCCGGTCGAAGGTGTTCAGTTCCACCCGGAATCAATTTTAACCGAGTACGGCCTTGATCTGCTGCGCAATTTTATTATCAACAATATCAAAGAAAGAGGAGATAAAGATGTCTCAGGATATTTCAATAATCAAGGAAGCAATTGAATACCTTACAGCGGGTAAAGACCTGACGGAATGCCAGTCTGAAAATGTTATGGAAGCTATTATGGAAGGTCAGGCTACCTCCGCGCAGATAGCGGCGCTTTTGGTCTCGTTGAGATTAAAAGGGGAAACTGTTGAAGAGATTACTGGTTTTGTGAAAGTGATGCGCAAAAAAGCGACCCGCATTAATACTAAATATCCGGTCGTCGTCGACACCTGCGGGACGGGCGGAGACGGCGCCAACACATTTAATATATCCACCACTGCAGCATTAGTAATAGCCGGAGCTGGAGTTCCGGTCGCAAAACACGGCAATCGCTCAGTCTCCAGCAAATGCGGTTCGGCTGACCTCCTTGAGGCCTTAAATGTTCGCATTGACCTGGAACCGGATCAGGTTGAATCCTGTCTCGAAGAAACCGGTATTGCTTTCCTGTTTGCGCCGTTAATGCACTCGGCTATGAAGCACGTCGCGGGACCGCGCCGGGAAATCGGAATCCGCACAGTTTTTAATGTATTGGGCCCGTTGACCAATCCGGCCGGGGCAAAAGCGCAGATACTGGGAGTATATAATCGTGAGCTTACGGCAAAGCTGGGCGGTGTGCTCGCCCGTTTAGGCACTGAGCATTCTTTTATCATCCACGGCGACCAGGGACTTGATGAAATTTCACTTTCCGGACCTGCCTATATATGCGAAATAAAAAATGGAGAGATAAGCGAATATACGGTTGATCCCGAAAAATACGGCCTGCAGAGATCTCCGGTAAAGGAGCTTTTAGGGGGATCTCCATCTGAAAACGCTGTGCACACCTTGTCTATTTTAAATGGAGAGCCCGGTCCGCGCAGGGATGCCGTTTTAATTAATGCAGCCTTTGGATTGGTGGCGTCCGGTTTGGCGAAGGATTTTTCCGAAGGAATTGATCTGGCGGCAGAAAGCATATCAAACGGTTCCGCATTGAAGAAGCTTCAGCACCTGATCAGGTTTACCAACTCGGCGAAAGAACAGGTGAGCAGTCAGTGATCTTAGAACAGATCATTTCCCGCAAAAGGCATGATTTAGAAAGACACAAAGAAAATTGCCCTTTATCTTTACTTACGAGTAATATAGAAGACATGCCGCCATGCAGGTCGTTAAAATCCGCTCTTAGAAAGCAGGACGGAATAGCCATTCTGGCAGAGGTTAAAAAGGCATCTCCTTCAAAAGGATTAATCCGGTCCAATTTCAATCCGGAAGAAATTGCTGATGCCTTTACCCGCGGCGGAGCTTCCGCTATTTCCGTAATTACCGAAGAAAATTTCTTTTATGGAAAACCGGAATATCTTCAGTTGGTGCATTCAAGAACGGAACTGCCAGTTTTGCGCAAGGACTTTATCATTGACCCATATCAGATTTATGAAACAAAAAAACTTGGCGGAGACGCACTGCTGCTGATTGTCGCAGCTCTTCAAGAACAAGAACTTGTCTTCTTTCAAAAATTGGCCTCAGAGTTGAGCCTGGAGTGCTTCGTAGAAGTCCATAACAGGGAAGAACTCCAAATGGCCTTGGATTCAGGCGCTTCTTTAATCGGTATTAACAACCGGAATCTAAAAACGTTTGAAGTTGATTTAAATGTTACTTTTAACCTGCGGCGCTATATAACCGATCAATCCACAGTTATAGTCAGCGAAAGCGGAATAAGCGGCAGGCTGCAGGTTGATGAGTTATACCGCAATAAAATAGACGCAGTCCTGGTCGGTGAAGTTTTAATGCGCAGTGAAAATATTGAAGCAAAAATAAAAGAACTGACGGGAGTATCTTGATATGGTCTGGATAAAGATTTGCGGTATGACTGATTTAAAAACCGCCCTTTATTCAGCGGAAGCCGGAGCAGATGCGCTGGGTTTTGTTTTTGCGCCCAGTATAAGAAGGATTACACCGGAAGCGGCCCGCTTAATTTCTCTGGAACTTCCGCCAAAGGTCTTAAAAGCTGGTGTGTTTGTTAATTCACCAATTGGAGAAGTTCTGCAAATAGTAGAGTTTTGCCGCCTGGATATTGCTCAGCTGCATGGCGGGGAATCACAGGAATACTGCCGGCAGGTTAACCGTCACTGTAAGGTTATCAAGGCCTTCAACGTTCAAAGCCCTTTATTCAGTCTAATAGATGCTTACCCTGTTGACGCCGTTCTAGTTGATACCTTCTTGCCGGGTAAGGCCGGCGGGACAGGTAAAGTCTTTGACTGGAAAATCCTCGAATCCATAAACAGGACAAAACCTGTGATTCTGGCGGGAGGCTTAAATCATTCCAATGTAAAGGAAGCTGTCCTGTCCGTGAGGCTGGATGGTGTGGATGTCAGCAGCGGGGTCGAGACAGACAAGAAAAAAGATCCCGTAAAAATTATGCAGTTTATCAATTCGGTGAAAGAGGTATCTCATTCATGAAAAACCCTGAAACATTGCCGGATGAAAATGGTTATTACGGTTCTTTTCGCAGGAGCAGATGGATTAATAATTCCCGATCTGCCTTTTGAGGATTCTAAACACCCTTGTAGAAATTATCGCGGAAGCAAAAGATTCATAAACAATATTGTTCCAAGTAAGTTCTTTAATAAAAGACATAAAGATGGCTCCTTCTTAATAAAAAGAGATTGCTTGAGGCAAACAGCTATGCTAATATGTTATAAAGATAGAGAAAAAAGAAGCATAAGAGAAGAGGTTGGGGTAATGATTGTTGTTATGGATAACGGGGCGAAAGAGGAGCAGATCGACGCTGTTATCAAACGGGTTGAAGATGCCGGATTACAAGCGCATGTTTCACGCGGTACGGATCAAACATTAATCGGCGTTATAGGAGACAAGCGTAATTATCCCGAAGTCCTTGGTCTGGAGGTAATGCCTGGAGTAGAAAAAATCGTTCCCATTCTTCAGCCGTTTAAACTGGCCAGCAGGACTTTCAAACAAGAGGATTCCCTGGTAAAGGTAGGAAACCTGGTTATCGGCGGCGATACGTTACATGTAATGGCAGGACCTTGCGCCGTTGAAAGCCGGGAACAGCTTTTTGAAACTGCCCGTCAGGTTAAAGAGGCAGGCGCTACTATTCTGCGCGGCGGCGCCTTTAAGCCGCGGACCTCGCCATATTCTTTTCAGGGATTGGAGGAGGAAGGGCTCAAGCTGCTCGCTGAGGCCAGGGAAGCCACAGGCCTTAGTATTGTTACCGAAGTAATGGATACGCGCGCTGTAGAGGTGGTTAATGAATATACCGACATAATCCAAATCGGCGCCCGTAATATGCAGAACTTTGTTTTATTAAAGGAAGTGTCTTCTGTTAATAAACCAGTCCTTCTTAAAAGGGGTCTTTCAGCTACTGTAGAAGAATGGCTGATGGCGGCAGAGTATATTATGGCCGGAGGAAATCATAACGTAATTATGTGTGAGCGCGGTATACGCAGTTTTGATACTTATACACGCAACACCCTGGATCTCTGTGCTATTCCAGTAATCAAACATTTAAGTCACCTTCCGGTTATTGCCGATCCCAGCCATGGGATTGGAAAGTGGAGATTTGTACCAGCAATGGCTCGTGCTGCTATAGCTGCAGGAGCGGACGGACTTATAATTGAAGTTCATACAAATCCCGAAACAGCCTGGTGTGATGGTCCGCAATCGCTTAACCCGGTAAAATTCGCCGCTATGATGGCTGATTTGCGTAATATTGCCAAGGTAATGGGGAAAAATCTTTAAACAAAAAAATAGTAGATCAATAAACAGTAGATCAGTAAATTGTTAACCGCCGTTTAAAAGGCGGTTTTTTTATAAGGAAAGCATATATTAAATTTATTTTAAAACAACGCAGGATAAAAGTGACTTTCAAAGAAAATAAATAATCACACCGGCTTAGCCGGGAATTGCATTTTATTTTTGTAGTAACAAAAGAGGTTTCTTTTGTATATATTGACGGTACATAAATGCAACTCCTGGCAGCAGTGGTAAATAACGGTTAAGAAAAGGGGATGATTTAAACGGATGAATCCGCCAAAGGGTTGAATTTTGAATATGTAGGGAAAACAAAGGTCATCCCTTTTATACTTTGTTATGGTTGTTCCCTACCTATTTATAAAGAAAACTCACATTGTTTTATAGGAGGAGACTCACCAACTTACCGTTTCTACTGCACCACATGCATGAAACTGTTTTACGGCGAAAATGATCCTGTTAAAGAAAAAGAAACACAAAAATAGCGCCGTAAAACAAGGGGACGAGGATAGTTTTCTATCTTGGGGGAAGTGGATTAATTAATGTCTGTTCAAGGATTAACTGTTGTTCTTGACCCTGGACACGGTGGTTATGACCAGGGCGCGATGGGTCCAAATGGCGCAAATGAATCCCAGGTAGCTTTGTCTATAGCTAAAAAGACACAGTTATATCTGTCTTCCACAGTGGATGTTTACCTTACGCGTACGGAAGATAAAGCCCTTACTAACCCACAGGAAGAAGCCTTATTAAAAACTGACGATTTTCAGGAAAGGGCGGCATGGGCGAGAAGCGGAATTGCCTCTTTCATAGGTGTTAATCTTCACTTTTTGCCTGATTTAGATTATTCATACCAGGAAACTCCTCTTGTAAAACTGATCAGAAAAGCAAACCTCACCGAACATTTTGAAAAGAATAAACCAGTCACAGTGGAGATGCTTGCTGATATACTTGATAAACTGGGTATTCTATAAAGAGTTCGGATTATGAAAATCTTATTTCCAGATAGAATAGTCTGCCTTTAATATATATGTCCATGAAAAGGAGATGAGCAAATCATTCTACAAAAGAAGATACAAGATTTGCCATTAAAATATTTCATCCTTACTTTTGGTTGCCAAATGAATTTGCATGACTCCGAAGTTATGGCAGGTATCCTGGAAAACATCGGTTACACAGCTGCTGAAAATAAGGAACAGGCAGATATTCTGTTAATAAACACCTGTTGCGTAAGGGAAACCGCCGAAAACAAAATATATGGCCTGCTGGGAAAACTCCGGAAGCTAAAGTACGAAAAACCGGCTCTGTTCATAGGCATAGGCGGATGTATGACTCAGCAGGAACGGGCAGCTGAAAAAATTAAGACTCGTTTTCCTTTTGTAGACCTTATCTATGGAACAGAAAACCATCACAGGCTTGCGGAACTCCTGAAAACTGCGCAGAACAGTCAAAAAACAGTTTTAGAACTGTCCAAACAAATAACTCCGGTTATAGAAGGGCTCCCGATTAAAAGAGTAAGCAGAACCCGCGCCTGGGTGGTTGTTACATACGGCTGTAATAATTATTGCACATACTGTATTGTGCCTTATGTACGGCGAAACGAGCGAAGCCGCCAGCCGGGACATATTATTTCAGAGATAAAAGACCTGGTTGCCAATGGCTATAGAGAAATTACCCTTCTTGGCCAGAATGTTAATTCTTATGGAAAGGATTTGGAACAGCTGTCTGATTTTGCAGGACTTCTAGCTGAAGTTAATAATATAAACGGTCTTGACAGGATTAGATTTGTAACATCACACCCGCGCGACTTTAACCAACGCCTTGTTGACACTATATCAAGCTGCAAAAAGGTATGCGAACATATTCACCTGCCTGTACAAGCCGGAAGCAACCATGTTCTGGAGAAAATGAATAGGGGATATACAAGGGAACATTACATCAATCTTGTGGAATTAATCCGGCGAAGCATTCCTGACGTTTCTATTACAACGGACATCATGATTGGATTTCCCGGTGAAAGTGATCAAGACTTTCAGGATACGTTGGACTTGGTTGAAAGAATACGTTTCGACAGCGCTTTTACCTTTATCTACAACAAGCGCCAGGGAACACCGGCAGCTTCAATGGAAGGACAGATCCCTGATCATGTAAAAAGTGAAAGAATTAAAACTTTAGTCGATCTTCAAAACAAAATAAGCAAAGAAATTAATCAGCGGGAAGTTGGAAAAAAACACTGGCTGCTTGTTGAAGGGACAAGCAAGACAAACAACCAACTTTTAAGCGGCCGGACGCGTTCCAACAAGATGGTTATATTTGAGGGACCAGATTTTCTAAATGGAAAAATTGCAGAAGTTGAAATAACGGAAGGGAAGCTTACTCATCTGGAAGGCATATGGCTTGATAGTTATTACTAACCTTTTTATGGAGTCATTTACCCTATGGAAGAATCGTTTTATTAGAACTGAAGAGTACTGCAACCCTCTTACCTGGGCTGTAACAATGTCGCCCACGTCGATAAGGGGGTGCTGTCAATAGCCCCGGTCCCCATGACATTTAAGAATGACACAATAATAACGTCCCCTTGTGTCACCCCCTTGTGTCACCTGTCTAAATATTTCTCTAAAAGGGGTTTACATACTTCATTAATTTTGTTATTATTTCTTTGCTTGTTTTATTTTTATTTGTTTTATGCTTTCCTTTTTGTGGAAAGCATCTCTTTTTTTATTTAAGACCAATTAAAGATTTATTAAAAACAAAAACCTGTCTTGTGGACAGATTGCCTGATCTATGTCTTAAAATAACGGATCACACCGTTGAAGCTTAAAACACAACTCCTTGGCAACCCAGCCACCGTAGCATTTCTTTAGGCCTGAGGCTTTGCGTCCCTACCTTTCAGTAGGTTTGCTTTTTTCACAAGAAGACTATCTACTTTTTTATATCATGCAAACAAACTTTTTTCAATACTTTTTATAAATTTATAAATATTTATTTTTTATTTTTTATTTTTTATTTTTTATTTTTTTAATATTTTTTGGGGTAAATTTTAGGCAGTCCTGCTAAGGCAGGATGAAAAGTTGAATCTGCCGTGACGGTGTTTTTCTTTGTTGCTGCTGCTGTTTATGGTATAATGTGCCACGGGAGGAATAAATGTTGGGTTATACTCCAATGATCGAACAATACCTCGAAATAAAGCAACAGCACCAGGACGCAATTTTGTTTTTTCGTCTGGGTGATTTTTATGAAATGTTTTTTGATGACGCTCTTCTCGCTTCAAAAGAACTTGAGATTACGCTTACCGGCCGTGAAGGCGGCCAGAATAAGCGTGTTCCCATGTGCGGTATTCCATTTCACGCCTCCCAAAACTATATTGCGCGTCTCATCCAAAAAGGATATAAGGTCGCTATTTGTGAACAGGTCGAGGAACCTGGTCCGGCTAAAGGCATATTTCGCCGGCAGGTTATCAGAGTCATCACCCCGGGAACTTTTATCGAAGGACAGTCGCTGGAAGAAAAGAAGAATAATTTCGTCGCAGCGGTCAGCGGCACAAACGCCGCATATGGACTTGCCATTGCTGATATCGGAACCGGCCTTTTTATGGCCGCCCAGTTTGATGGAGAAAACGCCGAAACTTTATTGCTCGAAGAACTGTCCAGGCTCCAGCCCTTGGAAGTTATACTTTCCGGCAATATACTGGAGCAGGAAATTAGCAGAAAAATAAAAAAAAGAATGCCTTCGGCTGTTTCGACACTGCCGGATGACGCTTTTAACACCGTCGGGATCCAGAGTCTTTTATCAAATAAGCCCGACAGCGGCTTTGATGAATCCTTAATTAAAAAGTACCCCATGGCCTCCAATGCGGCAGGGGGATTATTTCATTATTTGAAAGAGACAGCAAAATGTGATCTTCTTCAAATTAATCAAATAGAGTTCTACTCGCCGGATCAATACCTGATTCTTGACGACGTGACCAGGCGTAACCTGGAGTTAAAATTCTCTTTGCGCGACAGAACCGGCCGGCACACGCTCGTCTGGGTCCTGGACCACACCCTGACAGCCATGGGAGGACGGCAGTTAAGGTCCTGGATCGACAGGCCCCTTCTTAACCTAAATTCAATCATTAAGCGGCAGGAAGCTGTCGAAGAAACCGCCGGCAGCTTAATTTTCAGGTATGAACTCAAACAGATTCTTACCTCCATCTATGACCTTGAAAGACTTACTGCCCGGGTCGCTTATGGGTCTGCAAACGCACGTGACCTGCTGACCTTAAAAAAATCAGTTTCCGTGCTTCCGTCATTGATACAACTTTTAAGCAGCAGCCATTCGGAACTATGGCTGGAAATATCAAAAAAGATTGTTTTTCCGGAAGAACTGTGGAAGCTGCTGGACAGCGCCATAACAGACGATCCTCCCGTATCAGTCAGGGATGGCGGAATTATCAAAGCAGGATATCATCCCGAAGTTGACAGGCTGAGGAATTTAAGCGCCGGCGGTAAAGAGTGGCTGGTCAGCCTGGAAATGCGGGAAAGGGAACGTACAGGCATAAAATCCTTAAAAGTAGGTTTTAATAAGGTTTTTGGATATTACCTGGAAATAACGAGGTCAAACCTGGGCCTGATACCGGATGATTATATCAGGAAGCAGACACTTGCCAACGGAGAACGGTTTATTACACCCGAGCTCAAAGAACTGGAAGAGAGAATCCTCGGCGCCCAGGATCGTTTAGTACAGCTCGAATATGAAATCTTTTCCGAAATACGGAGTAAAGTGGGAAAGACAATACCGGATCTGCAAAAAACAGCCCAGGCTGTGGCTGCCGCAGACTGCCTGTACTCCCTGGCTGAAGCTGCCGTCAAGGGAAATTATATACGGCCTTCAATGTTTGAGGGCAAACGCCTATACCTGAAAGAAAGCCGGCATCCGGTGCTGGAAAAAATTCTTGGAACCGGTGAATTTATTCCCAATGACCTATTTCTTAATGAAGAAAACCATTTTATAATACTTACCGGCCCCAATATGGCAGGCAAAAGCACATATATGCGGCAGGCGGCCCTGCTTGTCCTGATGGCTCAAATCGGCAGCTTCGTCCCTGCCCGGCAGGCTGAAATTGGTATCGTCGACCGCATCTTTACCAGGGTAGGGGCGAGCGACGACCTGGCAGCCGGCCAGAGCACTTTTCTGGTAGAAATGAACGAATGCAGGGAAATTGTAAACTCCGCTACTGAAAAAAGTTTTATTATAATGGATGAAATAGGACGGGGGACAAGCACATACGACGGCATCAGCATTGCCTGGGCGCTGGTAGAATATATTGCGCAAAGGCTAAAGGCTAAAACCCTTTTCTCCACCCACTACCAGGAACTAACCAAATTGGAGACACTGCCCGGCATAAAGAATTTCACTATGACCGTTCAGGAAAAAGGAGACAATATTATCTTCCTTCGGCAGGTTTCACCGGGAAAGGCTGACCGCAGCTACGGCATACAGGTTGCCAGGCTGGCCGGATTACCGGACGATATATTAAGCCGTGCCCGTGAGATTATGGATATCCTGCTGTGTTGTCAAAATTCCGATGCTGAAGCTGCCCCTGCCTTTGAAGAAAAGGCTAAACAGGACGAATTCAGTATTGAGGACAATTTGGCTGCTTTAAACATATGGGAGTTAACTCCCCTGGAAGCTTTAAACGTACTCGCCCGCTGGCAGATGGAACTCAAAAAGACAAAACGGCTATACTGAAAGTATAAGAGGCAATAAAGGAATTACTCATGAGACTTAAAGACAAGGTAGCTATTGTAACGGCAGGCGCCGGCGCCGGGATCGGGAGAACTGCGGCCGGCATGATGGCGGGAGAAGGGGCAAGGGTTGTCGTGGCAGACATGCATGAACAACGCGCTGTCCAGACGGCCCTGACGATACAGGACAAATATGGTGTTGAGACCATTGGAATCAAGTGCGATGTAACTAGCCCTGATGATGTAAAAGGTGTTGTCGAAACTACACTGAATAGATTCGGACGCATTGACATTCTTCTGAATAATGCCGGGACAAACCGTCCCATGAAGATTGTAGATATGAAAGATGAGACATGGGACCTTGTTGTCAACACATCCCTTAAGGGGACCTTTTATTGCACTCGCGCCGTATTGCCTGCGATGATGGAGCAGGAGCACGGGCGCATTGTTAATATCGCCTCTGTTGCCGGATTTCGCGGACTGGACGGCGGGCACTCCCACTATGCCGCGGTAAAGGCAGGGGTAATGGCGTTTACACGATGTCTTGCAATGGAAGCCGCCAGATACCGCATTACCGCAAATACAATAGCCCCAAGCTTCATCTACAATGAGTTTATACCCAACATATACCCGGGAAGAGATAGAAAGAATGCATTCAGAAATACCCTATCCCAAAAAAGGCACGCCGGAGGATATCGGCAACACGGTCTTATTCCTGGTCTCGGATGAAGGGGAGTATATTACTGGGCAGACGGTCTGTGTAACAGGGGGAAGCTGGATGAGGTAAGGAAAGACAAAAGACGGAACCGCCTGCGCTTGATAAGCTTCGGCGCACAAATTGATTTTTAAGATTTCTTATAAAGAAGGTAATTTTTTGCCCAAAATAGTTGTCTTAGATGAAATAACCGCAAATCAGATTGCGGCCGGTGAAGTAGTGGAAAGGCCTGCGTCCGTCGTCAAGGAACTGGTTGAAAACTCTCTTGACGCAGGCGCCACTGTAATTACAGTCGATGTATCGGAAGGCGGTCTGAAATCGATTTCCGTAGTCGACAACGGATCAGGCATGGATAAGGAAGATGCCCGTCTGGCAATGTTAAGGTATGCGACAAGTAAAATACGCGGTTTCGAAGACTTGGATACAATAACAACGATGGGCTTCAGAGGTGAGGCTTTGCCCAGCATAGCGTCTGTCAGCAAACTTAAATTAAAAACAAAGTCTCCCGGCAAAGACACGGGTTATTTTATTGAGAACCACGGCGGGAGTATTGTTTCGTCGGGAGAAGTCGGCGCTCAACAGGGAACTTCGATTACAGTTGAAGATCTTTTTTACAACACCCCGGCCAGGCGTAAACACCTCAAAAACCGCTCGACGGAAGGCAGTCTGATTAGTGATTTTTTAAGCCGGCTGGCTATCGCGCACCCATCGGTAAAAATTACTTACAAACAAAACGGCAGGGAGATATTTTCGTCCCCCGGCTCTGGAGTGCTTTTTGAAGTACTTGCGTCAATATACGGTGTCCGTATTATGTGTGAGATGCTGCATGTTGATTCCAAAAACGAACAAGTGCAGATAAAAGGTTTAATAGGAAAGCCAACTATAAAAAGAAGCACACGCCAGCAAATTACAGTAATCATTAACAAACGTTATGTAAAAAACAATGCGATAACGCAGTCTATCCTCGAAGCATACCGGGGACTGCTGCCTACGGGCCGCTTTCCTGTCGCCGCTCTGCATATTGCTGTTGACTCAAGGCTGGTCGATGTAAATATACACCCGGCTAAAATGGAAATCAGGCTTTCGAATGAAAGAGAAGTTTGCTCTCACATAAGGCACAGCTTGCGCAAAGCCCTTCAGACCAGCCTGATCATTCCCCAAGAGTCAGAAAAACAAAACCGTTTCGAGTTGTTTTTGCCTGAAACGACAGCTGCGGCAACCGAATACAAACAGGAAGAGTTTTTTTTAGAACCATCGCCGGAATACCCGGGCGTTGCCCTTTTCCCGTCACTTCAGGTAATCGGACAGCTTCACCCTACATATATACTCTGCAAAGGGGAGGAGGGCCTCTACCTGATTGACCAGCATGCTGCGCACGAAAGAGTTCTGTATGAAAAATACCTTTCCGGATTTTCAGAAGGTCTGAATTCACAAATGCTGCTGACTACCTATCCTGTGCATCTCAGCCCCACAGAATCCCACCAGATTTTGGGACACACAAAATTTCTGTCTGCTTTAGGTTTTGAAATTGATTATCTGGGAGGGAATACAATTTTTTTAAGGGGAATCCCGGACAATTTCCCAACTGCAGACGCAGAAGCCTATTTGTTTGACATACTTGATTACCTGACAGCCGCCGGCGCTCCCGACAGACAGGATTTATTGATACATCTGGCAGCAAGAACAGCCTGCAGAACAGCCATTAAGTCAGGAACGAAAATGTCCTTGGACGAAATGCGGGAACTGATCAAAAAAATATCGTCCACGGAAAACCCATACACGTGCCCGCATGGCCGGCCGACTCTGGTACTTTACCCATACAAGGAACTGACCAGAAGGTTCTTAAGGACATAAGCGCGCTTACTGACACAAGGGTGACACAAGGGATGGTAACACAAGGGGACGATTCTTGAAGGGTTCAATACAACTTAACTTTCAATTTTAGGAGCAGGGTAACCAAACTCAAATGTCACTTCTTCCATTATGTGTAATTGTCGGCCCTACAGCTGTCGGCAAGACGGCAGTATCAGTCAGGGTGGCCAAACAGCTCAACGGTGAAATAATCTCTGCTGATTCGATGCAAATATACAGGCGGATGGATATAGGCACCGCCAAGCCTACTTTAGAGGAACAGCAGGGAATACCCCATTATATGATTGACATTATCGATCCCGGTGAACAGTACAGTGTCGCCCTTTTTCGCAAAGTAGCCGAAAAGCATATCCAGGATATCGTCAGCCGGGGTAAAATCCCTGTTATGGTAGGGGGCACAGGCCTGTATGTGCGGTCGGTAATCGATCAGTACAGCTTTACACAAGCCGGAATTGATCAGGAATTGCGGACCCGCCTGCATAAATTAGCCGAATCTGACGGTGTCCTGGCAGTCTACCGCCTGCTTGAAGAAGTAGACCCCAATACTGCCGCAAGGCTCCATCCAAACAATATAAAGCGTGTTATCCGGGCAATTGAAGTTTACTACAACACAGGAACGCCTATCTCAAAGCTTCAGGCCGGGGACGGCCAAAAAACTGAAAAATATCGCTTATTCATGTTCGGCTTGATAATAAACAGGGGGTATCTTTACGTTAAAATAGAAAAGCGTGTAGATAAAATGGTTGCCGATGGTCTTATTAAAGAAGTAAGCAGTTTGTTGAAAGATGGTTACAGCCCTGAACTGACCTCAATGCAGGGGCTGGGTTATAAGGAAATAGTCCCTTACCTAAAGGGGATAACTACGCTGGAAGATGCTGTATCTACATTAAAAAGAAACACACGCAGGTATGCTAAAAGACAGATTACCTGGTTTGGACACGACCAGCGTGTAAATTGGATAGACACCGGACATGTTTCCGACCCGGCCGCAGAAATAATCAGGCGTTTAGAAGGAGTATACTAAAGTGATGTCGAAGTTTTCTAAAGATAAAATTTTCCAAGGGGAGGGACCTCTTGTGACAAAGACTCAAATCAATCTTCAGGATGCATTCTTGAACCAGGTCCGTAAAGAGAATATTTCCGTGACTATCTTCCTGGTAAACGGATTCCAGCTCAAGGGGATGGTCAGAGGTTTTGATAATTTTACGGTGCTTCTGGAAAGCGAAGGCAAACAAATGATGGTGTATAAACATGCCATTTCTACTGTCAGCCCGATGCGTCCGGTCAGCGCGTCTTTGGTCGACCCAAAGGTAAATTAATTTTAAAATTAGATTAGTTTTAAATTAACTGTTCTCTAGGTTAATTTTCGCCTGGGAGATGGCCTGCCGTATAGAATCCGGCGCCGGTCCACCCAGCTTACGACGGTTGTCCACACAGCGCTCAATTTTAATAAATTGGAAAACATCATCTTCGATTAGTTCCGAAAACTCTTTGAGCTGAGCTAGTGTAAGGTCTTCTAAAGATATCTGGTTCTTTATGCAGAAATATACTATCTGGCCGGCCAGGCTGTGTGCCTTTCGAAAGGGAACACCTTTAACCGCCAGGTAGTCTGCAAGATCAGTGGCGTTGACAAATCCCCCGTTGGCTGCGGAGCGCATTCGATCAGATTTGATTTTCATCGTCGACACAAGCGGACAAAAAATCGACAGGCAGTTCTTTATCGTATCCACAGAGTCAAAAATAGCTTCCTTGTCTTCTTGCAGATCCTTGTTATAAGCCAGGGGAAGCCCTTTTAAAACGGTCAGCAGCGAGAGCAGGTTTCCGAATACACGGCCTGTTTTACCGCGGATTAATTCAGCCGCATCGGGATTTTTCTTTTGGGGCATCATACTGCTTCCCGTACTGTAGGAGTCGTCAAGTTCAATAAAACCGAATTCTGCGCTCGACCACAGGATTAATTCCTCACAAAACCTGCTTAAATTGACCATAATCAGCGCCGCCGCAGAGTTGAATTCGACGGCAAAATCCCTGCTTCCGACAGCGTCAAGGCTGTTGGCGGCCACTTTTGAAAAGCCCAGCATCCCGGCGACGTAATCCGGATCAATGGGAAGTGTTGTGCCTGCAAGGGCCCCGGCGCCCAGGGGCAGGATGTCTGTGCGCTTATAGCAGCCCCTCAGTCTTTCCACATCTCTATTTAACATCTCCACATAAGCCAGCACATGGTGGGCCAGTGTTACAGGCTGGGCGCGCTGCAGGTGTGTGTACCCCGGCATTACAGTTTCAACATGCTTTTCGGCAAGTTCCAGAAGGCAGACTTGAAGCTTTTTTACAAGTTGGATGATATTGCTTATCTCATCCTTTAAAAACATGCGTATATCCAGAGCCACCTGATCATTCCGGCTCCTTGCGGTGTGCAGCTTCTGGCCTGTTTCGCCAATCCTTTCAATAAGCATCTGTTCTATGTTCATGTGGATATCTTCAGCCTCCGGCGAAAAGTCAATGTTGCCGGACTCAATATCCTTCAGAATCCCTTCTAAGCCTCCGGCAATCATTTCCGCTTCCTTACCGGTAATTATTCCCTGTTTTCCCAGCATCATGGCATGGGCTATGCTCCCTCTTACATCATATCGGCTGAGGCGAAAATCGAAAGAAATTGATGAGTGAAAGTCGTCCATCATTGGATCCGTACCTTTCTGGAAACGGCCGCTCCAGAGTTTCTTAGCCACTTTTCTCTCCCCCGTAAACAAATGACATTCTTAGCCGGATTATAACATGCTTCAGGCGGGAACAAAAGTTCAAAGCTCTTCAAAAATTATGAAAGTGCTATTTTTGAAGGAAACTTCATCACTAATGTCGAAAAGGAAAAATAACCATCAATGCCTCATAAAAACAAGGGACAGGGGGAAGCATGGGGACGGGAAGCATGGGGACGTTCTTTTTGCTTCCTTGAGGAAGCATGGGGACGTTCTTTTTGCTTCCTTGTTTGGGAGGAAGCATGGGGACGTTCTTTTTGCTTCCTTGTTTGGGAAAGCAAGGGATGGAACTGATAAGGGGACGCACAAGGGGGCCAAGACATAATAGAAGAGAACAGAGATGTTGACACCTCTTTGGCGCCTCATGAAAAATGTAATTTTTGTTAACAACCCCGTTCCCTTATCAATAGACTTGTCAATAAGTCAATTTTAATAATAAGTCAAGCCTGACCCCCTAGGAGTGGATATGTTAAAAAAGCTTTTTTTGCTTCTCATTTGCATTTTGTTTGTTTGCCCGGCGACAAACGCTTCCAACGGAGTTGTTGTCGAACCGGACACAATCAGAATAGGACTGAGCCAGGGCGTTCAAAAGGTTGAGTTTTCCGTTTCCGGAAGTTACCAACTCGTAGATTCATCTGCTAACAGCGTTTTGAGCAGCGTGCTTAAAAACGATAGGTGGCAGGTTATCAAAGAGGACAGCCGGCTTTTGCTTTTTAAAAACGGGAGCAAGGTCAGCAGTATTTACGGACCTCTTCAGCTCCTGGGGAACGAGTTGGAAGTCGGTATCGCCTCCGGCGGCGGATCCGTAATCAACCAGAGCGGCGAGGAAGAACTGGTCATCCTTGGCGCAGACAACAACTCTATTTCTAAACACAATCTGGCAGGTTCGGAGGTTTTATCAGCTTCCGGCAGGTCCACCCTCAATAAAACGGAAGGTCAAAACTTGATCAGGATATACAATGGCGAAAGCAGCGCACGCTACCGCGGGGACCTGGAAATCCGTCCTGATGATCAGGGCTTGACTGTAATAAACGAGCTGCCGTTTGAAGAATACATATACAGCGTATTGCCCTCCGAGATGCCTTCAACATGGCCTGCTGAAGCGCTGAAAGCCCAGGCAGTCGCTGCCAGAAGCTATTCTCTGGCCCAGTTGAGATCTTACAGCAAATACGGATTTGATCTCTTGGCCAGCCAGACCAGCCAGGTATACAAGGGCTTCGACTGGGAGAACCCGGCTACAAACAGCGCCGTGCAGGCCACAAGCGGACAGATTATGACTTACCGCAGCCAGGCTGTTGACGCCGTTTTTCACAGCAGCAGCGGGGGATATACTGAAAACAGCGAAGATGTCTGGTCAAACACAGTCGATTATCTCCGGGCAAGACCCGACCCCGCAGATCAAAACGATAACCATTACAACTGGTCAGTTACCTACACTCAAGAACAACTAACCAATCTTATCAACAAGGTCGGCTACAAGTTCGGCAGAGTGAGCGATCTCATAGAAGTTGAGCGGACATCGACAGGCGCGCGTGTAAAAAGAATCTCCTTTGTTGGATTTGATACCGGCGGCAATCCACTAACCGAAGATATCTATAACTCCAATGCGGTCAGAACGGTGTTAGGCCTCAAAAGCGCCTTGTTTACCCTAAATAAAAAATTTGACGACAGCCAAAATCTCTTGGAAGTGACTATTCAGGGGAACGGATGGGGCCATGGCCTTGGTATGTCTCAATACGGCGCCCTGGGGCTGGCCAAACAAGGTTATAACTACCAGGACATCCTGAAATACTATTACACGGGGGTTGAGATTTCCGGCAGCTATGGAGGATAAGTTTGAAAACAAGCGAATTTGATTATGATTTGCCGGAATTATCTATTGCCCAGGAACCTGCCCAGCGGCGGGACGCTTCGCGTTTAATGGTTATATATAAAGATAAACCTGATGTCGAGCACAGGCTGTTCAAGGATCTGCCTGATTACCTTAACGATGGGGACGTTTTGGTCATCAACGAAACAAAAGTCATCCCGGCAAGGCTAACCGGTAAAAAGATTTCAGGCGGCGCAAATATCGAAATACTCCTGCTCAAGCCCCTCGACGCATGCAGTTGGGAAGTTCTGGTCCGTCCCGGAAGAAGAGTAAAAATTAACGATCAGCTAATTTTCGGCGACGGACTGTTCAGCGGGAGAATTACCGGTTATACTGATTCCGGCGGACGGGTTATAGAGTTCTCTTGTGAAGGCAACTTCGAGGATCTCATTCAGAACGCCGGTACAATGCCCCTGCCGCCATATATAAAAAAATACACAGGTGATCCGCAGCGTTATCAGACCATATATGCCCGGCAGAAGGGGTCGGTTGCTGCCCCTACGGCCGGGCTGCATTTTACCGGGGAACTGCTGGAGAAAGTACAAAAAAAAGGCGTGGTTTTAAAGAAAATCATACTGCACATCGGCCTGGGGACTTTCCGCCCTGTGTCCGCCGAAGATATATCAATGCACCATATGCACTCTGAGTATTTCGAGGTCAGCCCCGACACTGCCCATTCCATAAACCTGGCCAGGCAAAAAGGGGGCCGGGTGATTGCCGTGGGAACTACAACTGTCCGCTGCTTAGAAACCGCAGCCTGTGAAGACGGCAGCCTTTCCGCAACAAGCGGATGGACTGATTTATTTATCTATCCCGGTTATCGTTTTAAAGTGATCGACTCAATGGTTACAAATTTTCACCTGCCCCGTTCGACTCTCTTAATGATGGTCAGCGCTCTTGCAGGCAGCGGTAAAATCATTTCCGCATACAGGTTAGCAGTAGGGGAGAAGTACCGCTTTTTCAGCTTCGGCGACGCCATGCTTATTTTATAATTGGGCATCAGCGCAAACACAGGGGGACTGTTTTGTGTGTCAATTAGACACAGAGAGACGGTTCTTGTGTGTCAATCAGCGGGGGTTCCTGAAAAAGGAAGGATATCTATTATTAATACTGTCAAAAAGGGAAACGCCGGCTAAAGAAGAAACTAAAGGAGGAGGAGAAGAAGAAGAAGAAGAAGAAGAAGAAGAAGAAGAAGAAGAAGAAGAAGAAGACACGCGAGAATCGTCCCCCTGTGTTTCCTGTGTTTTTTTATTCTTGTGTTTTTTGTGTTTCGTAGGTAGTTGACCTCCCTGAGAACAAGTTAATTCTTAAAAGTAGGACAGGCTGGGTTTTAGTAAATGTCAGTAAGCTTTAAAATAATCGGACAGGATTTAAAAAGCAGCGCCAGGCTCGGGATTCTTGAAACGCCGCATGGCCTTCTGGAAACCCCGGCCTTTATGCCCGTCGGCACCCAGGCTACGGTAAAAACCCTGGCGCCCGATGAAATCATCGCGGCAGGGGGCAAACTGGTCCTGTGCAATACCTACCATCTATACCTCAGGCCCGGCCAGGAAATTATTAAAAATGCTGGCGGCCTGCACCGCTTTATGAACTGGAACGGCCCCATCCTTACCGACAGCGGCGGTTTTCAGGTGTTCAGCCTGGCTACCCTCTGCCGTGTTGAGGAAAAAGGGGTGTCTTTCCGTTCTCACATTGACGGCTCGCAGCATTTCTTCAGTCCGGAAGCTGCCATGGACGTGCAGCAAACTCTGGGTTCCGACATCGCCATGGCTTTCGATGAATGCGTCGCCTATCCCTGTACTTTTGAGCAGGCCAAAACAGCGACAGAACGCACCGGCAGGTGGGCCAGGCGCTGTCTGGAAAGCCACCGCAAAGAAGATCAGGCTGTTTTCTGTATCGTCCAGGGAAGTGTTTATCATGAGCTTAGGAAAAAAAGCGCGGAGGAACTTGCCCAAATTGGATTTCCCGGTTACGGCATAGGCGGCTTAAGCGTAGGCGAACCTAAAGAGATCATGTATGACATCCTTGATCAATGCGTCCCCCTGATCCCCTGGGACAAACCTCACTACCTTATGGGAGTGGGATCTCCGGACTGTCTTCTGGAGGGAGTAGAGAGGGGAATCGATATGTTCGATTGTGTGATGCCGACCCGGATGGCGCGCAACGGCACAGTTTTTACATCAAAAGGTAAATTGGTCGTCCGCAACGCTGAATGCGCAGACGATCACAACCCGCTCGAGCCCGGCTGCCGGTGTTATACCTGCCAGAGGTTCAGCAGGGCATATATCCGCCACCTGATCAAAGCGGGGGAAGTCCTCGGAATCAGGCTGACAACCATTCACAATCTCCAATTTATACTGAATTTGATGTCTGAAATCCGCGCTTCAATAACCAATGGCTGCTTCAAAGAATATAAAAATAATTTTTTGCAGCAATATTATTCATCATTAAATTAAATTTTCACATTCTGGAAAAGGGTTTTATCTTCATCGAAACGAATAGATTAACCATTTGGAAAGGAGGAGATACTTATGGACCGGCAGTTAGTAACGGTTTTGTACATGGTTGTCCTTTTTGCTGCTCTGTATTTTTTAATGATCAGGCCGCAGCAGCAGCGACAGAAGAAGCTTCAGCAGTTAATCGCTGATTTAAAGGTCAACGATCTCATTACCACAGCGGGCGGTATTTATGGTACCATTGTAAAAGTAAAAGAAGATACATTTATTATCCGGGTAGCAGATAATGTCCGCTTCGAAATTCTCAAATCCTCTGTGATACAAAAGAGAACACAGGATGAGGAAGAAGAAGTGGAGTAAACCGCTCTCAACCGTGGGAGGCGTAATCTTTGATCAGACTCGACGACATTAAAAATAATCCCATAGTTGACAGTTTTGCCAGAAAGGGAAACGAGTACCTCGGCATACTTGGTTATACGGAACACAGTTACAGGCACATCAATCTGGTCAGCACCATCGCTTATAATATACTAAAAGAGTTGGATTACCCCGAAAGAACTGCCGAACTGGCTTCTATAGCCGGTTACATGCATGATCTCGGGAATATCATGAACCGCAATGAACATGGTCTTTCAGGGGCTGCCCTATGTTTTAATATTTTAATAAATATGGGAATGCACCCTGATGAGGTCGCCACAGTTATTTCCGCTATAGCCAACCATGAGGAAGAACACGGCCAGCCGATAAACGATGTGGCTGCCGCCCTGATTATGGCGGACAAGTCCGACGTTCACCGTTCCCGTGTAAGAAACCCTGATTTTGCGACTTTTGACATCCATGACAGGGTTAATTACGCGGTTGAATACGCCTTCCTCAGGATAAACAAAAAAGACCGCATCATTACCATGGACCTTACCATCGATAACAGCATCTGTTCCATAATGGAGTACTTCGAAATCTTTTTAAGCCGGATGATGCTGTGCAGAAGGGCGGCAACCTTTTTAAAATGCAACTTCGAACTGATCACAAACGGTTCCAAGTTACTTTAAAATAAATGTATTCCGAAACACTGAAGAAGAGAGGAGCACACGGTCGCAATGAAACTCAAGACGAATAGAATCATCCAGATTGTCTGCATTATAGCGGCGATAGTAATTGTTACTGTAGCCGCTTTTGTACCCGCTTTTAAGCAAAATGAATTATTAAACAAATTTTTTCCTTTAGTTAATAAAATTAACCTTGGGCTGGACCTGCGCGGCGGAGTCCATGTCGTTCTGGAAGCCCAGGATACTGACGAAGCAAAAGTAACTCCGGAGAAAATGAAACAACTGATTGCCGTAATTGAACGCAGGGTAAACCAGTTCGGTGTATCCGAACCGGTTATCCAGCAGCAGGGAACAAAGCGCCTGATAATTGAACTGGCAGGAATCCAAAACGCCAGGGAGGCTTTGCGCACCATAGTAAAAGTGGCCCACCTGGAGTTCAAGACTGATGACGGCAAGACTGTTTTAACCGGGGCAGATCTCAAAGACGCCCTGGAAGCACAAGGAGCGGACTCCCAAAACATTGTTGTAAATCTCACCTTCACGCCGGTAGGAGCGCGCAAATTTGCCGAAATAACCGCTGCTAACGTCGGTAAAAATATAGGTATTTACCTTGACGGTGAACTCCTGCAAAACCCTGTGGTAAAGGAAGCCATCCCTTCAGGCAAAGCGCAGATAGAAGGATATGATTCACTTGAACAGGCCCATAACATAGCCATCCTCCTTCGTTCCGGCGCACTTCCTGTAAAAGTCTCCGTTGAAGAGGAACGTTCAGTCGGACCATCCCTGGGAGCTGATTCCCTCAACAAGTCCATGCATGCCGGAATAGTCGGTATTGTAGCTATACTTATTTTTATGCTTATGTATTACAGAGTTCCGGGCCTGATTGCAAACTTTGCGCTCCTTATTTATTCACTGATTGTTTTAATCATCTTTGTATCAATGAACGTAACCATGACACTTCCCGGAATTGCGGCCTTTCTCCTGTCGCTCGGCATAGCCGTAGACGCCAATGTGATTATCTTTGAAAGGCTTAAAGAGGAACTCCGGACAGGCAAGAGCCTGCGTTCAGCAATTGACACAGGATTTAAAAGAGGATTTACTGCGGTATTTGACGCCAACGCAACCACTATTGTGGCCGCCATAGTGCTTTATTTCTTCGGTACAGGCCCCATACGCGGATTTGCGGTAACCCTTGTAATAGGTATAATTGCCAGTATGTTCACGGCACTCACCATGACCAGGTGGTTCCTGCATATTGTCGCTGACAGCGGAATAGTGAAGAACACAAAACTTTACGGAGCATAGGAGGTCAAAAATATGTCCCTGCACTTTATCAAACTGAGAAAATATTGGTATATCATATCTTTGGTAATCATCCTGCCGGGTTTGATCTCTCTTGCAGTTCAGGGTTTGAACAAGGGCATTGACTTCACCGGCGGCAATATTATCGAGATCAGCTATGATAAACCGGTTGCTGTAGAAACAATCAGAAATACCATATCCTCCCTGAAGATTAAAGGCAGTCATGCCGTTCAAAAAATCGGTGAAACCGGCTATCTGATCCGGACTCCCCATCTGACACAGGACCAAAACGACGATCTCCTGGGAGCGCTCGGTAAGCTGGGCAAGTCAACAATACTCCGCAACGAATCAGTTGGAGCCATAATCGGGCGCGAGCTGACCCAAAAAGCGCTGATTGCCTTATTAATAGCTGCAGTCCTGATGATAATTTACATTACAGTCCGTTTCGAATTCAAGCAGGGATTAGCGGCAATTATCGCCCTGCTGCACGACGTCCTCGTAGTTACCGGTATTTTCTCTCTTTTCAGGATCGAAATAGACAGTGCGTTTGTAGCCGCTATCCTGACAATTATCGGTTATTCAATAAATGACACAATTATCATCTTTGACCGGATCAGGGAAAATATGCTGCGCCGCCAGAAGGGAGAAAGCATTGAGGATGTAGTCAACAGAAGCATCTGGCAGACGTTGGCGAGATCAATCAACACCGTACTCACAGTCGTCTTTGTCCTTGTCGCCATGTACTTCCTGGGCGGCAGCACGATTAAGACCTTTGTGCTGGCTATGTTGATCGGCGTGGTTAGCGGCGCATATTCTTCTATCTGCAACGCAAGTCCTTTATGGGTGGATCTTAAACGGCTGGAAAAAAAGAGCCATTAAGAAAATTCATCATTTGCAGATTTTCGGGGTAGCCTATATAACACAGGTGAGGGTTAATGCCGGAGATCGAGAGTGACGAAAAAAGTTTGTTGATATCCCTTCGGGGAAAGTTAGCCGAGCTTGCCGTTAATATTGAAAAAATGAAACTGGCCGAGTACGTCGAGCTGTTGAACAGACCCTTACGGCTGATGTATATCAACTTCATCGCCGGCTTGGCCAGGGGCATCGGAATAGCTGTGGGATTTACTGTCCTGGGCGCGATAGTCGTAATATTTCTAAGGCGTCTGGTAGCGCTGAACCTGCCGTTAATTGGAAATTTCATCGCCGAAATAGTATACACGGTGCAGAGCCAGCTTAAACCTTAAAACACCTCCCTAAAGGAAAACAAAAGGAAAATAAATGGAACATAAAAAACTGCAATTTTTTAAAAGGCTTTTAGAAGATGAAAGAGATAAATTATCAGGCAGAATAAGATTTATCAATGAAAACGGACTCGCCATGTCGATGAAAGAATCAACAGGCGAGTTATCCATGTACGACAACAATTCGGGTGATCTGGGATCGGAATTATTCGAACGCAGCAAAGATTTTGCCCTGCGGGAAGACGCCGTTCTTGTAATCAAGGCTATTGACGGAGCACTGGACAAAATAAAGGACGGCACTTACGGCAAATGTGATATTTGCGGGAAGGCCATCCCCCTGGAGCGATTGGAAGCTGTGCCGTATACTGCCGTCTGCTTTGATTGCCGCGTTCTGGTTGAACAGGCGCCCAACCTTTCAGTCCGTCCTGTCGAAGAAGAGGTCATTGACGACATTTACCGTCAGGGCCACCGTAAAGACATCGAGAGCGCAGGTTACAGCATGGAAGACACCTGGGAGGACCTGAGCAGGTACTAGCAGGCGCCGCAGTCGTCACAGGCGTCACAGCCCTGTCCTTCTTCCTCTTTATCCTTATCCTTGCCGAAGTTCGAAAGATCCTCCGCATACTGGCGCAGTTTTTGATCTACAAGGAAAAACACCGTTTCCTCCGGATATGCGCCGTCTTCTGAACGCTCTCCGGCTTCAATTCCGGTAAGCAGCAATATTCCTTCCTCAATAGTGCTTACCGCATAAATATGAAACTTACCTTCTTTAACGGCATCCAATACCTCATGCTTGAGCATCAGGTCATTTATATTCAGGGCAGGGATCATCACACCCTGGTTTCCCGTTAAGCCCTTCGCCTTACAAACCTCAAAGAATCCTTCTATTTTCTCGGTCGCTCCGCCGATTGGCTGAATCTCACCGTTCTGGTTGACCGAACCCGTAACGGCAATATCCTGCCTTAACGGCAGGCCGGAGATAGCCGAAAGAAGGGCATACAGTTCCGTGCTCGATGCGCTGTCCCCGTCAATACCCTCATAAAGCTGTTCAAAAGTGATCCTTGCCGTAAGACGCAAGGGTTTATCCTGGGCAAACCTGTCTCCCAAAAATCCTGTTAAAGTAAGGACACCTTTCGTATGCAGGCTTCCGCTCATATGCGTCTCACGCTCTATATTGACCAGCCCTTCTCGGCCCATAAACGTCTTTGCCGTAATTCTGGAAGGCCGCCCGAAAGTATAATCACCGATATTGATCACTGAAAGCCCATTTACCTGTCCCACCGCAGAGCCTTCCGTGCTCAACAGAAACTTGCCCTGCACAACCATTTCCTGCATTCTTTCCTCAATCCGGTTGGAGCGGTATACGCGCTCTTCAAATGCGCGCCTGACATGAGTCGCGCCGATATAGGGAGCTCCTTCCTCCCTGGCCCATATATCAGCTTCATAAACAATCTGGACAATATCGTTAAAACATGTACTGAGCTTATTCTGACTGCCGGAAAGCCGCGACCCGTAATCAATTAACTCGGCCAGACCCGTGCGGTCAAAATGCGTTAAATTTTCACGCCGGCAAACTTCGCCGACAAAAGCTGCATAGTTATATAGATTCTCAGAGGTACGCTGCATCTCGTCGTCAAAATCAACCTTAAGTCTGAAAAACTTCTGGAAATCTTCATCGTATGTATGGAGAATGTGATAAATATTATAATTACCGATTAAAATAATTTTTACATTAACCGGTATGGGTTCCGGCCTTAAGGTTGCTGTCGGAATTATCCGGTACTGCTCACCAATATTTGTCATTACAGTCTGCCTGTTCTTGATCGTTTTCTTCAAAGCGTCCCAGGCAAATGGATCCTGAAAAACATCTTTTGCCTGCAGAATAAGGTAGCCGCCGTTAGCACGGTGAATAGACCCTGCCTTAATCATCGTAAAGTCCGTGCTCATACCGCCCATGATATTTTTGTACTCTATTTTGCCGAATAGATTATAATAGGTCGGATTTGTTTCTATAACGACAGGCGCACCTTTTGTATCGCTGTTGTTGATGAATATATTTACTTTATAGTGGTTGAACAATTCTTTGGGATCAACAAAATCAAACGGCCCGGGTTTGGGCGTCTCTGTCATATTAAACTGATTGTGATGCAATATAATATCATCGAATACCTCATTAAGGTACTGCTGTATCTTTGGAAAATCCCTGTATCTTTCCTGCACTGAACCGACAAGAGGCCCGATAGCGCGCCACGCAATCTCTCTATTCATCTGGTTTATTTTTTCCTGGGTTAGCTTTTCAATTATTTTGCCATTGTTGAATACTTCTTCCATCCTTTGCTGCAAAAGCCGCACAGCAAGCTGTATTTCCTGCTGTTTTTCCGGCGGAAGCAACTCAAACTCTTCCGGCGTCAGCCTTTTGCCGTCCTTTACAGGGATGAATATCATTCCTTCAGGACCCTGTTTCATCACAAAACCGACTTCTTTAGCCTCCTGCTTAACCTTTTCCATTTCTGCATGTATTTTCATTTCCATCTCGTCAAGTATTTCTTGTTTGTTTTTTTCGTAGTCAGGCCCTTCGAAAAGCTTTGGTACTGTGGTCCTGATATCATAAATTAATTCATCCATTTCTTGTTTAAAGAACAGCGCCTTGCCTGCAGGCAAGGATACAATATAAGGCTGGTCCGGGTTGATGAAATTATAAAGAATGCACCAGTCTTCCGGTACAGGCTTATCCTTGGCATAATCAGTCACGACGGCTTGAGTATACGTGCTTTTCCCGGTTCCGGGAGGTCCGGCGACATATATGTTATACCCTGGGGCAGACATGGCTAAACCAAAATCCATAGCTTTAATAGCCCGTTCCTGTCCGATAAAATTCTGCAGCGGGGGAATCTGTGTTGTTGTTTCAAAGGACAATTCGTCCAGGTTGCAGCGTCTGCGAAGTTTTTCTACTGGTATCTCAAAATTCTTTATCTCAAATGTCAATTTAAAAACCTCCCGGATTCTTTTTCTGCTCTTTTCTTTATCAATTATTTAATTATACTCAATTGCGATAAATTCCTGCTTTAAATAAAAAATAAACCGGGCTGAAAAAGTCCGGTTTATTTTTGCAGTGAGTAAACCTATAAGCCGAGTTCTGTCTTGGATGATCATCTGTCTAGGACGCCTGTTGCCAAGCGCCTCAAGCGACCTTACCCGGAGACTCAGCGGGCAGCCTCAACGTCTCCCTATTTGGTCTTGCTCCAGGCGGGGTTTACCTAGCCAGCCCGTCGCCAGAGCTGCTGGTGCGCTCTTACCACACCGTTCCACCCTTGCCTGTTTAAAAAACAGGCGGTCCTCATTTCTGTGGCACTTTCCTTAGGGTTGCCCCCACTGGGTGTTGCCCAGCACCTTGCCCTGCGGAGCTCGGACTTTCCTCAAGCGTTTCCGAAAAGGAATTGCTTGCGATCACCCGGTTTACTCACTGATTATTCTCTTTTAAATAACACAAAGGGACGTTTTTCCTGGAGACACAGGGGGGAGACACAGGGGGACGTTTTTCTTGTGTCATTGCTAGCTATAACAGAAGGGGACGTTTCTCCGGACAACATGCCTGTCAATCATGTCAAGAGGAACCGTCCCCTTGACATGATATGCTTCTTGCTTGCCTCACGCAGGAAGCAAAATGTACGTCCCCATGCTTCCCGTCTCCATGCTTCCCGCTAATTTACTGCTATGTATATTTTAGCATAATGGAAGAATCATAGCAAATTTAGCGTTTTTCCTTCAGCTTTCCGCCCAGATCTATCTTGATGTGAAGGTCTCGGAGCTGTCCGGCGGAAACCTTGTTCGGCGCACCGCTCATCAAGTCTGCCGCGCTTTGTGTCTTTGGAAAGGCGATCACGTCTCTGATTGTCTTTTTGCCGCTTATAAGCATGATCAGGCGGTCGAAACCAATCGCAAACCCTCCATGCGGCGGTGTCCCGTACTCGAAAGCATCCAGCAGGAAGCCGAATTTCTGGCGCGCTTCTTCCTGAGAAATACCGATGGCTGCAAACATTCGTTCCTGCACATCACGCTGGTGGATACGTATACTCCCGCCGCCGACTTCCACTCCGTTAAGCACAAGGTCATATGCCTTGGCCCGGACGGAAGCAGGATCGGTCTCCAGCGCCGGCAGATCCCCGTCCTGCGGGGAAGTGAAGGGATGATGCCTGGCTGAAAAACGTTTCTCATCCTCGTCATACTCAAGGAGAGGGAAATCGACAACCCAGAGAAACTTCAGCTCATCCTCGGGAATCAGGCCGGTCATCCCGGCAATGTGAAGGCGCAAGGCGCCCAGGGCATCGGCCACAACGGAAGGCCGGTCGGCTACAAAGAGGAGCAGGTCGCCATCTTCGGCTTTAAACCTTTCGGCAATTGTCTTGAGTTCGTCTTCCGTAAAGAATTTGTTCAAGGGCGATTTCAGTCCCTGGCCGGTGGCGGTAAAATAGGCCAGGCCTTTTGCCTTGTATGTTTTTGCAAAATCGATTAAATCATCGATTTCCCTGCGGCTTAAACTGCCGCATCCCTTTGCGTTGATTCCCTTTACCTGGCCGCCGGTTTCCACTGCTTTAGAAAAAACATTGAAACCGCAATGGGCGGCGAGGTCCGTAAAATCAACAAGCTCCAAACCAAACCTGGTATCGGGCTTATCGCTCCCGAAGCGGTCCATCGCCTCCTGAAAGGAAAGCCGCGGGAAAGGAGGCTTAAGTTCCAGATCCGAGGTTCTCGTTGCGTTATAAATAGAAACAACTACGTTCTCGATAAGTTCTATGACATCGTCTATATCAACGAAGGACATTTCCAGGTCAATCTGCGTAAATTCCGGCTGACGGTCGGCCCGTAAATCTTCATCCCTGAAACAGCGGGCAACCTGGTAATATCTTTCCATACCGGAGACCATTAATAATTGCTTGAACAGCTGCGGTGACTGCGGAAGCGCATAAAAACTGCCCGGGTTTAACCTGCTGGGCACCAGAAAATCTCTCGCTCCTTCCGGAGTGCTCAAGGTAAGCATCGGGGTCTCTATTTCCCAAAATCCTCGACTGTTTAGAAACTCCCTGGCAGCCGCCGCAGACTTATGCTTCAGTTCAAGAGCACGCTGCATTTCCGGCCTGCGCAGGTCAAGGTAGCGGTATTTAAGCCTGACGTTCTCTTCCACGTCAACACCGTCTTCAATATAAAAAGGAGGGGTCTTGGCAGTATTTAAGATCCGGATATGGGTCACCAAAACCTCTACCTGTCCTGTAGCCAAATTTGGGTTCTCAGTGCCTTCAGGCCTTTCTTCAACCTTTCCGGTGACTGCAAGAACATATTCGCTGCGTACACCCTCAGCTTTGGCAAATTCTTCTTTTACGCGATCCGGATCAAATACCGTCTGTACAACGCCGGTCCTGTCCCTCAGGTCGATAAAAATCAACCCGCCGTGATCCCGGCAGCGTTGAGCCCATCCCATCAGGACTACTTCCTGGCCAATGTGGTCACTGCGTAAGACACCGCAGCTGTGGGTGCGTTTTAAACCCTGCTTACTTTCCATTCAAAAAGCTCCTTTTTTGCCCGAAGGTCTCATTTTCTCCTTTGTGACACAAGGGTGACACAAGGGGACGTTTCTCCTGTGTCATTTATTGCTGCGCAAGTAGGAACGGTTCCGCAAGCAGGGACAGTTCTTGAAGGGAGCAATCGGAAGTTTTGCGCTTAAAAAAGGCTCAAACGGCGGATTTTTGCTGCCTTTTGAGCCTTAACAATACCTATGCGCAAAGCCTACCCGCAAAATTTTTGATTGCCGAGAAGAATGAAGTCGCGAGAGCACCCAGCTATGGAATTTCAATCTCTTGTTTTTGCTTACAACTCCTAACTTTAGCAGCTCTTTTTAATTAAACAATATCACAAAAAGAGCATTTTGCCAACTTTTATATACAATTTTATTTAGAAAAGCAATAATTTAAAGCCATCGCGAAGCGATTTCGTTCTTCTTGCTTGCTCACATATGCGCAAGGCAAGTGTGTCAAAAGGAACCGTCCCCTTGACAATAGTCCCCTTGACAATAAGGGTGTCAACAACCCCGTCCCCTGTCATGCTCTATCCAACCCGCTTCCCTAAAAGGAAGCAAAAAGAACGTCCCCTTGCTTCCCGTCCCCTTGCTTCCCCTGCCTATTTCTTTAGGAATTGTGCAGGTAAGTCGGCCAGCGGCACTTCAGTCTGGCTACCGGCCAGCATGTCTCTCAAGGCGACCTTTCCCTTGCTGAGCTCGTCACTGCCGAGTATGACCACATACGGGGCGCCGGATTTTCCGGCTTGCTTCAGCTGAGCCTTCATGCTCCGCCCGGTGTAGTCTTTGTCAGCACATATGCCTTTTGCCCGCAGTTCCTGTAAAAGCGTCAGCGCCCGGCCTTCCAGATCTTTTTCAGCCGTAACCAGGTATACATCAAGCCGCCCGCCGTCCGGAACAGTCAAGCCCTGTTCCTGCATGACCAGAAGGAATCTCTCCAGTCCCATAGCATATCCTATACCGGAAGTCGGGGGTCCGCCGAACATTTCCACCAGGCCGTCATACCGTCCGCCGCCGCCGACGGACCGCTGGGCTCCTACGCCCGGAGCCATAATTTCAAATGCCGTCCTGGTATAATAATCAAGGCCGCGCACAAGGCAGGGATCGACGATGTACGCTACATTCAAAGCATCAAGATAACCGAGCGTTTCCCTGAAATGATCAGCGCACTCCGGGCAGAGAAAATTTAATCCTGCCGCAGTCTCTTCGGCCATCTCCCGGCAGCGCTTTACCTTGCAGTCCAATATGCGCAGCGGGTTTTTGTCCAGCCGAATACGGCAATCGCCGCACAAATCCTCCAGGCGTGTCTTCAGGCTGGCGCACAGCTTATCGCGCATCACTGGCCTGCACACGCCGCAGCCGACGCTGTTTATGTGCAGGTCCAGCTTCAAACCGAAGCGCCAGCAAAAATCCATGGCCATAGCGACTACTTCCGCATCTATCGCCGGCGCCGCAGAACCGAAAACCTCCACTCCAAGCTGGTGAAACTGTCGGTAACGGCCAGCCTGCGGGCGGTCATAGCGGAACATCGGCCCCTGGTAATATACTTTAACCGGCTGGGGACCCGAAAACAGCTTGTCCTCGACGTATGCTCGCGCAATCGGCGCCGTGCCTTCAGGGCGCAGACTCAATGACCTCTCCGACCGGTCAAGAAAAGTATACATTTCTTTCTCAATTATATCGGTAGTGTCTCCCACACCCCGGTCAAACAGCTCGGTATGTTCAAAAACAGGCGTGCGGATTTCAGCATACCCGTACTCCCGGCAAATGCGCCGGAAAGACTCCTCGACATACTGCCATTTTTCAACTTCACCCGGCAGCACATCAATAGTCCCCCGCGGCCGGTTTATTGAGCTCGGCAACTCCTAATTCCTCCTGTCACAGATCACATACGCAGGAAAGGGTTATATCTCGCTTCATCGCCAACTGTGGTCATCGGCCCATGCCCCGGAAAAACCGAAGTGGTGGGGGGAAAGACCATTAATTTCGTTTTAATCATTCCGATCAGCTGAATGTAATTGCCGCCGGGAAAATCCGTACGGCCGATGGAACCCGCAAAAAGAGTATCCCCCGTGATCAAATTGTTCTCAACTTTCAGGGTGATCCCGCCCTGTGTATGCCCGGGTGTGTGGATGACCTCAATGGTCAGTTTACCAACCTGTATCTTATCGCCCTCTTCTAAAAGACGGTCCGCTGCCTTAACCTTCATTTTACCCCCCGTCATCCAGGAGAGGTTACTGTTCGGATTGGTCAGCATATCGGCGTCCTTGGTATGGATCAACACCTGCGCGCCTGTCTGCTCGTAAACACCGCTTACAGCGCCGATATGATCGATATGTCCGTGGGTCAAAATAATGTACTTGCAGTTCAGATTCAGCTTCTTCAGCCACTGCATAATCCTGGGCGCATCTGCGCCGGGGTCAATCACCGCGGCGTCCCTGGTCTCCTCACAGCCTATAATATAGCAGTTCGCTGCTATGGGGCCCACTTCAAAACCTTTTATGATCAACAAGCATACCTCCTATGGCTTAATGACACAACAATAACGTCCCCTTGTGTCCCACGCAACAATAACGTCCCCTTGTGTCCCACGTCCCCTTGTGTCCCCTTAAAAGCTTTTTTTACTGTCTATAAGTATTGTAACCGGTCCGTCATTTATAATTTCAACTTTCATATGAGCCTGAAATTCTCCCGTGGCTACCCGGATGCCTCTCGCTTTCAGTTCTTCGACAAAAAGCTCATACAACTCACGCGCCGGGGCAGGGTCCGCCGCCCCTGTAAAGCTGGGCCTTCGCCCATGACGGCAGTCGCCGTAAAGGGTAAACTGCGAAACAGCCAGCACTTCAAAGGACAATTCGGTGACCGAGCAGTTAAGTTTTCCAGACTCATCGGCAAATATACGCAGATTAGCAATCTTTTCCGCTACATAACGGGCGTCCCCGGGTCCGTCGTCTAAGCCTACTCCCAGCAGGACAGTCAGTCCGGATCCAATTTCCCCGATTTTGAAACCGTCAACGCTCACAGCCGCCCTGGATACCCTCTGCACAACCGCACGCAATTATTAAGCACTCCTTCTAACTGGCACTCCTTCTAACTGGTCCTTTTTACCTCGTAAACATCTTTGACACGGTTTAGCCTGCTCACAAGATAATCGAGCTCTTCCTTATTCTTCATCTCCATAACCATTTCAATTATGGCCACATTGTTTTTCTTTCCTCCCCGGGCGGTTACCCAGTTTGCGCTCATCTTCATTTCAGTTACTATTGCCATCACGTCGCTTAACAGTCCCGCCCTGTCCCTGGCCCACACCTCCAGCTTAACCTGGAAAGGAAACCTGAAATCCTGACTCCAGACGGCCTCGGCAAGCCTCTCCTGGTCGGCTTTCTGGAACTGGTCCAGGTTGCGGCAATCACTCCGGTGAATTGACACGCCCCGCCCCCTGGTAATATAACCCACAATCGGATCGCCCGGCACAGGTTTACAGCAATGGGCCAGCCTGACGAGCAGATTATCTATTCCCCTCACTGTAACACCCTGGGTTACCTGATTCTTAACAGGCGTAAACACCTCGGGTTTCAGCTGCTGCAGTTCTTCCTCCAGCGAAGCCTGCACAGGCTTGACAGTGTCTTCTTTCAGCTTGTTAATTACAGTCAGCGGACTCACAGCGCCGTCACCGATTGACGCGTAGAGATCCTCAACCGTAAAAATATTCAGCCGCCGGGCAATTTCAATCAATTTTTCGTTTTTTAATATCTCCAGGCTGAGACCCTGCTTTTTTATCTCCCTATCCAGCATATCCCGCCCTTTGACGGAATGTTCATCACGTAGTTCTCTTTTATACCACGCCCTGATCTTCGACTTGGCCTGGGAGGTTTTAACCAGGGTCAGCCAGTCGCGGCTCGGGCCGGAAGCCTGTTTGGAAGTAATAATTTCAACGATATCGCCGTTTTTAAGCTTGTAGTCCAAAGTTGTAATCCGCCCATTGACTTTAGCCCCGACGCAACGGTGTCCCACCTCTGTATGAATGCGGTAGGCAAAATCAATCGGCACGGATCCGTTGGGAAACTCATAAACTTCACCTTTGGGAGTAAAAACGAAGACAACATCCGAAAACAGGTCTATCTTAAGTGACTCCATAAACTCACGAGCGTCGCGCAGCTCATGCTGCCATTCCAGCAGTTGGCGCAGCCAGGCGAGTTTTTCGTCAAACTGCTTATCTGTCTGCCCGCCTTCCTTATAGCGCCAGTGAGCGGCAATACCATACTCGGCGGTGCGGTGCATCTCCGAAGTGCGGATCTGAATTTCCAGAGGTTCGCCGTTTCTCCCGATAACTATGGTATGCAGCGACTGGTACATATTCGACTTGGGCATGGCTATATAGTCCTTGAACAGGCCGGGAATTGGCTTCCACAGAGTATGCACAATCCCCAAAGCCGCATAACATTCCTTTACCGAATCTACAATCAGCCTTACAGCCAGCACATCGTAAATCTCGCTCAATTCCTTCTTCTGCCTGGTCATTTTCGAATAAATGCTGTAAAGGTGCTTGGGACGGCCTCCGACTTCGGCTTTTATCCCCATGCTGTCCAGCTTTTCCTGCAGCATGCCGATTACCCCGCGGATGTATTCCTCACGTGCTTCCCAGGTACTGGCTATCTTTTTATCAAGATCGAAATAATCACCGGGGCTGATATAGCGGAAGGCCAGGTCTTCCATTTCCCACTTGACCTTGTATATTCCCAGTCTATGAGCCAGTGGAGCAAAAATTTCCAGGGTCTCGGTAGCTATTTCCTTCTGCTTGAACTCAGGATGATAGCCAAGCGTGCGCATATTGTGCAGGCGATCGGCAAGTTTAATAAGAATTATCCGGATATCCTTGGCCATGGCAAGAAACATCTTGCGGAGATTTTCGGCCTGGTTCTCTTCCTTGGACTTAAACTCAAGCCGGCTTAACTTGGTTACCCCGTCAACTAGAAGGGCAATCTCACTTCCGAATTCTTTCTCGATCTCATCAAGGGTTACCTCTGTGTCTTCAACAACATCATGCAGGAGACCTGCCGCCAACGTCTCCAAATCAAGCTCCAACTCTGCTAAAATACAAGCCACAGCATGGGGGTGGAGGATATACGGCTCGCCTGAAATCCTCTTCTGATTTCTGTGCGCATCGTCAGCAAACTCATACGCCTTGTTGATCAAAGAAAGATCGGCATTTTTATTATAGAGGGATACTCTTTTTAAAAGTTCCTGCGGCATATTTTTTCCCTCTTTTTCTGCTGCCTAATTTACTAAAATTATACTATAAAAAAACACCAGTGTCACTCCTGGCGCTCAATTAACCCTCCCCTTGCTTCCCTAGTATATCCTGCTGCCAGATTACGGCCCTGACCCTGGATTCCTGACCCCAGCAAAAAACTTTTGAATCCTCCAATTTCAGCTTCTCCTTGGGAGCGGGGGACAAAGAGATAATAGATTCCTCATCAGTTTCCCGTTCCACCACCAGGCCGAGCTCATGCAGAACAGCCAAGCCTATTCCCGTCGTATACTCCCGGGCCCAATTTAAACCCGCCTTTTGAAGCGCTGAAGTAAGTTCAGTCAAAACACGCTCTGTGGCAAAATTGTTAAACTGGCGCATCAATGTGTATAGACGCGCCAGAAAATCCCTGTCCGGCGCCAGTGAATCAAGATAATCCAGGAACTTGCTTCTGTCTCCTTCTCCAAACATAAGAAAAACACTTCTTTGATCACGCTGCGGCCTTTTTACGGCCAGGTCCCATTCCTGCTCGCCGCCGGGCAGGTCATAAACAACCAGCTGGTCCATCTCAATACCTTCAAGAGCCGGATAAAGCCCTGCGGTCGCAACAAGCGTCTTAACCGAGCCCCCGGTAAAAAAGTAGATGATGGCCTCCCGTTCCGCCGGTGAGATCCAACGGTGCAGGAAAGCAGCGGGACAACTGCCTGATTTGCGCAGATAAGCGGCAAGTTCAACAGTCCTGTAGGCGCAGTCAACCAGCACAAGGGTCCGTTTTCCGCCGCCGGCAAGGCCGGCCAGAGTCGACGGTCTGCCGGTTGTGTTACGCAGATCTACGAGCGGCGCTTTTCCCAAATTGACAACACCCGGTCCGGGCGAAAGCTGAGCACAATCTTCGCACCAGCCGGGTAAAAAGACACGGCCGTACAGCCTTTTATATTCCTGAAACCAGTTAAGAGCAAAGTCCGGCAGGGCCATTTTATTCCAATCATCCGCCAAATGTTCTGCTGCGGAATCAAACAGGGCATCCAGGAACAAACCGCAGCCGTTGGCCGGCCCGGAAACCTCAAGCGCCGCCGTCTGTGACTCGCCTGCCTCAAAGCAGATCATTTCTCCCGGTTTCCCTGCAGGGGATGTGATTATTTCTTTTACATCCAGCTCAACACTGGTAATCCCATTCCAATGGTTGAGAACCGGCGTGCAGATCAAATCAACAACCTTGCCCCGTACGGATCCGCCATTTGCACCCGCCAGGCGAAAGCCTATTCCGTCCCTGATCGTGCCCTCCTGCTGAAGAGTTAATTTTAAATGGCTTCCGTCTTTCCCAACCCCGCGGGAACGCAGAACCGTTACCTCCGGGCACACGATAACCGGTTGAGGATTGCCCTGCCCGAAAGGGGCCAAAAGAGCTATTTCCGAAGCAAGCTGCTCAGTAATCTCAGCAAGAGGCAGTACCTCTTCGACCTCCGGAATTGAGGGAGTATGTTCGCAGTTCAGCAGGTCTTTTGCGTATTCGTTAATTGCCCGCCGGAAATTATCCAACTGGTCAACTCCTAAAGAAAAACCCGCAGCCCCGGAGTGGCCGCCAAATTCAACAAGGTATTCGCTGCAGTTGGCCAGGGCTTCGTAAAGATCGAAACCCGGGACGCTGCGCCCCGAACCCTTGCCCATATCTTCTTCCAGTGAAATCAGCAAAACGGGCCGTCCGAGAAGATCAGTCAGGCGTGAAGCGACTATTCCGATTACACCCTGGTGCCAGCCCCAGTCAGCCGCAACCAGCACTTCCATTCCGGCTATAAAACTGTCTTCCTTGATCAGGTTATGGACTCCCGCCAGAACACCGGCTTCAACCTCCTGCCTCGTGCGGTTGCTTTTATCCAGTTCCGCCGCCAGTTCGGCAGCCTTCGCCGGATCTCCGGCAAGCAGAAGCTCAACGGCCTGCCTGGCGCTTCCTATTCTGCCCGGAGCGTTCAAGCGGGGTACAATAATGAAACCGATTTCCTTCGTTTCAAATTTATCTTTTTTAAAACCGCCGACCGCCATGATGGCCTTAATGCCTGCGTTGGCAGGGCCGCTGTTTATAAAATTCAGGCCGCTTTTAACCAGAATGCGGTTCTCGCCCGTCAGTGAAACAATATCCGCCACAGTTCCGATACAGGCAAGCTCAACATACTCCTGCCAGTCAATTTCAGTTCCGGGATTATAATTATATTGGGAGAAAAGAGCCTGAACGAGCTTGAAAGCGACACCAACCCCGGCCAGGTCTTTAAACGGGTAGGCGCAGTCTGCCCGGTGCGGGTTTAAAACTGCCGCCGCTTCGGGTAATTTTGCAGCCATATGGTGATGGTCAGTGATTACAAAATCCGGCCCGCCCAATTCATTGGCCATAGCCACAACATCAGCCCCGCTGATGCCGCAATCAACAGTAACAACCAGACTGACACCTTCGTCCCTGGCCCATCCGACAAACTGCCCGTTCAAGCCGTAGCCCTCGCTAAGGCGTTCCGGGATATAGTAGCCGGCTTCTGCGCCAAGCTCTCTTAGGGCTTTAGTTAAAAGCGCCGTCCCTGTAATTCCGTCGGCGTCATAATCCCCGTAGACGAGTATTTTTTCCCCGTTCCTGACAGCTCTGAGGATTCTGTTTACAGCAGGTTCCATATCTTTCATAAGGAAAGGGTTATGCAGCCGCTCCAGTGAACCTTCAAGAAAATCCCTCGCGTCCTCAACCGTATTAACGCCGCGGTTTAAAAGTAACGAGGCCAGAGTTGAGGAAATATTTAACTCCCTGGACAGGATGCGCTGAAGCAGAGGATCAACTGTTTTTTTTCGCCAATTTCTTTTTGCTGTCATGAAAGCCATACCACCTTAAAAGAATTATAGTAAAGAATGGTAGGCATGGCAACCGCCAATAATAGGGCAACAAAAAGGTTAGACAGTTGAAACTATTTTGAAGTCGTTAAACTCCCCGGTAAATGGCTCTACATCAATATCGATCTTTTCGATAAACGCTCCCGGCGGGCCCTGCCGGCAGCGGCGGATTGCTTCATCTATAGCATCCGGCTCGCCCTCCATAATCGCTTCAACACGTCCGTCGCGCCTGTTTCTGACCCAGCCCTTCACGCCTGTTTCCCAGGCTGTTTCCCGGACAAAAACCCGGTAGTAAACACCCTGAACACGGCCGCTTACAAAAATATGTTTGCGATGCATATAAGCCCTCCCTGGTTATACTATAAGGAGGTCAACTGCCTACGTGTTTAATAATAGCCTCTTATACTTGTACGAACTCGTTCGCCCTCGGGCTCGGTCAAAACTTAAGCGCTATTGCGCCTCAAACAATTCCCTCGCTTGCCTTCGGGTTTACTCGTTCTTTGAATAGAGGCTTAAAATCGCACTTAAGGCATTGACCTCCTTTTGTTGATGGATTATAGAAGCTTACATATGAAAGAGATTATTATGAATTTTTCTAGTGAATATTTTTTGGCCCGTTTTGTCCTGCAGGCTTTCCCCGCCGTCTCCAGGGAGCTCAAAAGCTGGGAGATTGCGGCCGGGCATTGCCCCGACACACAGTTAAGGGAACATGCCCTTTCCAGTATAAAGCATAAAAGGTTCCACTGCCAGGGGGGCAGCATTTTTGCCGCCTGGGTGCCTGGCGCCTGCCGGGTAAATTTGATTAGAGCAATCGTGGCTTTGCAGACAATTAGTGATTATCTGGATAACCTGTGCGACAGGGCAGGCGTACAGGATGAGGAGTGTTTCCGGCAGCTGCACAGAGCTTTCTTGGACGCCATTACGCCGGGAGCCGGATGTACAGACTACTACCGGCGTTATCCTTACCATGAAGACGGGGAATACCTGGCTTCCCTGGTAAGCGCCTGCCAGAGCGCCGTCAGCGGGCTTCCCTTTTACAGCAGCGTAAAAGAAGCTGTTCTGGAACTGGCCGGGTTATACTGCACACTGCAGGTTTATAAACACCTTGAGCCAACCGTTCGCGAAAAGCGCCTGATTGACTGGCTTGAACCATATCTTGTCCGGCTGGACCGGCAGCTTTTCTGGTGGGAACTTGCCGCGGCAACCGGTTCAACCCTGGGCATCTTCGCCCTTCTTGCGCTTGCCGCAAAAACCGAAGCAAGGAAAGCAAGGGGACGGGAAGCAAGGGGACGGTTTTTTTGCTTCCCGATTGCCGACCGGGCGGATGAAATCTGCAGGGCATACTTCCCCTGGATTACAGGCCTGCACATACTGCTCGACTACTTTATTGATCAGCAGGAAGACATTGATGGGGGAGACCTTAATTTTGCCGGTTACTATACCGATCCGTCACAAACCGTTCAAAGGCTCAAATACATTCTTGAGAAACCCCTGTCGGAAGCCGGAAGATTTTCTGAGCCGCTCTTCCACCTTCTGGTAATCAAGGGACTGCTTGCCATGTACCTCTCAGACCCGAAAGTGGGGGACACAGGGGGACGTTTTTGTTGTGTCATTCGTCTTCTCGTAGAAAAATAGTCCAGCTAACTGTTGTCAAGCTTTTTTTAAAAAATAGTAAAGAACCTAAAAAGCATTTAAAACGAGGGGACGTTTTAGGCAAGCAGTTGAGGCAAGCAGGGACGGCTCTTGCTTGTGCATCTTCTTTACCTGGAAGCAGGAGAACTATCTCTGCTTGCCCCAATTTTTATTCCTTCTTGATTTCCACAAAAACAGCTTATCTGCCTGTGAGTTCAACTTTGGCCAGCGGAGTATATACAGGGCCCCGGCGGCTGAGTTCGCTCTGCATCAGGTCCACAGTTTTTATTTTTAAACTGCCAATCTGCTCAACCTCGTGGCTTATTTCGTTAACCTTCGTGACAAGCGTTTCCGAACCATTCCCGGATCGCAGGCGGGCAAGGGTCAGGTGCGGAGAAAAAGGCCGCTTTTCCAATGGAAAACCATGGGCAAGATGGGCACTGTTAATCAATTCATAGATTTTCTGAGACCTGCCCAGTTCTCCCTGAAGACCGACCCAGAGCACCCTGGGACGCGCGGGACCAGGGAAAAATCCCATTCCCAAAAGACGTACCGTAACCACCGGAACGCCGGCAAGAGCAGCCTTAACCGAATCCACCAGACCAGGCACGGCTGACACTTCCACATTACCCAAAAACTTGAGCGTGAAGTGGAGATTTTCTTCCTCAACCCACTTTGCATCACAGGAAATATCCCTTAGCTTCAACTGAACGCCGGAAAGCTTCCTTTTTGTCTCAACAGGAAGATTGACGGCCCAAAAAAGTCGCAACTGCTGCATTTAATCCCACCCCCAACAAAAAATAACCCGTGACATTTATTTTGTCAAGGAAACAGGGTTAGAAATAAGAAAAGAACCCTTAAGTATTAGGGTTCCCATTGTTTCGTTTGTCTGCTATTGTCAAAACCTGCCAAGTCTATTTTCCGATGAGTGCAGGGTTTCCAAAATAACCAAGGCAATCCAAGAAAGAAAGGTGAACGAGCTATACTCTGAAATAGGGCGACTGACCACTCAGTTAAACTGGTTGAAAAAAATCTGGCATCAACCTTGACCAGGGCTGAGCGTTTGGTGCTGGTGGAGCGCAATAACAAAGAAATTCCACTTACTGTCCAGACCGCATTATTAAGCCTGAACCGGACAAGTATTTACTACAAGCCAGCTCCGCCATCGGAAGAAGAAATTGCCATTAAGCACCGTATTGATGAAATGTATACACAACACCCGTTCTATGGCTCCCGGCGCATTACTGTTATGTTAAATCGGGAGAATATACACATCAACCGCAAAAGAGTGCAGCGATACATGCGGGAAATGGGGATTGCAGGCATCTGTCCCGGTCCTAACTTAAGCAAGCGTAATACTGAGCACAGGGTATACCCGTATTTACTACACAATGTTGCTATCAGCCACCCCAACCATGTTTGGGGTATAGATATTACGTACATTCGTCTAAAACACGGGTGGATGTACTTGGTAGCAGTCATTGACTGGTTTTTCCGCTACGTTGTAAGTTGGGAACTTGATCAGACCTTGGAAATTTCCTTTGTTCTGGAAGCAGTCCGGCGGGCCTTGACCACGGCCATACCAGTAATTATGAATAGCGAC
>DIEU01000055.1 GCA_002418775.1 Firmicutes bacterium UBA5766
GATTTGGACACTATACTGCAAAATTCCAATGCATATTTTCTGGGAAAAATATATTTTAAATCTGTGGAATTGGAATTAAATACCTTGTATTATTAAGTAAGGCTACTATTAGGTAGCCATTTTTTATGTTATGTTTATTTATTTCCGTTTGTTTTTGTCCATTTAATCTTGTCTTTTAGTGACTATTTATCTCTGGCAGACTTGGTTCAAATGTTGTCAGCGGCAACACTATTGTTTCAAATGAACTATTGTTTCAAAGGAAGAGGAACAACCCCGTAAGAAGCTGCCCCACTGTTAAAGTTTGCACGATTTCGGGAATCTCTTTTCGCTCGCTACCCGCGCGGCTCTTCTTTAAATTCAGATTTGGCAGCCCCGCAAACAGGGCAAACCCAATCAGGAGGAAGTTTTTCAAATGGCGTGCCGGCCGGTACTCCGTTATCTGGATCACCCGTTTCGGGATCATAGATATACCCACAGACAGAACAGACGAATTTTCCCGCTTTTCCCGATGCTGTTTCCTGTACCTGGTTTTTAATATATGTAGGCGCGTTCTTGCTCACGCTTCCTTTTTTAACTTGCTGATAATAGGCGTACGTCATCGGAGTCCCTTCTTTTAGAATCTCCGCCTCAGTGACTTCCCCTATAAAGACTGTATGGGTCAGCGCGTCAATCTCACTGATAACCCTGGCGCCGATATAAGCCAGTGTATTATCGGCAAGATACGGTATTCCGTTCTGACTCAGTAAATAGTTGACGCCGTTAAATTTGTCAGTATCCCGGCCGCTTTTGAAACCAAGCTGTCCGATTAATGATAAAGGCGCATCCTGTGACAGAACCGAGACAACAAATAATTTACTCTCCCGTACGTACTCATTGGTTAGATTGTTCTTATTAAGGCTGATTGCAATAGTCACCGGTTCGCTTGAAATTTGAAAAACCGTATTGGCGACCTGTCCGTTCAGCCGGCTTTCTTTCTTTGAAGTAATAACATAAAGTCCATAGCTCAAATTGTACAACGCTTTAGAATCCAATTTATTACACCTCCCATAATTATGACGCATTGCTTTCTTGTTTAAGATGGTTCAGAATTGCGGGTTTCCCAACTTTTTTTAAGGTCTTTGATCTGCGCTTCAAGCTGAAGGACATAACTCCATTTTTTAATCTGCCAGACAAACATAAAACAAAGTGTAATCAGCGATCCCAATAATGCAGATAGAAGTATTACAACTATTTTTGAAACGTTTTGTACCTTCCAGATGAGAAAATTAATAGAAACACTCTCGGCATTCTGCACAGAAAAAATAGAAATTATTACAGCAAACACAATTGCCATTAAAAAGTAAACTTGATATTTTTTCATGACTTTCACCCTGTTATTTATTTTGTTTAACTCAGGTTGCTTTCAATTAAGTTTAATAGTTTTCTACAAGAATCTCAAAATATGCCTGAGGATGTGCGCAGGCAGGGCATTCTTCCGGCGCGGTAGTCCCTTCGTGAATATAGCCGCAGTTTCTGCATTTCCACCTGACAACTTCTTTCCTTTTAAAGGTCATTCCTTTTTCTATGTTCTCCAGAAGCTTCAAGTAACGTTTTTCATGCTGTTTCTCCGAAACAGCAACTGCCCTGAAAACCTGCGCTATCTCAGGAAATCCCTCTTCGTCCGCTATGCGTGCAAATTCAGGATAAATCTGGCTGTGTTCTTCTTTCTCTCCACCCGCGGCAGCTTGAAGATTTTCTCCGGCGGTTTTGATTTCACCAGCCGGGAAGGCAGCCGTAATTTCAACAATGCCGCCTTCTAAGAATTTAAAGAACCTTTTAGCATGCTCTTTTTCATTATCTGCGGTTTCAAGAAAGATTGCCGCAATCTGCTCATATCCATCCTTTTTAGCAGCAGATGCAAAGTAGGCATAGCGGTTCCTGGCCTGTGATTCACCGGCAAANNTTTTTTTCTGTTTTTGTTCCTTTTAGACTACTCATACTGAATACCTCCCAAATGCCAAGTTGTATTGTGTTCTAATCTGAAGAAATTTTAAACAGCTAATAATTTCTCCCAGCGCTTTACATGCTCCTGCTCATCAGCACGGTTTTTTTCCAGTACCTTGCGCGTATCTGGGTCCCAGTCGATAGTTCCAAGCAGTTTATTATAGTGTTTAATAGCTTCTTTTTCCACCCAAATATCAGTTTTTAAGACCCTTTTCAAACCCAGGATGCGTGAAGAATAACCCATGACTTGTCCAGACAGGGCAAAAAAATATCTCAGTACGGATGGCCGAAACCCGAATTCATATAGTTTCATCTGAAAATCCTGGACATGTGTCATCTCATTCAACATCGCCGAGATTAGCTGGGTATTCTCTTTAACCGGCTGTTTAGTGATCTGGCTGCGGTATATGTTAACAGCCATCCTTTCAAGGTTGTGCAGCGTTATCAAGCCTTGCCGGATAGCCTTGAACCTTGCCGGGGCATAGCCGAGGCCTCTTATCTGCACATCCCGGTCTTTTACTTCTGTACGTATTACCAGATTATTGTTTGACACTTCAGCTTCCCTCCTGTGGTTATACTGAAGAACTCCAGAGGCCATGGATGTTGCAGTAAGCCCTTGCCGTAACATTTTGAGAACTGATGGCAAACTCGACCTCTGTTTTCTCTCCCGGCTTTAAATACTGCCTGTATACCTTCCCATCAAAAAGCAGTTCCACCCATTCAATAAAATGTTTTTCTTCCATCGGATGAGGTTGACTGCCGACTCTTACAACAACCCGACTATCGGTAACTTCTATAACCGGGATATGCTTTTCCAAGGAAGCATCAACCGTATTTTCCTTCAACAGCAGCATAGGTTTATTACAGCAAACCAGTTCCCCTTTCCCTGAATGAAGGACCTCAACAATGTTCCCGCAAATACCGCACTTGTAAACCTGTTTTTGTTCCGTCATTTTTCATGCCTCCTTTTAAAATTATTCTGTATTTTTTCCCTTCTTAATCTATTATAATAAAAATTCCTCTGTTTACAACAATATTTTTTAATTCTTCAAATATTTTAATAATATATTTTGAGTTGCCGATAGTAAGTTCAGAAGAAGGGATTAGGCTTGTTTTGTTGAATAACCCTTTATTATTTTCTTTTTTATATGAAATAAGGAGTGAGTTTGTTATTAAAAAGTATATATTCTTTTGGATTATGGTATTTTTAGTATCCATTCTTTTGCCCTGCCCCGCTTTTTCTCAAACACCCGTACAAATAATAGTCAACGGAAAAAAGATAAGCGAAGATGCAGAACCGCAGATAGTAAATAACAGAATCATGGTTCCCCTGAAATTTATTGCTGAAACACTAGGCGCCAGCGTAAAATGGGACAACCAGATAAAACAGGTTAATATTACTGGAGATAGTATAGATGTAAGCTTATCTCTAAGCGGAGATGCTTGTAAAAACGGAGAAAGGATATCTCTGGATCGGCCCGCTACAATAGAGAACGGCAGGATACTTGTTCCCATCCGGTTTGTAACAATAAGCCTGGGGTTAAATATTGCGTGGGACAATAATAAAAAAATTGTTTACCTGTATTCGAAAGAGTTAGAACCGGAAGAAGTAATCAACCTATATTGTCAGTTCTTATCAGGGAGGCAGTATGGTTTGGCATATGAACTTTTAACACAGGAAAATAAAAACACAATAACAAAAAGCGATTTTACTTCTTATATGAAACTTTTTGATAAACGGTTCACTGAAGAGGAAGATACCCTAATTGAAAAAGGCAGTGAATTTACAGATTATGTCATAGGAGGATTCGCTTACAGTAAAGTAATAGATTTTGTATTAACCCAGAAATATATAAACATATCAACCGGCAAGGAGGAAATTACAACATTACACAGGAAAGTTGTCATTAGCAACAATAGCTGGAGAGTATACAGGGAAGACCTTTCAGAAATGTATGCCTACCTTGATCGAATACGCAATCCTGAAATAGGCCTGTCAAGGGAAAAGCCGCTGCCTTTAGGAAAAAGCCTGATTGTGCCCGGAGAAGTCCAAATCAGTGTCCAAAATTCAATCAAAGGCGAGGAAGCATGGAAAATCCTGCATGATGCCAGCAATTCAAATGTTCCTCCTGAAGAAGGTTATATGTACGTCCTTACTTCAGTCAAGGCAAAAAATGTTTCCAGTAAAGACGAAGCGCTGCAGCTTAACAATACGGACTTTAAACTTGTCGGAAGCTCAAATACTATCTTTTCTCCTTCTGAGAAAAGTATCATTCTGCCTGAAAATGGGGTTTGCAAAAAATTTGAAGGCGAGGTTTACCCCGGAGGTGAAATAACAGGAATTGTCTCTTTTTATGTCCCTGAAAACGAATCCAATTTAATCATAATATGGGTATCCGGCAATCAAAAAGACCAGAGGTTCTTCGATATCGGAAAATAAAAAATTTACGGTTATACAACTAACCTCCAGCTGAAAGCCTTTTTATCTTCGAATGTGTAAAGGAATGGCTAATGAACAGGTCATAAATTTTGATCATAGCTCTTTCTCTTCACAGAAATTCTAGATATTATCCAAAAATTTATTCCGGTCATCCATAAAACTTTTATAAATCTGGTAGTAATCAGTTTCCTCATATTCTACCTGTTTTACAGGAGAATAATCAAAACTGTAGATAGTCGCCGCCGGAAAGGCAAGTAGAATTGGAGAATGTGTAGCAATAATAAATTGTGCTTTACTTCCCTGGCTCATCTCCTTTAAAACACCGAGAAGTTCAATCAGCCGCCTGGGCGATAAAGCATTTTCCGGTTCATCCAACAGGTATAATCCCTTAATCTTATATCTGTTCTTGAAATAGGCCATGTGATATTGGCCATGTGATTTGGTAACCAAAGATTCCCCGCCGAAATACTTTAATATCCCGGGGTCAGATCTCGCCCATTCGTCCAATATTTGCGCAAAAGAACGAAATATTTCAGATGAGAAATATGATCCCGGAACAACTTCCTTGTCCCATTCTACAGCAAGATATCTGTATAACTCCTCGGAAAACCTGTTATTATGAAATTGGGGCCGGTCTTCTTCCCTCCAGATATGGATTTTGCACTTGCGGGCAATAGCCCTGAGTAATGTTGATTTTCCAGTTCCATTATCTCCTATTAGAAAGGTGACCGGGGTCTGGAAAGTAATACTTTTTGTATATTTAAAGACTTCCAGGTTAAACGGGTATTGTTCCGTTGTTGGAAAATTTTCCGATAGAATGGTTATCTTTTTTAAGTACATAAAAAGCCTCTCTTATACATATGGGACTTTTTGTCCTGAACCTGAATTGTACGCTGAAAAATTATATCATAAAATAGTTATCAGACCAGGAAAATCTTTAATTAAAGAAATCTATACCGGGGACCAAATTAGATACTAATAATATATCCATGCTTTCGGACCCGGCTTATATCTCACACCATTCTCGTTCTGATCGAGAAGCAATTTAAAAAACTCCGTATCTATAATCCTTTTCATAAAAGAAACAAGGCCTTAGGATACTCAGGATATCTTTTTATTGATTTGGATAAAGCACCCTGGGATCGGGCTTTTTAGTCAACCATGCCTGCCCGGCAAGATATAAGAGAGCTCCCATTGCGAAGATAAAGATTAAAAAATTAACAAGCACCCCCAGAAAAGGCACGTAGGAAACTGCCTTAATCAAAGCAACACCGCTTAAAACGGATATAATCAGCGATTTTTCCGTACTCTTATTGATTAATCGCAGGATATAAGCCCCAAGAAGCAGACCTGCAAAGATCTTGCCAAGAAAAGCTCCGGCTATAATTAATAATCCGTATCCAAAAAGCACGGCGCCGCCGGTATAATACCCTACTACGGTTACGAAAAGCAATATTGCTAAAATTGGACCGGCTATAAGAACCGCCAAACCGAGCAGTAAGCTCTTCCAGGGCTGAGTTTTGAGAATTTCCGCTCCTTGCATTATTGGCCCAGGGAAAAAGAGTGCAAATATTCCCGAGAAGATCAATAATGAAATCCACCCAATAATTTCTTGTGTAACTTTGTTTTGAGAAGGTTCTTCCTTGCTTGGAATAACTGGCAGCTGCCTTACATTGCCTCCTATGACAGCTCCTTGTTCTATGTCGGCCTGATCAGAGGACCTATAAATAAGATCTCCGCCAATCCTGGCGCCTTTTAAGACTGTCACGTGATTGGCATCGACAATAACGTTGCGGCCGATCACTCCGGAAATCGTCACTGTATCCGCCGCGCCTCTAAAGTTCCCTGATATTTTTCCGTCTATGCGAATATCCTCGGCAGCCGCCAGCACATTTCCACCGGTTATACTTCCTCTTGCAAACGAAAGATACCTTGACGCAACCAGGGCATTTCCGGCTATGTTTCCGTTAACATTGATTGACTCACCCGCCGCTCGAAGACTTTGGTCAATCCTGCCTTCCATATAAATGTTGCGTCCAGCCGCAAAAAGATCCCTTTGCAGTTTTCCCTGTATCCAGATATCGCTTCCAGCCGCAAAAAAGTCACCGCTGATTGTACCCTGCATTGTAATATTTTCCCCTGCTGCAAAGTAGTCGTCATTAATTATCCTATACGAAGGTATTGTTATAGCGCCCTTGTATTCTTTGTATTCCTGTGCCGACACAGCGCCAATAAGCCCAAATAAGAAAAGAAGCGCCAATGATGTCAGAATAATTATTTTTACTCTTGAATTCGTCATCAGCTTCACCCTTCTTTAATTTATTTTCCTTAGCAGGAATCTTTTTACGTTTTCGTAAAAAAGCTTCTTTTTTTGATTCGTCAACAGAATAATCTATTATATCAATATATTTTACACTTGGTCCCAGGCGCATTCTGCCATCAAAATCAATATTTACGTGAATACCTACACCTGTAAGCCCGATTGGCGGTACAGGATAGACCAGCTTTATATATTTCTCCCTAAACCGGCAACGGCGGCGCTGACCGCTAGGCCTACGACGCCGCTTCCGATAATTGTTATATCAATAAACTTACTCATGTTTTTCCTTATAAAATCATTGCTTATTTTTTTTCTTTTTACACAGTAGCGCTTTTGCCTATATACCCGCTTTCCTTCACCTTAGCCTGAGCGGCAGCCAGGCGTGCGATGGGCACTCTGAAAGGAGAACAACTGACGTAATCAAGGCCTACAATGTGGCAGAATTCCACAGAGTTAGGTTCGCCGCCATGCTCGCCGCAGATACCGATGAGGAGTCCGGGCTTGACTGCACGGGCGTCTTCCACACAAATTCTCATGAGTTTGCCGACGCCTTTTCTGTCCAGCACTACGAACGGGTCTTCGGGCAGGATCTTTTTCTCAACGTATTCATGCAGAAACTTACCTTCAGCGTCGTCTCTGGAGAAGCCAAAGGTTGTCTGGGTCAGATCGTTTGTACCGAAGGAGAAGAACTCTGCTTCTTCAGCTATTTCAGCTGCGGTGAGCGCTGCTCTGGGTACTTCGATCATTGTGCCGACGCTGTATTCAAAGTCAATTCCGGTCTCTTTCTTGACCTGTGCGGCTACTTCGTTCACGTCAGCTTTAGTGATTTTAAGTTCATTGATGTCGCCGACCAAAGGTATTTCAACTTCCGGAATTACACGCACGCCTTCTTTGGTAAGCTGTGCGGTCGCCTGGAAAATTGCCCTGGCCTGCATCTTGTATATTTCGGGGAAGCTGATCCCTAAGCGGCAGCCGCGGTGCCCGAGCATGGGGTTGAATTCATGCAGGGCTCGTACTTTTTTAAGGATTACTTCTTTTGCTTCGATCTCTTTTGGGTCGCCGTTTGTTGCACGCAGTACGGCAATCTCGATGGCCAGTTCTTCGCCGTTAGGCAGGAATTCATGCAACGGCGGGTCTAAAAGCCGGATCGTTACAGGCAGGTCGTGCATGATCTTGAGGATTTCGTAAAAGTCTCCCTGCTGTACGGGCAGAAGTTTGGTCAGGGCCTTTTCCCTGTCTTCCAGTGTGTCGGACATAATCATTTCCTGGACTACGGGTATGCGGTCGGGCGCCATGAACATATGCTCGGTGCGGCACAGGCCGATGCCTTCGGCGCCGAATTCTCTGGCTCTGGTGGAGTCTGTCGGGTTGTCGGCGTTGGCCCTAACACCTATTGTGCGAATCTGGTCGGCCCAGCTGAGGATTTCCTGAAATTCTCCGGTGATCTCGGGGTCGATCATAGAAACTTCGCCTTTCATTACCTGGCCGGCAGCGCCGTCAATGGAGATCATGTCGCCTTTTTTGATGATTATATCGGTGTTCTTGACTTTGAATTCCTGGGCGACATAGTCGATGGCCAGAGATTCGCAGCCACAGACGCAGGGTTTGCCCATGCCCCTGGCGACTACTGCGGCATGGCTGGTCATTCCGCCGCGGGAGGTGAGGATGCCCTGGGCGGCGACGATGCCGTGAATGTCGTCAGGGGTGGTCTCTGTTCTGACGAGGATTACTTTTTCTCCCTCTTTGCCGAGTTTCTCAGCTTCGTCAGCGCTGAAAACTACTTTGCCGCTGGCCGCGCCCGGTGAAGCGGGCAGACCTTTGGCGATGACGTCGAGTTTGGCGCTTGGGTCGATCCGCCGGTGCAGCAGGTTGTCCAAATGGGCGGGTTCGACTCTTAAGATGCCTTCTTCTTTGGAGATGAGGCCTTCTTTGACCATGTCGACGGCTATTTTCATGGCCGCCTGTGCGGTGCGCTTGCCGTTTCTAGTCTGCAGCATGAATAGTTTGCCGCGCTCAATGGTGAATTCGACGTCTTGCATGTTCTGGTAGTGTTTCTCTAAGAGTAGGCAGGTGTCTGCGAATTGTTGGTAGACTGCCGGCATTTCGTCTTTAAGTTTGGAAATCGGCATTGGTGTGCGGATTCCGGCGACGACGTCTTCACCCTGGGCGTTGATCAGGTATTCGCCATAGAGCAGGTTCTCTCCGGTGGAGGGGTTTCTGGTGAAGGCTACGCCGGTGGCGCAGTCGTTGCCCAGGTTTCCGAAGACCATCATTTGGATGTTGACGGCTGTGCCCAGTGTGTCAGGAATTTTATTGATCTTGCGGTAGACGACTGCCCGGGCGCCGTTCCAGGAGTTGAAGACTGCGTATACTGCCTTGAAAAGCTGCTCCATGGGGTCCTGGGGGAAGGAACTGCCGGTCTCTTCTTCGAAAACTTTTTTGTAGCCTACAATTACTTCACGCCAATCTTCGGCGGAGAGCAGGTGATCGAAGGCGACATCCTTTTTCTTTTTCTGACCGTCTAAGATATGTTCGAATTTATGGTGCTCGATGCCCATGACAACGCTGCCGAACATGTTGATGAATCTGCGGTAGCAGTCCAGTGCAAAACGTTCGTCGTTGGTGCTTTTGGCAAGTTCGGCTACGGTTTCATCGTTTAAGCCCAAGTTTAAGACTGTGTCCATCATGCCGGGCATTGAGATTACGGCGCCGGAACGTACGCTTAACAGCAAAGGGTTCTTGGGGTCGCCGAATTTTTTGCCGGTGTCTTTTTCTAATACGGCAAGCTGTTCTTTTACCTGGTCTTCCATTCCGGGCGGGAATTTTCTGTCGTAGTCGTAAAACTCATTGCAGGCTTCGGTGGTGATGATTATTCCAGGCGGCACGGGCAGTCCTATGTTGGTCATTTCACACAGGTTCGCTCCTTTGCCTCCTAGGAGGCTCTTCATGTCTGCACGACCTTCTTTAAATAAGTAGACGTATCTCTTTGCCATTTCTTTCACCTCTGTAGTATATTTCCAGCACTTTGCTAGCTGTTTCCTCTACTGCTTTATTTGTTACATCTATTACCTTGCAGTTTAATTTTTGCATAATACCTTTGGCATATTCCAGTTCCTTTAAAATTCTCTCCATTCTTGAATAATCGGCATTGCCGGTCAACTCTAACGCTTTTAAGCGTTCCTGGCGGATTTCGTGCAGCTGCTGAGGAAGAATTGTCAAACCAATAACTCTATGCGGCGGCAGTTTAAATATTTCCTCGGGAGGAGTAACTTCAGGTGTCAGCGGTACATTAGCGGCCTTAATCCTTTTATGAGCAAGATACGTACATAATGGTGTTTTCGACGTCCGGCTTACCCCTATGATTACTAGATCAGCCTTGAGCAAACCCCGGGAATCTTTTCCATCATCGTTTTGCACAGCAAAATCAATAGCTTCAACTTTACGGAAATACTCTTCGTCAACCTTCCGGACAAGGCCCGGTTCCAATTTTGGAGGCTTACCTTCTATTTTACCCAAAGCCTCCAGCATTGGAGTCATGATATCTACAGTTGGAATGCCGTATTTGAGGGCCTCTGCCTCCAGGATTTCTCTTAAACCAGGCAGAATGAGGGTATATACAATCATACAGGAAAATGCGCTGGCCTCCGCAACAATTTCGGGAATCTCTTCCGGATTGTTTACATAAGGCACCTTTCGAATGTCAATTTTTCCGGAATTAAATTGGCTGGACGCAGCCAATGCTACCAGTTCCGCCGTTTCACCGATTGAATCAGAAATGATATAGATGACCGGCTGGGTTTTTGGCTTTGTACTGATAACTAACCCCTCCTCCCTTCTTTTATTCACCCAGACCTACAAATAAACGAATAATGTTCGTCTTTGAAAAGCGGCCAATTACCTCCATCCCCTGGGCGCCTTTCCCGTCATCCACCGACCGAACCAGCGGAACAGCGTCAATCTCGTGCGCAATCAATTTTTTTGCTGCAGCCCAGACGGATTCCTCAGGTTCGACAGTAATTATATTCGGCCAGCGTGTCATTATTACATTCACCGGAAGCTTGTGAATATCCTGGTTCCCCATTGTGCTCTTCAGTAAGTCTTTACGGGAAATGACCCCCTCCAGGAATCCCCCCTCTTTGACGACAAATAATGTTCCGACATCTTCGGTAAAAATCGTCACTATTGCATCATAGACCGAACAGTGTTCAGGGACGACAACGGGAATTGTTTTAACATCCCCTACTTTAATCTGAAATAATTTCTCGGCAATAACTCTGTTTGGAGATTTTCCGCTGTAGTAATATCCGACTCTTGGCCTCGCGCCCAAAAGGCCTGTCATTGTCAACACAGCCATATCTGGACGCAAGGTAGCCCTGGTCAGAGAAAGGCGCTCCGCTATCTGCTCACCTGTAATGGGGCTGTTCCTTTTGACTATTTCCAGGATTGCTTCCTGCCGCCTGGTTAATTCCACTTATATACCCCTAAAACTTTATAAACTTGAAACAATATCGCTCACCTGTAAACAACGACACCCTTTAAATCCTCGGGTTCAGTTGTTCCTTGAATTAAGGCTCAAAATGTATGAATTCTTAGCAGCTTGTTTAATTATATATTATTTAATATATTTCTTTTATCTTTTCAAATTCCTTCCGGCCAAATTCACTTACAGGAAAACTTATTCTGCGCTTAACCTATTTTACTTAAATCGGCAACTGATAAAACAAGGTTCACAATATTTTTCAGAAGACTAAGACGGTTATTCCGTATTCTTTCGTCTTCGGTCATTACCATGACACCTTCAAAGAAACTGTCCACAGGTTGTCGTAATTGTGTCATAGTCATAAGCGCGCTGCGGAAGTCACGCTCTTTTACACTCTGCTCTACTTTCTCCATGGTATTTATAAAAGCATTGTTCAGGTCGGTTTCTACAGAGTGCTGAAATAAAGTTTCGTCTACTTCGGTGAGACTATGTTTCCGGGATATGTTATACGCCCTGTGAAAAGCTACCAAAAGGTCCTGAAAATCCGTCTCCGCGCTTAAATCCTTTAATGCGGACGCTTTTTGCCAGGCCCCGCACAGATCATCAACCCCTACCGAAAGAACAGCTTCACATATGTCGTAAGGAATTCCCCGATCACTAAAAATGTTTCTCAAACGCTGTGTAAAAAATACTTCAAGTTCTTTAAGAACCTCATCCTGTGTTAATTCAAGCTTGGAACTTAACAAATAGCTTTGATAAGCAGCCGCCAGAATATCATACAGGCAAAATACAAGAGTGTTTTCAAGAACTATGTGGCAAACTCCCAGCGCCTGGCGCCTGAGACCGTAAGGGTCCTGGGAACCCGTAGGCTGAATGCCGGCTGCAAAACAACCCACCAGGGTGTCAAGTTTATCTGCGATGGCCAAGATTATTCCGGTCTTTTCGGAAGGAAGTTTGTCACCCGAAAAACGGGGCAGATAATGTTCAGCAATTGCCCGGGAAACATTTTCTTTTTCTCCCTGTCGTTTAGCGTATTCACAGCCCATTATCCCCTGGAGTTCCGGAAACTCGTAAACTACGTTCGAGGACAAGTCGGCTTTGGCAAGGTGGGAAGCTCTTAAAGTATCTGCGGTAATTTCCTTTTCAACACCTAATGACATGCACAGAAAAAAACAGATTGAGGTTACCCGCTCCTTTTTTTCATAGAGGGTACCCAAGTTTTCCTGCCAGACAATTTTCTTCAAAGACTCGGCACGCTCAACAAGAGGAGTTTTCAAATCCTCATTCCAGAAAAAAGCCGCATCAGCCAGCCGTGCTCTTAAAACCCTCTCAAAACCTGAACGAATCAGGTCATTCCCGCCATTATTAGAAACAGCTATAAACCGTGCCAAAAGCGATGAATCCTGGCTGAAGACGGGAAAACAACGCAGATGGTCACGCATTGAGGTAATCAGTACTTCCTGAGGTATCTGCAAGTATTCCTTATTAAAGCTTCCTACTATTGCAGTTGGGTATTCTACCAAATTAGCAACCTGTTCAAGCAGCTCGGGGTCCGGTTTTGCTTCTCCGCCTTCCTGAGCAGCCAGTTCATTAATTCTATTCCAGATTACACTTTGTCTTTGTGACTGATCAATCATTATTTTAGCCTGGTCTATTTTTTCAAAATAATCATCCGGATGTTGAACATTTATCGGGTAGTTGCTGTAAAATCGGTGTCCATATGTGATATTGCCGGCTGTAAGCCCTGCAGTAACGAATGGGATTATCTGCTCTCCATAAAGCGCCAGCAACCAGCGGATTGGCCTGATAAACCGCATCTCTCCCTTTCCCCAACGCATCGACTTTGGAAAATGCAGCGAACTGATTATGTCCGGGCAGATTTCCAACAAAACTTCAGCTGCCGGGCGGCCTGCCTGCTTGTTAACAGCAAAGACATAATCTACCATTCCCACAGACTTTATAATTAAGTCCTGAAGCTCTACACGCTGGCTTTTTGCAAAACCTTGAGCCGCGCGTGTGAATTTCCGGTTCTCATCAAAGGCAACTTTCGCCGCAGGGCCTTTTATTTCTTGAACTAACGGCTCCTGAACAGGTTCGAGCCCGACAACATGCAGCAATAAACGCCTGGGCGTGCTGTAAGTCCGGATCTTTGAGACGGGCAGCCGGTGTAATTTAAATTTTTCTTCCGCCAGATCCTTCAACTGTTCCAGGGCCGGATTGATAAAGCGCGCCGGCATTTCTTCCATGCCAATTTCCATGATGAAATCCTTATTCGTTGTCCCCAACCTCCTTTATGCGGCCTAAAAGTGGATAATTCATCTTTTCGCGTTCCGCTATATAGCCCTGGGCGCATAAACGGGCGATTTCACGTACCCTGTGGATAAAAGCGGTACGTTCTGTAACACTGATGGCGCTGCGGGCATCCAACAGGTTAAAAGTATGGGAGCATTTTAAAACATAATCGTAGGCCGGCAGAATAAGTCCCTTTTCGGCCACCCGTTTGGCTTCCTGCTCATACATTTCAAAAAGCTTGAAAAGCATCTCAGTATTTGCTTCCTCAAAGTTATATGTCGAATGCTCAACTTCACCCCGGTGATGAACATCCCCGTATGTAATCCCGTCAACCCACTCAATATCATAAACACTTTCCACTTGTTGAATATACATGGCCAGCCGCTCCAAACCATATGTTATTTCCGCTGCAACAGGCCTGCACTCGAACCCCCCGCACTGCTGAAAATATGTAAACTGGGTTATCTCCATCCCGTCCAACCAGACTTCCCATCCCAACCCCCAGGCTCCTAGTGTAGGCGACTCCCAATTATCTTCCACTAACCTGACGTCGTGCCGGTCTATATCGATTCCAATCGACTTCAGGCTTTCCAGGTAAATATCCACCACATTAATGGGTGAAGGTTTTAAAATCACCTGGTACTGGTAATAATGCTGAAGGCGGTTTGGGTTTTCTCCGTATCTGCCGTCGGTTGGCCTTCTTGATGGTTCCACATAGGCGACGTTCCATGGCTCTGGTCCCAGTGCGCGTAAAAAGGTGGCAGGATTCATGGTCCCTGCTCCTTTTTCCACATCGTAAGGCTGTTGGATTAGGCAATTCCTGCCTGACCAAAAATTATTTAAGGCCATAATTAAATCCTGAAAATTCAACCTTTTCCCCTCCACAAATTTAAACCTCCCGCGTTATACTGCATGTTACAATGCGGAAGGCAAACATTTTCTTAAAAAAACTATTTAATTCCATAATTAGCTTATAATTTATCAGACTCAAAGGAAAAAGTCAATTATTTTAGGAATAATTAGGATTTGGTATTATACCGGTTGTTTCTGTTTCTGAGTTTATCAATAAACATTTCTGTTGCGCATCGGTAACCCAGGTGATATTCGAGATGGAGCTTAAGTACGTAATACAACTCCCCGCGTGTTCCAGAGTCGACTTTTAACTGCCCCAGCTTGGAAAGCTCCCAGGCAAGCATAAGCTTGATTGTCTCCAGTGTTCCTCTGTGACACATAACCATCTGATTCTCACTATTTTCTCTTGCGCAATCTGCACATAGAAAACCTCCCGCTGGAGGAGAAAAGGCCAGCGCTTTACCGGTTAAATTTTTGCGGCATTTAGCGCAAAGATCCAATACCGGTTTATAGCCCACCAGGGTAATCAGCTTTAATGCAAACGCACGGGCAATAATTTCAGGATCACCCCTGCCCAACTGGCGCAGAGTTTCCACCAAAACCGCAAACAAAACCTGATTGGCTTCCCCCTCAACAGTTGAATTCTCAATAAGTTCGACAGCGTAACTGGCATAACAAATTCTGTCCATCCTCAGAAACAGCTCAGGAAAGGACTCCAGTTCCTCGCACTGGCGAACGGAGTCCAGATATCTCCCCTTGTGAATTAGAAATCGCGTCAGGGTGAGCGGCTGTACTGCGCCTCTTTTCCTGCTTGTTATCTTGCGCGATCCATGGGCCATTACTTTTAACTTTCCGTATTCCAAAGAAAACAAAACGAGAAGCTGATCAATATCGCCCCTGCTAAGGTTTCTCAGGACTAAAGCATCTGTCTTATAAAGTTTCACTTTTCCACCTATCACCATGGGATGAATTTGAATAACTCTTTCTTTAAAGATAAGATAAATTCCTTTACGCGGACTAAGCTTAAAAGAAAGTATTTATTAACACTGTCCAAAGGACACGGGCCGAACTGGTGAATGACGACAAAATTATTTTTTGCGATATTCAGATAAAACATAGCTTTCAATTCTTCGACTGTGCTTCTTGAAGAGTGCGCCAATAACAGCAGTCGGCGAAGCGAGGGTAACCGGACAGCGGTGCGAAACCAGCGGCACTCCAGAAGCAATGGAAGGGAAGCAATGGGGACGGGAAGCAATGGGGACGTTCTTTTTGCTTCCGTTCACGGGGAAGCAAAGGAAATCACCAGATTGTGAAATACAGGGAAGTCTTGTCTATTTTTTCAGTTAACCTTATAAGAATTAATACTTTTTTAATAACGCTCTATCAAAAAAAGGCCACTGTTGTTTAAGCGCCCGGAAACATTTTTGTTAAGTTTTTGGATATCTTCTCTCTATGCCGACTTTGCAGCACCGCTAGTCCGGTCCGAAGCAAGCCGCGCTGGCTGTCGGAGCGGAGCACCGGAGTAAGCGGTGATAATACTATGCCTTTCGGACTTATTATATGAAAAACTTATTTTCAGGATAGTTCAACATGCCCCCAGCGGCGCCACGAATTATGAAAACTGAGCTTTTAAAGAATAATTCCAGGATAGAGTAGAAAAATGATGTAGTTAAGTAGCCTCCTTAATAAGTCAATTATCAAAATAAGTCAAGCCTGACCCCTGATTTTGCTGAGCACTTGCCTTATTGGGGAATAGGCTTCTTTTTTAGCCATATATTTAATTATGACTAAAAACTGAAGGTGATGTGTATTATGGCTGGTCAAAGGTTCACGCAGATAACAAATTTTTGGAGTGATGTTTTCGAAAAAGACGGCAGACAGTTCTCACGCGTGACAATTGAATCAACTTATCCCTTTTCTTATCAGCTCAACTCCAGCGCCGCAAATGTAAAGATGCTTATCAGGAAGGCGCTGGCTAATATAGATTATTTAAGGACAGAAGTCTACGACGGCCTGATTAACGAGTTTATCGTAGAGCAAACCGAAGCTAAAAACGTCACGGCGGAAATTTTTCTTGATTGCGAAACTCCTTTTACAGTTGACTTCTCCGAAGGTATTCCCGCGCGTACTTTTATTGTTTTTGATCGAACACGCCTGTATGATATTTTCTCCCCCCTGAAAATAATAATCGATCCTGGTCATGGCGGCGATGATAAGGGCGGAACAGGCCCTGTTGACCTGCTTGAAAAGAATGTGACACTGGCCATGGCCGGGCAGACAAAAATACATCTTGATAAATACGGGGCGCAAACATTGCTCACCAGGAAAAACGATCAGAATATACCGCTAAGAGAACGGTTCAATCTTGCACTGAGCAGCAAAGCTGATCTTTTTATTAGCCTTCATACAAACTACGATAAAAATCCGGAAGTCAAAGGACTTTCTGTTGGATACAACCCGGCTGCGGCCGGCAGTGAAAAATTGGCCGGGTTAATAGCAAAGGAAGTTGCCAGAAAAATAAAATGTGATATCCGTGAAATAAAAAAAGACAGCCGGTTAACAGCACTGAAAAAAATTTCCGGAGTTGTCGTAGAACCGGTTACAATTTCAAATTATGTTGAGGAAGGTCTATTAAGAAATCCTCACTTGTACGAGAAAGTTGCTTTTGGAATCTTCAACGGTATTAAAGGACTATTTGATGGATAAGTTTTTAGTTGCGGGAAAAAATAATCCATAGCCTCATTTTTGGAGTACTTTTAATTTGTCTGGTGATGTAGTTGAAGTTATTGCGATTGCTAATAGCATTTATGGTATTTGGAATTACATGCCAATGTTGGCCGGCTTGCGTACTTGGAACTGCAAAAAGATACTGTGACTGCAGTAGTTACCCTTTTAGGAATGCTCAGGACAAGCCCGTATTGAATGAAACTATTTTAAGTGATAATCCTGATCCTTCTCCCTACTATGATGTTTGCCTGTTAATCGATACTTTTAATTTATCCCTGACTGTGTTTTCTAAAGGAGAACCAGTTCGGAAATATCCTGTGGCGGTCGGCAAACCGAGTTCGGAAACACCTGTCGGTGTTTGGGAAGTTGTCGATAAGTCAGATCTACCGGGCACAGGGACAGGCACCCGTTGGATGCGTTTAAACATACCCTGCGGAAATTTTGGTGTTCATGGAACAAATAATCCTTCCTCTATAGGGACATACGCCAGCGGCGGGTGTGTCCGCCTGCATAATCTTCATGTTGAAGAAATCTATCCCTGGATTACTGTCGGAACACGCGTAATAATTGCCGGCAACCCGTTCGGACGTTTCGGCGAAGACTATCCCACTCTGAACCAGGGCAGCTGCGGTTCTGCTGTTCAAGCGGTTCAATACACTTTAAAGCGCCTCGGTTTTTACAAGAACGAGGCAGATGGGATCTTCGGATCCGGCACCGCCCGGGCAGTAAAAGACTTCAGATTAAAAAAAGGCCTGGCTGAAGGTTCGCAAGTGGACGAGGAAATTTATCATCTTCTGGGCATTTAGAATACTACCCTTTCCCCCGGCTTCATATACTTTGCCATAGACAAGTAAATTTTCCTTTTACGCTCGGCGGGTGAATTAAAATAGACAAGTTGTTATTAATATGTATTTTAACAGCAATCATTCATTTAACTGATACGTTAGCGTATGCGGTGCGTCTTTCAGGAGTTTCCACTAAAAGACTTGCCACAGCCTTTTCCTTGTTTCAAATCGTTTCTTTGCTGGCCAGTACTGCAAACCTTGTCCAGGCGCCGCTGCTTTCCTCAATCGTCGAGCAAACTATCAACAATGCAATGAAAGATACTCTTATTGTCAACCAGGGAATAATTCAGGATCCCTATTATAATCAGCAGCTTGCCGTATTAAGTTACCAAATCAGATTTGTGATTTTCTCAGCCACCGCCGGGACTATGGTGGGTGTCTTTTTCACCCCTATATTCTCTTTTATTTTTAACAGAGTCATTTACATGTTTGAAGAAACTGGTTCTGTGATTAGGCTCGTCCTAATGCTTCTTTCCCCCCGGCGCTTAATTTTGATTTTATTTCAAAGTTTTTTATTCCTGCCCAAGCCGAAATTATATCGACGTACAATTCCGCTTGCTTTTCTTATTGCCAATGCAATTGTCATTGCGGTTTGGACAACGGGCGTACTTTCCTCTCTTTATGCCGGCGCCCTGCTGCCGGACTACAGGTCTACGGCGAGCCTGCTGTCCGGTGTTGTCAACGGCGTAGCGACAATACTTTCCGCAATAATTGTCAACCCTACGGCAGCTGTAATAACAGACCATGCCCTAGGAAACGAGCAAAAGGAAGAAATCAAACAAATGGTTTATTATCTGTGCATAACCAGGATCATGGGAACTATCCTCGCCCAAATCATTTTTATCCCTTCTGCACTTCTTGTTAAATGGGTAGCCACCCTTATTGTAGGACTTTAGAACCGAAAAACTGGAAATAGCTTACAGGCGCCTTTTTCTATTACTGCTCATACCCTGTAATGAAAAGAACACCGGGGGCTGGTGATGGCTGCCTTGACTTTTTCCTCCATTCCTATTAAAACCCACGTCGTGACTGAAAAAGACGATATCGTTGAACTGACCCGTAAATACACTGAAGGCATTGCTTTCCCGGGAGATGTTATCGCTGTCGCAAAAAGCGTAGCTGCAATTACTCAGGGCCGTGCGGTCCTTCCTGAAAAAATCCGCCCGGGACTGATTGCCAAATTCGTCAGCCGTTTCCCTGCCAAACACGGCAGCCTGGCTACTCCAACCGCAATGCAGCTTGCTATCCGGGAAGTAGGAATTTTTAAAATACTACTTGGCTGCGCGGCATCCATCTTCGGCCGTTTAGTAGGAGCAAAGGGATACTTTTATATCGTGGCAGGCCGTGAACTTGCCTTAATCGATGATATAGCAGGCACAATGTGGCCTTATGAGAAACACATTATTCTCGGACCCAGGGAACCGGAAAAAATTGTCCGTTCAATTCTTGAGGCAACGGGTGTGGACGCGGTTATCGCTGATGTCAATGATATCAAATGCGTCGATATACTGGCCGCAACCAGCCCTGAAAGTAAGAGAACAGCAAAAGAAGCCCTGATCGATAACCCTTTCGGCAATGACGATCAACAAACCCCGATAGTTGTAATTAAGCAGCAGAAATCTTAAGGAGTGGATTACTTGCTACCAACACCAACCGTTTTTAAACTAGTCGCGGGAACGGGGGAAAGCATAAGTCCCCTGAATGCCTTTGATCAAGCCCTGCTGGGGGCAGGCGCCGGCAACGTGAACCTTTTAAAAGTAAGCAGTATTTTACCTCCCGGCGCAGTCTATGACGAAAAAATTTCTTTGCCGCCGGGCTCGCTTGTTCCGATTGCATACGGTACACTGACATCATCAAAACCGGGCGCCACTATCGCTGCGGCGGTCGGGGTAGGTATACCGGAAGATGGATTCGGAGTAATCATGGAATACTCCGGTCACGTTTCGAAAAAGGAAGCGGAAGATATAATCACGGGTATGGTGAAAGAGGCTTTTCAAACCAGAAACCTTAAATTAACAAAATGCCTGGTCAAAGCTATTGAACATCAGGTTATTAAAACCGGATCAGTCTTTGCCGGTGTTATTCTCTGGCATGAATGATCCGGAATCATCCTCCGGAGCACCAACCAGACGTATCGGATAACCGCAGCGGCGGCATTTTTTTTCATTCAGCCCTGTTATCCGCACGGTATAGGCATAGCGCTCGATTATTTTAAACTTGCACTGTGGACAGTATGTATTCCCAGCATCCATCTGCGGCGCGTTTCCGACATATACATAACTGAGTTTCTTTTTGGCCAATTCCCACGCTTTCTGCAGGGTCTGGATTGGCGTGGCGGGATGGTCCATTTTGTAATTTGGAAAGTACCGGGAAAAATGCAGGGGTATTTCGCAGTCGAGGCCGGCTATCCAGGAAACCAATTCATTTATTTCTTCTAAAGAATCATTCAACCCCGGAACAAGCAATGTGGTCAGTTCGACATGGCATTTGTCAAACGCTTCTTCGACCGTGCGTACTACAGGCCCGAGTTTCCCGCTGCAGACGGATTGGTAATATTCATCAGTAAAACCCTTGACATCTATATTCATGGCATCAATATAAGGAAGAATTTGCTGAAGAGGTTCTTTGTTAATATAACCGTTAGTAACCAACACATTCTTAATGCCCTGTTGCCTGGCTATCTGCGCAGTTTCCAGGACAAACTCAAACCATGTAAGAGGCTCTGAATAAGTGTACGCAATCCCGATGCAGGGACGGCCCTTTTGCCTGTATTGCTCGACAAGGTCCACCGCTTTCCGGGGAGAGATCTCCTCTGTATGATATCCTTCATCAGCACGCGCAATTGTCCAGTTCTGGCAAAACTTGCAGTGCAGATTGCAGCCTATCGTACCCATTGATAAAATATTGGCGCCGGGATAAAAGTGGTATAGCGGTTTTTTTTCAATCGGATCCATCGCAATGGATGAACAGCGGCCATAGTTTAAAGCATACAATGTCCCGTCTATATTTTTTCTTGTGCCGCAAAAACCGGTACACCCCGGCCCGATATTACATACTCTGGGACATAACATGCAGGTCACTTGTTTATTTTCTTTTTTCTCGTAGAAAAGAGCTTCGTTGGCCAAACTCTCACCCCTAGCTGTTATTTGTATCTTTCAACTTTAAATCTTTCCAGTTGAACAGGTTCGTCCGCACCTATTCCGGCTTTTTGCCTGGCAATAGAAATCTGCTCCTCGACCGTGTCTACACCTTCCAGATCGGGCAGGAGCAATCCGGAACGCCTTCCGGAACGCACTATCACACCATAATTTTTAGGATCCAGTTCCTCAAGGCTGTTTACAGCCTCAGGTGGACCAAGCACATCAACGGAATAACTTAAATCAGCCAGTTCTTCCCTGGCAACAGGGTAAAAACGAGGATCGCGCGTCGCCGCGCTGATTGCGTTATGAACAACCTCTGCAACCACATTTTTATATTGCCCTGTTATAGTCCCTATACAGCCCCTTAAGTTGCCATGTTTTTTCAAGGAAACAAATGCCCCCGCTTTACCTGCAAACTCCGGCGGTATATCCTTGTCCTCCGGAATTGACAGCTTTCCAGTTGCATAATAGTTTTCCAGAGTTTGACGGACTATCCTGACTAAATAACTTTCTTCCCCGGGCTCTTTCTTTTGTTCAAGAAACTTATCCAAAATCCGGTTTTCCGGTTTTGGTTCTTTTGGTGTCAAAACAGCAACCATATACCCGACCCCAAAAGGACCCTCATAAGATAATACTTCCCCTTTTACAGACAAACCATCAAAAGATCCCGACATCATTTGAATTGACCTGAGACCGCATTCCCCTGCTTTCTCCGTTAAATTCTTATCAATATGAAGAATTTCCTCAAACTGTGCTTTGCCGACCAACTCGACCATCTTGTGATCGAATTCCTTTCCTTTCGGATCAAAACCAGCCGGGGCATTCCTTGTCAAACGGTGCGAGAGATCCCCGCTCGCCAGCACAGCCACCCTCTTCCCCAATTTGGACGCCGATCTGCTGACAGCGGCGCCGAATTTATACAGCTGTTCTCCGGGCAGCAACCCCATCGACACAGCAACCAGGGGAAGACTGGCCCCGGCTTTAAGGATAAAATAAAGCGGAACTGTCATCCCATGATCAAGGTTAAGGTCTATATGATATTTTCGTGCAAATTCTTCATCCATCTCAAATACAGGTATTTCCAGGAACGCAGACTGGTAAACAATCTCCTTAACCATTTCCAGATCATTATCCAAATCAAAACTCACGCCTGCAGCGCCAAATTGTCCAAGGTTGCCTTTTAAGCGGGAAGAAACATTTAAAGCAATAAAATCATGAAATAAGGGCGCGTGGGGAGAGATGATCACTAAGACCTCAGCGCTGCTTTCTATAATTCTTTTGCCCAATTCAAGCATGGCTGTTTGGGAAGCCTTTACTTCAGCAGCTCCCTCCCTTCCCACTTCGGGTACCATAATAGGCGGATGGGGACAAATACCGCCAAGAACAACAGTCATTTAAAACCCCCCTTAGCCAAAAATTCGCGTAACTAAGCATACAAACCCCAGTAAATAAAATACAGTCCCAGACCGATCAGAAACAATCCGCAAGCTTCATTTACCCTGCGGTAAACAACCGGGCGAAAGAGCTTCCTTCCCTTGCTGATCATAGCTGCTACAAAACTGTACCAGGTTAAATCGGCAAGAATATGTCCGCTGAAAATACTGGCCAGGCCATACATACCCTGCTGCAAAGATATTGTTATGTAACCCAATCCTATTGTTGCCCACCAAAGAATCCAATATGGATTTGAAATACTGGTAAATATACCCTCCCAGACCAAATAGGTTTCCCCTAATAAAGAAGGGGGAAGAAACCTCTTTCTTTCCTGCTTTTCGCTCTGGTTTCCAGCAGCGCTTTCTGAAATGGAATTTGTTAACTGCGCTTCTACAGAACGTGAATTCTTGAGCGTTAACCACCCCAGGTATAATAAAATTAAGCTTCCCGTAAAAGCAATTGCCTTTTGTACGGCATTACTGCCCAGAAAAGAAGCTAATCCCAAGATCAGCGCAATTACAAGCGCCCCTTCCAGTATGGCATGGCCCAGTACGATTAATGGCCCTGCCCTGAAGCCCCTTTTTATCGACTCGCTTATTGTAACCGATAAAAGAGGGCCGGGTGATAAAGCGCCGGAGAAACTAACCAGAAAAGTTGTCAAAAAGATAGTCAGTAATTTCATTTATAAAATACCTTGTGTAAAATTTTCTTCTTGTATGCTTAAAATCCTTCAACCAGGAAATGATGGCTCTACATTAGCAGCATGGTGGCTGCTAAATTATTTCCGGCAAACCTGCGATGAGGCAATTCCCTGTCATCTGGGGGGGTTTGGGTATTCCCAAAAGATATAAAACTGTTGGAGCTATATCTTCGAGCCGCCCCGGGCGCAGCAAAGCATTTTTCAGGCTCTCGTTAACAAGTATAAACGGAACATGGTTAGTGGTATGAGCCGTATGGGGTTTCCCATCTTCATCCTGCATCTCCTCCGCATTACCATGGTCGGCTGTAACTAACGCTGTTCCTCCTTTTTCAAGCACTGCGCCAATCACCTGACCCAGGCAGTAATCAACAGCTTCAATAGCCTTGACGGTAACTTCAAGAATACCTGTATGTCCAACCATATCCGCATTGGCATAATTCATGATAATTACCTGACATTCTCCTGCCGCCAATCTTTCCAAAAAAGCGCTTGTAACTTCGAAAGCGCTCATTTCCGGCTTTAAATCATAGGTTTTCACTTTAGGGGAAGAGATCAGCAAACGATCCTCACCGGGATAGGGTGTCTCCATTCCTCCGTTGAAAAAGAAAGTTACATGGGCATATTTTTCAGTTTCAGCAAGCCTCAACTGCTTTACACCCTGCTTGCTGAGCGTTTCCCCCAGCGTATTCACCAGAAAATGGGGTTCATAGGCTACCGGCGCATCTATGGTATCATCATAAAGCGTCATACATGTAAAAAGCAGGTCATTGAGTCTAACGGTCCGGTTAAAACCCTCAAATTCCCGATCAACAAAAGCATGAGTAATTTGCCTGGCCCTATCCGGTCTGAAGTTGTAAATAATTACCGAATCACCGTCTTTAACCATATTCAAGTTTTGATCTTCTGAATTAATGATTACCGTCGGTCGAACAAATTCATCCGTTTCATTCCGCCGGTATGAGTCCTTAATAGCCTGGGATGCAGAAGATGCGCTTAAACCTTCACCCAAAACCATTGCGTCATATGCATTTTTTATTCTATCCCACCTGTGGTCCCTGTCCATTGCGTAATAACGGCCCATTACTGTTGCTATTTTCCCAATATTTATTGCCGAAAATTTGTCTTCCAATTGTTGAATGTATTCCAGGGCATTATCAGGCGGCACATCCCGGCCATCCAGGAAGCAGTGAACCCTTACTTTCTGCAGGGAATTGCTTTTCGCTAAATCAAGGAGAGCAAAAAGGTGTTTGATGTGGCTGTGCACACCTCCGTCAGACAACAGACCCATTAAGTGAAGAGTTGAATTGTTCTTTTTTACATGCTCAATTGCAGCCAAAAGCTTTTTATTGGTATAAAACGTCCCCTCCCGAATCTCCTTGTTTATACGCGTAAAATCCTGATAGACAACCCGGCCCGCGCCTATATTAAGGTGCCCGACTTCGGAGTTGCCCATCTGCCCCTCGGGGAGCCCTACGTCTTCACCGGACGCGCTTAATGCCGTAAAAGGAAATTCCTTGAACAGCCGGTCAAGATTCGGCGTTCTCGCGGAAGCAATAGCATTGCCTCTGGTTTTTTTGCTCAGACCCCAGCCGTCAAGGATCACCAGGGCTAAAGGTGTACCTTTATTAGAAGCATTTTTATAACAGTTCCGGATTATTGATGAAAAGGCGTTAACCTGCAGGCTGGCTCCTCCAACCAGAGCGCCGTCCACATCAGGCTGAGCCATAAGTCCCGCGATATTATCAGGTTTTACACTTCCGCCATATAAAATTCTTATTTTTTGCGCTATTTCAGGACCTGCATTTTGAATCAGGAAACCGCGGATAAGACCATTTACCTGCTGCGCATCCTTTGCTTCGGCGGTGAGTCCGGTACCGATAGCCCAAACCGGTTCGTAAGCAACAACGATCCTGGATAATTCAGGCGGGCCTAAATCAGCTAAAGAACCGCCAAGTTGTTTCTCAATAATTTTTCCGGTTATTCCGTTTTTCCTTTCCTCCAGAGTCTCTCCAACACAGACAATTGGTGTAAGCCCTGCTTTAAGGGCTGCCTGGACTTTTCTATTAATAAGCTGGTCACTTTCCCCAAAATACTGGCGCCTCTCTGAATGCCCCAGTATTACATAACTACAGCCGACTTCCTTTAACATCGGGGGAGCGACCTCTCCTGTATAGGCGCCTTCATCCTCGCAGAACATATTCTGGGCTCCCAGCCCGATTATGCTTCCGTCCAGCTCACGCGCAACACTGGCAAGAGCTACAAAAGGCGGACAGACGATAACTTCCGCATTCTTAAACTCCCCCAGCGTCTCCCGTAACTCCTTAACAAAAACAGCCGCCTCTGCAGGAGTTTTATACATTTTCCAGTTACCCGCTATTAAAGGTGTTCGCATGTTTTTTATCCTTTCAGATCGTCCAACAAAGCGGCTACACCCGGAAGGACCTTCCCCTCCATAAACTCAAGTGAAGCTCCCCCACCAGTTGAAATATGGGTCATCCTATCCGCCACACCTGCTTTTTCTACTGCTGACACCGTATCTCCCCCTCCTACGACAGTTATAGCGCCGCTTTCCGCCAAAGCCCGGGCTAATGAAAAAGTGCCCTGGGAAAATGGGGCCATTTCAAAAACACCCATTGGCCCGTTCCAAATCACTGTTTTTGCCATTCTTACCGCTAGAGTATATCCTTCTATTGTTTCCGGCCCAATATCCAGGGCCATCCAATCTTCCGGGACCTCGTTTACAGAGACAACTTTCTTTTCCGAACCAGGTTCAGCAGCGGGCGTAACCACCAAATCCACCGGCAGCATAAGCCTAAGTCCCCGGTCTTTTATTTTCGCGGCAAGTTCCCCGGCAAACTCAACCTTATCGGCTTCGATCAAGGACTTGCCCATTTCATACCCGGCTGCCCGTAAAAAAGTATTGGCCATTCCTCCACCGATTATAAGGTCATCCACTTTTTCAAGAAGATTGTTGATAATACCTATTTTATCCGATATTTTTGCTCCACCCAGAATAATAAAGAAAGGATGTTCCGGCTGCATTATTGTCTTACTCAGCATAGTGATTTCTTTTTGCATTAAAAACCCGGCCACAGCCGGCAGAAAATGCGCCACACCCTCGGTCGAAGCATGTGCGCGATGTGCTGTCCCGAAGGCATCGTTTACATATACATCCGCCAATTCAGCCAGGCTGCGGGCGAATTTTTCATCATTTTTTTCTTCTCCGGGATAAAAGCGTATATTCTCCAAAAGAAGCACATCACCGGGCTGCATCCTGGAAATGGCAGCCCTGGGTTCCTCGCCAACGCAATCGTTTACTTTTTGCACAGGCCTTCCGATTAGCTCTCGAAGCCGGTTTGCCACCGGATCAAGGCGGTATCGTTCATCATACTTGCCCTTGGGCCGTCCCAGGTGTGAAACGATAATCACCTTGGCTTGTTTCTCAATTAGATAAGCCAGTGTCGGGAGAGACGCGATAATGCGTGTATCGTCTGACACTTCCCCGCCATCGTTTAAAGGCACATTGAAATCTACACGCAGCAATACCCTCTTACCGGTTACATCCATCTCTGAGACAGATTTTTTATTCATTATTGTCCCCTATCCTACTCTAAAAAATAGTTCTTTATTAACTGAATACATACTTTTTCATCCTGCTGCATGTGCTGCTTTTAGCAGCATGGGTGTCTGTCCTGAAAATTAATTTGCATCAGGGAGGTCAACTGCCTACATGCTTAATAATCGCCTCTTATACCTATAATCCTTTATCGGTCATATACTTGGCCAGATCAATAACACGGTTGGCATAACCCCATTCATTGTCGTACCAGGCAACTACTTTAATAAGTTTTTCTCCAACAACCATTGTTGAAAGTCCGTCAACAATTGAAGAGTGAGGATCTCCATTAAAATCACAAGAAACCAACGGGAGATCACTAAAAGCAATGATTCCCCTTAATTCATTTTCTGATGCTTCTTTTAGTTCAAAATTAACATCATCTGTACTGGCAGGTTTATTAACCTGGGCAACAAGATCCACCACACTTACATCAGGTGTGGGGACACGCAGGGAGAGGCCGTTCAGCCTGCCTTCCAGTTCAGGCAGAACAAGGTTAATGGCTTTTGCCGCCCCTGTTGTAGTAGGAATGATTGACATCGCTGCCGCTCTTGACCTGCGTAAATCCTTATGCCGGGAATCCAGAAGTTTCTGGTCATTTGTATAAGCATGTACGGTTGTCATCAAACCGCTTAAAATTTCGTACTTACTATGCAATACTTTGACAATTGGGGCCAGACAGTTAGTTGTACAGGAACCGCAGGAAACAACATGATGTCTGTCCGGGTTATACTTATCGTCATTTACTCTCATTACGACGGTAATGTCTTCGTTCTTGGCAGGAGCAGTAATAATAACCTTTTTCGCCTTCTGTTTTATATGCGCTCCGGCTTCCTTTCCATCGTTATGCTTGCCGGTGGATTCAACCACTATATCAACGCCATGTTCCCCCCATGGTAATTTATCAAGATCTTTTTCTGAAATCACAGCTGTTTTCCTGTCGCCAATTATTAATCCCCCGTCAGAAGCAGTAACTTTGTTTGCCAGTCTGCCGTGTACTGAGTCGTACATTAAAAGGTGGGCCAACGTAGCTGCATCCCCATTGCTGTTCACAACAACTATCTCCACTTCAGGATCCATCATCGCTACGCGGAAAACACAACGGCCTATCCGGCCGAATCCATTAATACCAATTCTGATTGTCATTTTTCCACACCACTCCCTTAATAGTATGTCTCATATAACAACATTATGTTAATTATGATATAATAATTCTATTCGCTACACGCTAATAATTTTCCTCTTTTTTTTGGAAAATAAAAAAGGAACGTATTACTTAAGTCCGTCCCCTTTTAGATAAATTTAGTTTATTCTTTAAACGCGGTATGGATGTCTAATACCTGATTCTTTGACGGGCAGGAGGTATTCCAATCTCACCGCGATACTTTGCAATTGTCCGGCGCGAAATTTTGATTCCGCGCTCAGCAAATATATCGGCAATCTCCTGATCGTTAAAAGGTTTTACAGGATTCTCCCGGGCTACAAGTTTACGAAGACTTTCCTTGATGGCCGCCGCAGAAGTTTCTTTATCGCCGCCGCTGCTTAGTCCTGCAGAAAAGAAAGTTCTCATTGGGAACATACCCTGAGGTGTTTGAACATATTTGTTGGAAGTTGCCCTGCTGACGGTAGATTCATGCAGCCCGACAATTTTAGCTACTTGTTTTAAGTTCAGTGGTTTCAGATATTCACACCCGTATTTTAAAAAATCCTGCTGTAAAGTAATCAGGCAGTTTGCTATTTTTAACAAAGTATTTCTGCGCTGTTCAACACTTCTAATCAGCCAAACAGCGGCATTCAATTTAACCCCCAAGAATTGCCGGACCTTTGAATCCGCTTCCTTCTCCCATATTGATCTGTAATAAGTGTTGATTTTTAAGTTCAGACAGTCATTTACGTTTATCGTAAAATTCTGTCCCGCTTTTTCGATAACTACATCAGGAATAATATATTTTACGCAGTTGCCGGAACTGTAATTACAGCCAGGTTTGGGTTCCAGGGTTTTAATAAAGCGTGCGATATCCTGGATATCTTCAAAGTTGACACCAAGCTGATGCGCAACCAATGATAGCTTACCTTTGGCCAATTCGGGCAAATGGCGCAGAATAACGGTTTCCAATAACTCATCCTTAATATTTAACTGGTTAACCTGTATTAGAAGACACTCCTGCAGATTACGAGCGCCTATCCCCGGTGGATCGAAGTTTTGAATGATTTTAAGAGTTTCTTCGACTTCCTCACAAGTTGCTTTTAAAGAGAGGGCAGCCTCATCTACCGACACCTGCAAATATCCATTCTTATCTAAATTTCCGATTAAATACCGCCCGATCAGCCTCTGCCTGGTATTATTTATGACAATGTTCAATTGATCAAGAAGAAATTCAGTTAAACCGAACTCCTGCCTGACGTAATTTTCGTAGTCTGAATTATCCTGAAAAGTATCTCTTTCCGGTTCCAAGAAACCGAGGTCACTGCTGTCATGGAAGTAGTCCCGCCATTCAGGATCAAACTTAAGTTCATCCTTCCCTGAACCGGTTTCCGCAACCGGCATCCCAATTTCCTGCTGATCGCCTTCTTCTTCAAGTTCTAGCATCGGATTTTCCTGGATTTGCTGCCCAAGATAACTATTTAAATCTACAGTGGGAAACTGCAAAATCATAATAGCCTGCCTGAGCCCCGGAGTAATCATTATTTTTTGAGTTTGTTCCATTTTAATGGTATTCCCAGCCGCCATTTGAAACACCTCTATCGGAGGACCTTCTATTTCAAAGAAACCTAATCCTGGTTCTGTAAATACTGTTGCGCAATCTCTTCTATTTTTTTAAGCCGGTATCTTACACCGGACTTACCGATCTTAGGCTCGATAAGTTCCCCCAGTTCCCTAAGACTGGCATCAGGATAAGCCAACCGTGCTGATGCCACCTGCCTGAGGGGAAGAGGCAATTTGCCAATCCCCAAAGTTGAGGCTATAAATTTAATAGTTTCAAGTTGATTTAAGGAAGCATTCACAGTTTTGCTTAAATTAGCTGTCTCACAATTTACAAGCCTGTTAACCTGATTGCGCATGCCTTTGTATACCCGTATGTTTTCCATGTCTAAAAGGGCTGTATGCGCTCCAATAATATTTAAATAATCAGCAATCTGCCCGCCTTCCTTAAGATAGGCGACAAAGCCGTTTTTGCGGGCAATCAGTCCCGGATGAAGGTTGAATCTCTGCAACAGGCGGCAAATATCCTTCCCATAGCTCTCACTTGAACTGTTAATCTCCAGGTGGTAGTTGCTTGAAGGATTATTTATAGAACCGCTGCCCAGAAATAATCCACGAAGGTAAGCCCTGCGGCAGCATTCCTTGCGAACCAGCCAGCCGGGTATCTCTTCCTTGAACTGGCTTTTATTATCCAGCATCCCAAGCCTTTCCAGGACCCTTGAAGCATCTACAGGCGAAGAAACCCTGACTATGTAGATGTTGTTTTTACGCAGTCTCCTTCTTCTTTTAACTTGTATATGCGCATATATTTGAAAATTTTCTTTTAATAATAAAAAGTTTTTCCGGGCTAAAGCTGCGCTTTCAGAGTTAATACTTAAAAGGACTTGATTATCCTTAACCGGCAGAAGACTTCCGTTTGTCTTAATAAGAGCCGCAAGTTCGGCTTCCCTGCAGCATTCGTTATTTCCCATTACCCGCGCCAACTCATCCTTTGTAGCAATGGAAAAAGACATTTACTGTACCACCTGAAAAATATTTTTCCAAAAGCCTGCTGACCTGGAAATTAACTTAAGTCCGTGTATTTCTAAACTCATCAATAAACTTTCTTAAATTATAATCTCCCCTGATTCTTACCCGCTTTATCGCATAAGGATCGCTTCGAGGGGTAACCAGACCCTGATCGGTCGTTACAGCGATAGTATATCCGCTCTCCTTTACAGTTTCCTCAAGCTGGCCGTTGTAGTGTCCATACGGATAGGCAAAAGCTTCTACGGAAGTTCCTAAATGTTTCTCGAGAACCAATTTGCAATTTTCAATTTCATATCTTGCTTCCGGTAAAGTTACATCTGTTAAGGAAACGTGACTCAGGGTGTGTGCGCCAATTGTTATGCCATAGTCTGACATTTGATCAATCTCATTCCATCCAAGCAACTGGTTGACCGGCTGTAATCCTTTTTCCACGTCAAAATCATTTGTTTTTCCAATGTAGTCGGCAACTACAAAAACAGTGGCAGTAAAACCATACTTCTTTAAAATTGGAAAAGCATATTTGTAGTTGTCAAGGTATCCGTCATCGCAAGTTATGACAATTGATTTCGGCGGCAGAGTTTTGTCCTCCTTTATGAAGTCTGCGAGTTCGGTCAATTGGACAGTATGATAACCGTTTTTAGCCAGGTACTGCATTTGAAGGTTAAACCTCGCGGGTGTTACCCTCGTTCCAAATCCGCCGCTTTTTGGGTCGGGAGAAATCTTGTGGTACATCAGCACGGGAATCTGACTGGCGTTAATATCTCCGACGGCAGGTTCAGAATATATATAGATGGGCAATATTTCCCATACATACCGGACGGCAAACCAGGCAGCGCCCAATAGTACTAAAACTATAAGGGACGTCCTTATCAATCTCATTTTTATTCCCCCAAAATCATTAAGCCGGATTATAAATCAGGGTGCTTAATATCTCTATGCCTTATAGAAACCCGGTATTTCCCTTCCTTCAGGCGCCGTTCCAGGTTATTGGCTATAGCGACAGAACGGTGCCGTCCGCCTGTACAGCCGATGGCAATGGTTAAGATCGACTTTCCCTCCTTCATATATTCCGGCACCAGAAAATCGATCAGAGTCAGAAATTTTTTCATAAATTCATTGGTAACTGCAGAGTTGTAGACATATTTTTCAACTTCAGCTTCATTACCGGTCAATAAACGGAGTTCCGGAACATAATGTGGATTTGGAAGAAAGCGTACGTCAAAAACGAGGTCGCTGTCCAGGGGTATTCCGTACTTGTACCCAAATGAAATAATCGAAACTCTAAATTGGGGTAAATCCACCTTTGAAGAAAACAGTTCGCTTACTTCAGCTTTAAGCTGAGCATTGGTAAGTTCTGATGTGTCTATTACTTTGTTTGCACGCCCGCGAAGTTCTTGCAGGTAAGCCCTTTCTTCCTGGATACACTTTAATATTTCACCATGCTCGCTCAGAGGATGGCTGCGTCTGGATTCCTTAAAGCGCCGGACAAGGCATTCATCAGACGCCTCAAGGAAAAGAATTTCGTATTGGTAAGCGCCTTTTTGTTTTAATTCAACAAGTACTTCGAATAAATCATTAAAAAATATGCCTCCGCGTATGTCTACAACCAGTGACAGCCTGTCTATGGAATTCGTCTGACTGCACAGATCGGTAAACTTGGGAATTAAAGCGGGAGGAAGGTTGTCCACACAAAAAAACCCAAGGTCCTCCAGGTGCCGCAATGCCTGGGTTTTACCGGCCCCGGACAAGCCCGTGACAATTAACAGTCTTGGCAGTATTACTTTGGTGTCAGGTTCCACCGTCATATATAAAAACCCTTCTCTTTCCTTTGGATAAAATCCTGTTTATCCGGCTCCGCTACTTTCCTTATGATTGCTGACTGGCCAGGGCTCCCTTTAACCGGTCAATGACTTTTACGGGACCAGGGTCAATTCCATAAAGCAAAGCGAGGTAAATACTGGCATAATCCCCTGTGTAGATTAAAGAATATATCCGGGAGAGAAATGTATCACCGACAGAATGGATTTGCGCAACACCGGCTACTTTTTCTCCTATTTCCTGATGTGTGATTTCAATCCTTTTTTGAACCCTGTCGTGATCATCCTTGCTCCGGAGAATTATTAAAAAGAGGTTTTTCAATATCTCCGCAGGTGTTTCAAAGCCGACTATTTCGTTGTGATTGAGTTCCGGAAAAACGTTCCAGTAAGCAGGTGTCTTTGTGTTTTCATTAAACTGGCCTTTCCAACGCTGGGCGACAACTTCGGTCGTTCCGGATGAACCCCAGATTACCGGAATATGCCCGTAAAGCCTCGTGGCCAGCTGTTTGGACAGGTTGCCGGATAACCCCGCTTGAGGGCCCAATTGGTCACGTAATAACTTTAGCTGTTGGATAAGTTCGGTCACTTCTTCAGAAATGCCCGTAACAAAGCCCATTCTCTCAAGTACCGCCAGCATAGGTATAAACAAGTAACCGGTTGCGGAACGCGGAGAAATTCCTCCAGGAACGGTAATTACCGGCGCCTTGTCTGCCTGGGCCATATTTTTAAGTTTTCCCCCGGTAGTCAAAACAATCATGGGAGCTCTTTTTTCACTCGCTATTTCATAAGCGCTGAGTGTTTCTTCGGTATTCCCCGAATAGCTGACCGCAAAAACAAGAGTTTGCTGATCAACAAACAGGGGGAGTGAATAATGACGGTTGACAAATACTGGAACAGCCGCCTTGTCCGTGGAAAAAACCCTTAAAAGATCTCCTCCGATAGCGGAACCTCCCAGACCGGTCACGACAATTTTATTAACTTTTACTTCAGCAGGCAGGTCAACATGATTGCCGATTTCCCACGCTTCACGGCATTGATCAGGCAAATTCCATAACGCCGCAAGCATATTCTGTGTGTCAATACGTTCAATCACTTCCGGATTATCTAAGACATCCCACAAGAGTCGTATACCCCCTTTTTAATGTTATTCTCCATTTGGCCAGAGAATTTCCCCTGATTTTCTCTGCACAAAATCATCTCGAAAATTAACTTGCATTGAAAAGGTCAACTGCCTACACGCTCATTTTAATCATTAAAAACGATTTAAATATTCTCTTTATAAATGTTAATACCTGCCCGGAAAAATAAATCCTTAAAAAGGCGTCAAAAGTGCGGATATAAAAAATATTTATACCCGGTTTGCCTGAAGGGCACAAGCAATTGCGCCGAATAAACCCGACCTGTCACCAAGCGTAGCGGGAAATACTTTGAGATTTTTTATATTTGATTTAATAACTCTTCTTTTTAACTCATCATTAATTGCCTGCCACAGCGGAGGCCCTGCTTTCATAGCCCCTCCGCCTAAAAGGATCAGGGAAGGGTTGAGCAGATTTACAATATACGAAAAACCAAGACCTAAAGCCCTGCCGGTTTTATCCAGAATCCCGAGCGCCTCCTGATCACCGGAAGCAGCAGCCCGTGAAACTGCCTCGGCAGTTATTCCTTCTATCAAACCCCCGGCCGCTTTGACAATGCCCGTTCCTTTGCCCTGTTGAGCCAGTTCCTTTGCAAAGCGGGCTATAGCAGTTCCCGAGGCTATTGTTTCCAGGCAGCCCCTATTGCCGCAACTGCACACCAGCCCGTCCGGTTCTAACGTAAAATGTCCTATTTCTCCTGCGCTGTAATCAGCGCCCTGATAAAGCTCGCCGTCCAAAATTAATCCGCATCCTATACCAGTACTTACAGTAATGTAAATCAAATTGGAAGTCCCTTTGTAATCCCCAAAACAGAATTCTCCCAGAGCAGCCAGGTTGGCGTCGTTACCAACTGTTACGTTAACCTGTAATGCTTGTTCTAAAAGCATTTTAAGGGGAATATCCCGCCAGCCAAGATTTGGCGCCTGATAAACAAAGCCGCTCTGTGGGTCCAGCGGCCCGGGCGCGCCTATTCCAAGATAAGCGGGAATTTCCGGAAGTCCCGCGTTTTTTGAGACCTGTCTAACCGTTGCCACAACCTTGTTCAGTACAAAATCTATCCCTTTACCGGCTTCGGTTGGTGCCTTGATTTCAGCTAAAATGCGGCCTTTTAAATCGGCAACGGCCGTATATATTTTAGTTCCCCCGAGATCAACCCCGGTTACAAATTGATCTTTCATTCTTATTTAAATCTTTCCTTTTCATATTTTTTTATTTAATGAAAAAAATTATATACCTCCTGAGCCGCCGGCAGAGTCATACCCGGCACTTCCGTTAAATCATCAAGAGTGGCCTTGCTGATCGCCGCTAAAGATGGAAATGCTGTAAGAAGCGCCCGCTGACGCACTTTGCCGATGCCTTTTATCTCGTTGAGGACTGAAGAAAGACTGTTGGAAGTATGCAGCTTTCTGTGATAGGCAAGGGCAAAACGGTGGGCTTCATCCCTCAATCTCTGCACAAGCTGCAAAGCAGGTGAATTGGAAGGCAAACGAAGAGGTTCATCCCTCTCTTCAAGATAAATAACTTCTTCTCCCTTGGCTATACTGCAGGCCGGGATATAATCAAAGCCGGTCTGTCTCATCACCTGCCGGACGCAGGAGAGCTGCCCGGCGCCGCCATCTATAATGATCAGGTCAGGCAAACGGTGAAATCCGGCTTTCTTTGTCGAGAGACGGCCGCTGTTAATCAACTCTTTTTCTTCACGGCCTCTCATAAACCGTCTCGTTAATGTTTCCTGCAAACAAGCGTAATCATTTGGTCCCTCTACAGTCCGGATTTTAAATCTCCGGTAATCGTCCGGCGATATTCTTCCCTGATCAAAAACAGCCATTGAAGCAACATTTTCAGAACCCTGGTTATTTGAAATATCATAACATTCCAGGCGCGCGAGAGTTTTTTGAAGGCCCAGCTCCCTCCTAAGTTCTTCCAGAGCCTGATCGTCAAGCTGTTTTTTTTGCATTGTTATTTCTGCTTCCCGCAATGCCAGTAAGGCATTTTTTTCAACCATTTCAATCAACCTTTTGTTTTCCCCGCGACGGGGAGTATATATATTGACCTTCCCGCCTCTTTTACGGGAAAGCCAGTCTGCAATAACTTTTTTTTCTTCTTCCATAACACGGGACAGCAGTATCTTTTCCGGGACGAAATCAACATTAATGTAATACTGCTTGATAAACGCGGTAACTATTTCAGCGCTGGCTATATCTTCAGTATTCCTGAGCAAAAAATGCTCCCTGCCGATAAGTTTGCCGGAACGCATGTAGAAAACCATTGCACAGCATAACCCCTGCCCGGCAGCGACAGCGACAATATCCAAATTGCCGGGATTCTTGAGGATTACTTTTTGTTTCTCAATCACCAGTTCGATCGATTTAATCTGATCACGGAACCTGGCCGCCTTTTCAAAATCCAGTTTTCTTGACGCCTCATCCATTCTTAGAGAAATTCTTTTGACCACATCTTCCTGACGGCCCTCCATAAACAGGCAAACCTCCTGAATCATGGCCATATATTCCGCCTGTGTAACAAGGCCGGAACATGGGGCCAGGCATTGATTCAGATGGTGGTTGAGACAAGGCCTGTTTGTTCTGGAAGCTTTTCCAAAACCACTGTCAACTTCTGTTATTTTCTGATTGCAGGTTCGAAACTTAAAGAGCTTTCTGATCATGCTTAGAGTATCCTGAATTGCTCCAACCTGTGTATAGGGTCCGAAATAAACAGATCCATCCCGCACAAAGTTCCTCGTAACCTGAATCCGGGGAAAATCTTCCTTCAGGGATATTTTAAGATAGGGATAACTTTTGTCGTCTTTTAAAAGGATGTTGTAGCGGGGACGGCGCTCCTTGATCAGGTTCGACTCCAGGATAAGGGCTTCAACTTCATTGTCGGTTACTATGTATTCAAAATCCACAGCCCTTTCAACCAAAGAACGTACTTTGGGAGAATGACCGGCTCCGGCATGGTAATATGAACGAACGCGGTTCTTCAGGGATACAGCCTTACCCACATAGATTATATCCCCCCCGTTGTCTTTAAAAAAATAAACACCGGGCGCACTGGGCAGCCTGCTGAGTTTTTCCTCTAACATTAAACCCTCCGCCTCTACGAAACAATTTTTTTATACCCTGGCGCTTTCATAGTCAAAGAAGGAAAGACTTTTTTCAAGAACTGCCCTGTATATGATTCTGTCTTACATGCCACTTCTTCAGGTGTTCCCTCTGCAATTACATATCCGCCGCGATCTCCGCCCTCCGGGCCGAGATCGATAATATAGTCGGCAGTCTTGATTACATCAAGATTGTGTTCGATCACTACTACTGTGTCACCTGCTTCCGTTAAACGGCGCAGGACTTTGAGCAGGTGAGCCACATCATCCATATGCAGCCCGGTGGTGGGCTCGTCAAGTATGTAAATAGTACGCCCGTTGGAACGCCGGGACAGCTCTGTAGCCAGTTTTACACGCTGGACTTCCCCGCCGGAGAGTTCCGGCGCCGGCTGACCCAGGCGAATATACCCAAGACCAACATCCTGCAAAGTTTTTAAACGCCTGTAGATTCGGGGCTGAAACCGGAAAAACTCCGCCGCCTGTTCTACAGTCATGTTTAATATATCGGCTATGCTCTTACCCTTATATTTTACTTCCAAAGTTTCACGGTTGTACCTTAAACCTTTGCATACTTCGCAGGGTATGTAAATATCCGGCAAAAAGTGCATTTCAATTTTAACAATACCATCACCGTAACAAGCTTCACAGCGTCCTCCCTTAACATTAAAACTAAACCTGCCGGGCTTGTAACCCCGTACGCGCGCTTCGGGCAGCTGTGAAAACAGATCCCTGATTTCATTAAAAACCCCGGTATAAGTCGCCGGATTGGAACGCGGTGTCCGTCCGATTGGTGATTGATCTACATTGATTACTTTATCAAGAAACTCCAGCCCCTCGATACCTCTGCAGAATCCTGTCCGGTTTCTGGAACCATGCAGTTCTTTAGCCAGGTTCGTATAGATTATTTCGTTTACGAGTGTACTTTTGCCGGAACCGGAAACTCCTGTTACACAAATAAACAACCCGAGAGGGAAACTCACGTCTATATTCTTTAAATTATGCTCGGCGGCACCCAATACTGTTAAATATTTTTCATCCGGCCGGCGGCGTGCTTCCGGAACAGGGACATACTTCTTGCCGCTTAAATACTGTCCGGTAATTGAAACCGGATTGTCTGTGATATCTGAAAGTTTTCCCTGGGCTACAACCTCGCCGCCGTTTTCTCCCGCCCCGGGACCAATGTCGACGATATGATCCGCTGTGAGAATAGTCTCTTCATCATGCTCTACTACAATAACTGTATTGCCAAGGTCTCTTAAATGCAACAGTGTATCTAAAAGACGCCTGTTGTCACGCTGGTGCAAGCCTATACTGGGTTCATCAAGGATGTACAGAACGCCGGTTAGACCGCTGCCTATCTGAGTAGCCAGGCGGATACGCTGCGCTTCACCGCCGGAAAGGGTACCTGCAGGACGATCAATGGTGAGATAATCAAGACCCACGTTAGCAAGGAATCCCAAACGTTCGGCAATTTCTTTAAGAATACGCCTGGCAATCAGGTTTTCCCTGTCAGTTAGTTCAAGAGAACTAAAAAAGCCAATCATTTCAGAAACCGAAAAACGGCTCACCTCAATTATGGAAAGGCCCCCGACTTTTACAGCCAGCGCTTCTTTTCTCAGTCGCTCGCCCTTACAGTCCGGACAGGGCAGAAAGCTCATATAACGTTCAATTTCTTCACGCATATATTCTGAATTTGTATCCTTGTAACGGCGCTTTATATTGTTCATAATTCCTTCAAAGGGAACATGGTATTCAATTTGCCGCCCGTACGAGTTTTTATACCTGAACCTTATTTGTTCCTGGCCGGTCCCGTAATAAATCGTGTTTAACTGCTCAGCGGTTAGTTGGCACAATGGCGTTTCCAGGTTAAAACCGTATTTTTCCGCGACACCTTCCAGACAGGAATAAGCTGTTGCCCCTTTATACCAGCCTTCGATGGCGCCTTCGGCTATTGACTTATTTATATCCGGAATAACCAGATCAGGATTTATTTTTCTATGAACTCCCAAACCCGTACAGGTAGGACAGGCGCCAAAAGGACTGTTAAAAGAAAATATCCTGGGTTCGATTTCCGGCAGCCCTGTACCACAGTCCGGACAGGAAAATTTTTCACTGAAAACGATCTCCGTACCATCTTCAATTGCGGCAACCGCAATACCATCAGCATTTTTAAGGGCGGTTTCCAATGAATCGGTTAACCGCTGCTCCAGGCCGGGACGGTTAATTAACCTGTCTACCACTATCTCTATGGTATGTTTTTTGTTTTTATCAATTCCGGGAGTTTCTCCCGAATCATATAATTCACCGTCCACCCTGATCCGGGAAAACCCATTTTTACGGATCCCCTCAATGAGTTTTTGGTGCTCTCCTTTTTTTCCGCGGATTACAGGCGCCAGGATCATCAACCTGATTCCTTCCGGTAAAGAAATCAATTGGTCCACCATTTGCTCCACAGCCTGTCTGGTGATGGGTTGTCCGCATTGCGGACAATAGGGCCTGCCGATCCGGGCAAACAGCAGCCTTAAATAATCATAAATTTCTGTTACTGTACCCACGGTCGAACGGGGATTATGACTGGTAGTCTTCTGGTCAATTGAAATAGCTGGCGAAAGTCCTTCAATATAATCGACATCCGGTTTTTCCATCTGTCCTAGAAACTGCCTGGCATAAGCAGATAATGATTCCACATAACGCCGCTGTCCTTCAGCATAGATAGTGTCAAAGGCCAGTGAAGACTTTCCTGAGCCGGATAAACCTGTAAAAACCACCATTTTCCCGCGTGGGATTTCCAGGCTGATATTCTTTAAATTATGAATGCGCGCGCCTTTAATTACGATTTTATCCAAGCTATTGTCACACCCGGTATTTTAAATATATTTTTACCTCGAATTAATCTTATTATAACATAAAAACGATGTCACATAGTGTTGCGGCTAGCAATAATT
>DIEU01000059.1 GCA_002418775.1 Firmicutes bacterium UBA5766
TGCGCTTTTCTAAAGCTGCTTCTCCTCCCATTGCAAGGGCGGCTTTCCGCCTTTTCATATAATCATCATAAATATCATCAAACTTAGTAGCCATTACGCGCCTCCTATTTTCGTAATAATTCGCAAGGGGTCAAAAATAGTATTAAGAATAATTACCTGGTTGAAAAAATCCAACTTTAAAATTGCCCCTCATCTTCCCTTTCCCTTTCATACTAAGGAAATACTGCTTTTCCTGATTATCTTTTTTGTGTAAAACTAACACTTCCCCGTTTAAGCGTTATCTGTGAAAGCAAAAATACAAAGCCGTACATGCCGCGCAAAAACCATGTATAAGCAAATTTCCAAAAGAATTATAACTTGGGGATAGTGAACTTGTCAACAATAACGGTTTTGGTGTCTATACAGAAGCATTTTTCTTGACATTGGGCAATACTGTGTTAAAATATAACACGTGGTTTGACGGAGATTTTAAAACTATCCTAATGTGGATATAGTTTGAACAGGATAAAGGAGAGTTGAATAGGTGTACGCAGTTATTGAAACTGGCGGCAGGCAGTACCGGGTGCGGGAAAAGGAAACGCTTTTTGTAGATAAGCTTTCCGTTGAAGTTGGTCAGGAAATTACCATTGACAAGGTGCTGGCTATCTCAGACGGAGAAAATATAAAAATAGGAACACCTTTTTTAACAGGGGCAAAAGTTGTTCTAAAAGTTGTACGCCACGGGCGGGACCGCAAAGTAATCGTGTTTAAATATAAGGCAAAGAAAAATTACCGCCGTAAAAAAGGCAGCCGGCGTTTCTTCACACAGGTATTTGTCGAAAAAATTGAAGAGGTCGTTTAGTAATCAGGAGGTGAATATCCCATGGCTCATAAAAAGGGAGTTGGAAGTTCACGCAACGGGCGGGATTCACAGCCCAAAATGCTGGGCGTAAAACGTTATGACGGTCAAGTTGTTTCTGCTGGCAGCATCCTCGTGCGTCAAAGAGGAACTAGGATTCATCCCGGAAACAATGTCGGCAAGGGCAGGGACGATACGTTGTTTGCGCTTGTAGACGGCATGGTCTCCTTCGAGCGCAGGGGCCGTGACAAAAAACAGGTCAGCGTGGAACCTATTCCTGCAGTATAGGTTTCCATCAACTAATATGAGAAAGAAAGGCCGGTAAAAAAGCCGGCCTTTTTTATACAATATATGAGAAGCAGACATCCATGCCGCTATGCAGCCCCAGCAACAGGATGAAAAAGTATGTATTCAGTCAAACTGTCCAAAGGGCACGGTGTTGTCGACAGCGAACGACTTGCTTAAGCGCCGGTAACAGCAGCCGGCGAAGCGAGGGTAACCGGACAGCGGTGCGAAACCAGCGGCTCTCCAAAGCTGATAGAAGAGCAGTCTTAATGCCAAAGTTAAAAGGGCAATGATGTGAATTATTTTACATGCCGCCTTTGCAGTGCCGCTAGTCCGGTCCGAAGCAAGCCGTGTTGCTGTCGGCGTGGAGCACCGGAGAGAGCGTTGATAATGCTGTGCCCGTCGGACTCACTATATGAAAAACATAGGCAGTTGGCCTCCCTAATGTAAAGTATTTTCAGAGTAGCTTATGGAGGGCTTTGTAATGGATACGGAAATGTTTCTGGAGATAATCCGGATGCAAAGGCATGATTTCCTAAACTACATTCAGGTTATTTCCGGATTTTTACAGTTAAATAAAATGGAGCAGGCCAGACACTATATTGATGAAGCCGTAAAGCAGATCAACCGTTTCGGAGAATTTATTCATCTTAAACCGCCCGAGATTGCTGCAGCCCTATTAGAAGCCAGGAATCAGGCTGTAAAATATGGTGTTGAGATCGATCTGCAGGTTGGGGGGAACCCGGAATCATGTTTGGCGCCGGGGAAAGATCTCGGTTCCGGCTTGCTTGAAATAATTAGTAAAGCGCTGTCAGGTTTTTTGCCTGAGGTGGAAAACCGTAATTTAAGGGTCAGCTTTATGGAAGAGCCGGGAAAGTTTATCTGCCGCCTTGATTTTTCAATTTCGGCGTTTCGTGAAGGACTGAATGAAAGCGTTGAATCCGTCAACCGGAACATGAGCGCCTGGGGGGGTAGCGTTGTTCATGCAGAAACAGAAAGTATGTACGAAGTATTGTTCTGTCTTCCCAAAAAAGAAAATGGCTAAAAGTTATTTGTGGTGGTGAGTTTTATGTTTTATGATAAAGTTAAAATTTTTGTTAAGGCGGGCGACGGTGGCAACGGGTGCGTCGCTTTCCGAAGGGAAAAGTATGTTCCCGACGGCGGGCCCTCGGGAGGCGACGGCGGACGAGGCGGCGATGTTATTTTCCGTGTTGACGGCGGGTTGTCCACTTTAATCGACTTTCGCTATAAACAGCATTACAAATCGGAGCGGGGTCAGCATGGAATGGGCAAAGACATGCATGGCCGCGGGGGGAAGGATCTCTATCTGCGTATTCCTGCGGGTACTGTCGTACGGAACGAAGATACGGGGCAAATAATTGCCGATCTCGTCACAGAAGGCCAGGAATTCATCGTGGCTCACGGGGGGCGCGGCGGCAGGGGAAACGCACGTTTTGCAGGCCCCCATAACAAAGCCCCGACAATTGCTGAAAAAGGGGAACCCGGAGAGGAACTCCGGCTGGAGCTTGAGCTGAAGCTCCTGGCGGATGTAGGTCTTATCGGGGTTCCCAACGCCGGCAAATCGACATTGATTTCCCGGATTTCTGCCGCCCGTCCCAAAATCGCTGACTACCCGTTTACGACTGTTGTTCCCAATCTTGGAGTTGTAAGAGTAGACGAATCATTTAGCTTCGTAGTTGCCGATATTCCCGGTTTGATAGAAGGGGCGCATACGGGCGCCGGCCTTGGCCATCAGTTTTTACGGCACCTTGAGCGGACCAGGCTGCTTGTCCATGTCCTGGACATCAGCGGAATACAGGGGAGAGACCCGCTTGATGACTTCTCTGTCATTAACAGGGAACTCTCTTTGTATAACCCTGCCCTTGCCCAGCGGCCCCAGTTAATTGCCGCAAATAAAATCGATCTGCCTGAGGCAGCCGAAAACCTTTCCCGCCTGCAGAAGCATCTTTCGGGGGAATATAAAATAATTCCTGTTTCAGCCCTGACAGGCGAGGGATTAAATACACTTGTCTATAATATCGGACAAATGCTCCTTCAGATCCCCATCCCCGTTCCGCAAAACGTTCCTGAAATCTCCAGGATTACAGTTTTTAGCGAAGAAGAACCTTTTAAAGTGGTACACAAGGATGGAATTTACTATGTGGAAGGGGAAAGGATTAAAAAAATTGTCGTCATGACTGATTTGGATAATTCCCAGTCTGTAAAACGGCTGCAGCGGATCTTTGACCGGATGGGTCTGGAAAAAGCGTTGAAGGATGCAGGTATAAAAGAAGGCGATACAGTCCAGGTCGGAAAATACCAATTCATCTTTTATCCGTAACTTTTAAAGTATTTTAATTAGAGGTGATCTTTTTTGGGATTAAGGGATTTACCTCCTTTTAAAAGGATTGTAGTTAAAATAGGTTCGAGTTCTCTGATCGGAAAAGAGGGCGATTTGAATATTTCCCAGGTTGAAAGCCTGGCTGATCAGATTGCCGGCTTAAAGCGTGAAGGAGTCGAAGTCCTTCTGGTCAGTTCGGGCGCAATAGGTCTGGGAATACAAAGGCTTGGTTTTGCACGCCGCCCGAAGAGCATACCGGAAAAACAGGCCTGCGCGTCGGTTGGTCAGGGGATGTTGATCAAATTTTACGAAAAAGTGTTTGCGCAATATAATACTGCCGTTGGGCAAGTCCTTTTAACCCGTGAAGATTTTTCCGACCGCAAACGGTTTTTAAATGCGCGTAATACAATGTCTGCCTTGCTGCGTATGGGCGCAGTGCCTGTGATTAACGAAAATGACACAGTCGCGGTGGATGAGATAAAGCTGGGGGACAATGACAACCTTGCCGCTCTGGTCAGCGTACTGGTTGACGCTGATTTGTTGATTTTATTGTCTGATATAGACGGGCTGTATACGGGAGATCCGCGCTTTTCATCATCAAAATTAATTAACGAGGTTAAAGAGATAACAGAAGAGATAGAAAAAATAGCTACAGGTTCCAGGTCTGCCCTGGGCACCGGGGGAATGATTACGAAGCTTCAGGCGGCAAGGATTACCATGCATTCTGGAATAACAATGGTGCTTGCCGCTGCGGGTGAAAAGGAAATAATCCGCCGGGTGCTGTCAGGAGAGATCCTGGGCACAATTTTCTGGCCTTTATCACGGCTTGCCAACAGAAGAAGATGGATAGCCTACAACTCGACCGTTCAGGGGAGGATCTTTATTGACGACGGCGCTGCGGCAGCCTTGCTGCACAAGGGAAAGAGCCTGCTGCCGTCAGGCATACGTAGTGTTGAGGGCAATTTTAAAATTGGGAATACGGTAAGTGTTATAGAACCGGGAGGGCGTGAAATTGCCAGGGGAATCGTAAACTATTCTTCCGAAGATATAGAAATGATTAAAGGTACGAAGACATGGGAAAGAGCAAGAACATCAGGCCGCAAGGCGTATGATGAAGTGATCCACCGCAACAATTTGGTCATGAACGTATAAAGAGTGTAAAAAGAGGCGACCGGTATTGAAAAAAATCGGAATCATGGGGGGCGCTTTCGACCCTGTTCATTACGGTCATTTGGTAGCCGCGGAAGGAGCCCGATGTCATTTTAATTTGGACAAGGTTATTTTTGTGCCCGCCGGCAACCCGCCGCATAAAATCCCCAAGCAAATCTCCAGCGCCCGCCACCGTTTGGTGATGACCCACCTGGCTGTAAGCAGCAACCCCTTTTTTACTGTTTCGGCAATAGAAACAGAAAGGGAGGGTATGTCCTATACAATAGATACGGTAAGAGAAATTTCCGGTATTTGCCGGGATGCGGACATTTATTTCATAACCGGGGCGGATGCTGTCCTGGAAATTTTAAGCTGGAAGAATGTTTTTGAGCTTCTTTCCATGTGTTTTATTATTGCGGCCACACGTCCGGGGTACAAACTGGTCAGCCTGAAAGAAGGATTGCCCGGCCTTCCTGACGATAAGCTCGAAAAAATAATTGTCATGGAAGTGCCCGCTCTGGCTATTTCATCCACAGATATAAGGCAGCGCATTTTGGCCGGAAAGCCGATTAAATACCTGCTGCCTGAGAATGTGGAAAAATACATCAAAGAGCACAACCTGTACAAGTACTGATATTCTTTTGAATTGAGTTAATTTCTTCTGGAAATAATATAACGACTAATATAACGACAAAACTTATTCATCCAGAAGGAATGGGGTGTTTTTAAAGAAGTGGCAAGCACATTATATGTGGGTAATCTTCCATGGGCAGCGAAAACTGAAGATTTGGAAGAGGTTTTTTCCAGGCATGGCGCCGTGCTCGGCAGCCGGATAATCCGGGACAGGCAGACAGGCAGATCGCGCGGTTTTGGTTTTGTGGAAGTTAAGGAAGAAGATGCTGACGTAATTATTGAAGCAATGAACGGCAAGGAAATGGAAGGCCGTGTATTAATTGTAAATAAGGCGAAAGTGCGTGAAAAGTAACAAAAAAATGGGAAGGAGGTCAAACGGGTAGCAGGAACTTTGATCATTAAGGCGAATTATTAATAATAAGTAATTATAGAAGGATTTTTAGAAGGATTTTTTCGATAAGGGGGGAATATTTTTGACGTTAGATCCGGGTGTGTTGGCGGAAACTGCCGTACGCGCTGCTAGATCTAAGAAAGCCTATGATATTGTCGTCCTGGATATAAGCGCTTCTTCTATTATGGCGGATAACTTTCTAATCTGTACCGGAAAATCGACAATTCAAGTTAAAAGTATTGCCGAGGGGATTATTGAAGAGATTAAAAAGGAAGCAGGGCTCATTCCCCGATTGGAAGGTTGGCGTCAGGCCAGGTGGATTTTGATAGATTATGGAAGCCTGATTGTTCATGTTTTTCTGGAGGAAGACAGAAAGTTTTATAATCTTGAACGGCTATGGGGCGACGCAGGCAAACTTGGCCTGGTTAGAAACGAATGATGTTCTTATGTTATCTTTGATTAATTGTCATTTTTATAAGACATGTTATAATAAAATGTGTTATGGCTTTTGAATAAAAATATCCCGGGAGAGGGGGTGGAGATATGGTAAAAGGCCTGGTAACTGTTGTTCATATACTCGTTGCCCTAATATTAATTGCTGTGGTATTGCTGCAGTCAGGGAGGAGCGCGGGGCTTTCCGGGGCCATTACCGGTGGCGCGGAAGCCCTTTTTGGTAAGAAAAGGGGCTTGGACGAGTTACTGGGCAAGGTTACGACAGTTGTGGCCGTTATATTCGGGATCACCTCGCTTATGCTAGGTTTCTGGCAATAGGCAGGTGGGAGAATAAGTTTTCAAAAGGCCTCTATAAAGTAATTAATCAGTTCCTTCCCATTGTATCCTTTTACTCACAGGGATAAGGGACAAATCTGATGCAGAAAGGAGCTTTGAAAAGCCTGGTCAGAGGCGCCTGATCTTGGATCGGGTTTAAAAAACCAGGTGAAATACTTTGGCTAGTTTAGCATCTATTTCATGGATGGGTATTATTGCTTCTATAATTGGTATTTTATTTGCAATCTTTCTTATTTCGTGGGTGCTCGGCAGACCGGCAGGTTCCCAGCGGATGCAGGAAATCTCCGGCGCCATTCAGGAAGGCGCGATGGCTTATTTAAGCCGTCAGTACAGGACTATCGCCATAGTCGGTGTAATTGTGGCCATTTTAATATGGGTCGGCCTGGGTATGCAAACGGCAGTTGGATTTATTATAGGAGCTATTTTCTCAGGTTTGTGCGGTTACGTCGGAATGGTCGTCAGCACCCGCGCCAACACCCGCGTTGCGGAGGCCGCCAAAAGTGGTATAAGCTATGCGCTGGTTGTTGCATTCAGGGGCGGTTCGGTAACCGGCATGATCTGTGTGAGCCTTGCGTTACTGGGTATTTCCGGATTGTTCCTTATATTTAATGATCCGGTTTCTTTAGTTGGAATGGGTTTTGGAGGTAGCTTGATCAGTGTGTTCGCCCGTCTTGGCGGAGGCATTTATACCAAGAGCGCTGACGTTGGCGCCGACCTGGTCGGTAAAGTTGAAGCGGGCATTCCTGAGGACGATCCCCGGAACCCCGCTGTTATCGCTGACAACGTGGGAGACAACGTCGGCGACTGCGCCGGTATGGCCGCAGACTTATTTGAAACTTATGCTGTGACTGCAATAGGCGCAATGCTGCTGGGTCACCTCGTGTTCCCCGACAACCCGATCGCAGTGGCCTTCCCGATCATCCTTGGCGCGGTAGCTATCATTGCCTCGATTATCGGGAGCTTTTTCGTCCGTATGGGCAGTAACCAAAATATTATGGGTGCTCTTTACAAAGGGCTCTGGGCTTCAGCTATTCTTGCGCTGATTGGTTTCTGGTTTGTTGTTCCAATTTTTGCTCCTGCGCCCGGCTATTTCTGGCCTGCTCTGGTAGGGATAGTAATCACCATGCTGATGGTTTATATTACAGACTACTATACTTCTAAAGCCTTCCGTCCGGTTAAGTCGATTGCCGAAGCCTCACAGTCAGGGCACGGCACGAACATTATTACCGGACTTTCTGTTGCTATGGAGGCAAGTGTAATGCCTGCTATCGTAATCGTAATCGGTATTCTAGTATCTTACGGCGTTGGCGCCGGCTTAGGCGCTGGAGAAGGCGGCGGACTGTATGGCATCGCCGTTGCTTCCATGGCCATGCTTTCCATGACCGGTATTGTGGTGGCTATTGATTCCTACGGCCCGATCACTGACAACGGCGGCGGCATTGCCGAGATGGCCGAGCTACCCCCGGAAATACGCGCGATTACTGATCCTCTGGACGCAGTAGGCAACACCACCAAGGCTGTAACCAAGGGTTACGCAATCGGTTCCGCAGGCTTGGCGGCAATCGTTCTCTTCGCCGATTATACACACCAGTTGACATCTTATTTAGGACATGAAGTCGTTTTCTCAATCAATAACCCGATGGTTCTTGCAGGTCTTTTGATCGGCGGCGCCCTGCCTTTCTTGTTCTCCGCATTTGCAATCGGCGCTGTTGGCCGGGCTGCAGGCGAGGTTGTTGTTGAAGTGCGCCGTCAGTTCCGCGAAATAAAGGGATTGATGGAAGGAAAGGCTCGTCCCGAATACGGAAAATGCGTTGATATCGTTACTGCCAGAGCTTTAAAAGAAATGATCGTGCCCGCTCTTATACCTATCCTGGCGCCGATCATAGTAGGATTTGCCCTTGGCAGAGAAGCCCTTGGCGGAATGCTCTTAGGTACAATTATCACCGGCTTGTTCCTGGCTCTGTTGCAGACCTCAGGAGGCGGTGCCTGGGATAACGCCAAGAAGGCAATTGAAGATGGTTTGTACGGCGGCAAAGGGTCTATGGCTCACGCTGCGGCGGTAACCGGCGACACGGTGGGCGATCCCTTGAAGGATACGGCAGGCCCGGCGATCAACCCGATGATTAAGGTTGTCAATATCGTTGCTTTGCTGATCGTACCTTTGATTTACAACATATCCCGTTAGACAATTTAAGCTAAACAAAACAGACTAACAGCCGGGGCGACCCGGCTGTTATTTTTATAGGGGTGAAGAAATGGAGGACCAGAGAAATAATTTATGCTTTGCCTGCAGTCCTTTTAATCCAATTGGCTTTCACCTGGAATTCGAATTACAGGACAATGTTTGCCGGGCTTTTTTTACGGCTGGTGAAAATCACCAGGGGTGGAACGGTTTGATGCATGGCGGCTTGATTTCCACGCTTTTGGACGAGGCCATGGGCCAGTTGCTCTGGCGTCAAAATAGAATTGCCGTGACGGCGGAAATAAAAATCAGGTTCAGCCTGCCGGTTCCCATAGGCGAGAAACTTCTCGTAGAAGCATGGGAAACGGAGAGCAGCAGAAGACTATACAGACTTTTTGCCTCAATTACCTTGCCCAACGGGAAGCAGGCTGCTACCGCCGAAGGCAAGTTCCTCCCCGCGAAATTGCAATAATCTGGGTGTTTTAGAAGAGGATTTCCGTATCTTACGTCGAATAAAAGTATATCTGTCGTTTAATATGGTTTAACAAACGAACAGCCGGGGGTGTTTATAATGGTTCGTTTATATAACGTTACCAAGATATATAAGAACAATTCCGTAGCCTTAAACAATGTAACTCTCCACATAAAAAAAGGTGATTTTGTTTTTCTTGTCGGCCCGAGCGGAGCAGGCAAAACTACCCTGGTCAAACTAATCTTTCGGGAAGATTTGCCAACGCGGGGGCAGATTGTCTTCAACGGGAAAAATGTTGTCCGCATGCGCCCGGGGGAAATCCCCTTCTACCGCAGAAAAATAGGTATGGTTTTTCAGGACTTTCGACTGCTTCCCCAAAGGACGATTTATGATAATGTTGCCTTTGCATTGCAGGTTACGGGCACTTCGAATCACTGGATAAAGAAACTGGCGCCGGAAGCGCTGAAAGTAGTTGGTTTGGAAGGGAAAGAAAAAATGCGTCCCGAACAGCTTTCCGGAGGAGAGCAGCAAAGGGTATGCATAGCCCGTGCAATTGTCAATAACCCTTTGTTATTAATTGCTGATGAACCCACCGGCAATTTGGATCCCGGTACTTCCTGCGATTTGATGAATCTGTTTCAGGAAATAAACGGCCGCGGAACAACCATAGTAATGGCCACGCATGCCTGGGATATAGTAGATTCAATGAAAAAAAGGGTGGTTGCCTTATCCGGCGGAAAATTGGTGAGGGACGAGGAGAGCGGGGCTTATGACCATGGGGCGTAGCGCTATTGGTTATTATTTTAAAGAGACTATTGATTCTCTTGTCCGCAATAACTGGCTGTCACTTGCCTCAATAGGCGTGGTGACGGTATCCTTGTTTATCCTTGGATGTTTCCTTCTGGTTGCCATAAATACCAGCGCAATTATAAACACCCTTGAGTCTATGCTTGAAATAAATGTCTTTCTGGAAAGCAACCTGGACCAGAGTGAGATCAAACACTTAAATGAGCAGCTAAAATTTCTGCCGGGAGTCTCTGAAGTAGAGTTTGTTTCCAGGGAAAAGGCTTTGGAAAGTATGCTGACCAGTTTGGGAAGCGAAAAAGATATTACTGATAATTTGGATGAAAACCCACTCCCGGACTCATTCAGGTTAAAAACTAAAAATGTCGAATTGGCGCCTCAGATAGCTGCGAACATTTATAAATTCAATGGTGTCAGCAATGTTATCTACGGCCAGAAGATAGTGGAAAGATTACTTGTCGTAACGCACTGGATAAGGACAACGAGCCTGACAAGTATCATAGTTCTTGGGTTGGCGGCTGTATTTCTTATTTCCATAACAATTCGCGTTTCAGTTTTTTTCCGCAGAAAAGAGATTGGAATCATGAAATACCTTGGCGCCACCAACTGGTTCATACGTTTCCCCTTTTTGCTGGAAGGCCTGGTTTTAGGGTTTTCCGGCGCCCTGCTGGCCTCAATAATCGTATATTTAGGGTATACAATTGTTATTGATAAGATAGCCGTTTCAATGCCTTTTCTTCCGGTTGTAGCGCAAATAGACAAACTGGCGCCTGTTTATTTGGGGTTGTTGGTTTTAGGGCTGCTCATCGGTGCGGCAGGCAGTTCGATCTCAGTGCACAGGTTCTTAAAAGTTTAGCATTATTTATATGGGAGAGTCTTGAGCCGAATGTTATCCAGTAAACTTATTAAAAAGCTGATTTTGATTCTTGCAATGCTTTTTTTGGCATGTTCTTTTTTGAACCATGTGGAGGCAAAAAGCCTTGAAGAAAAGCTGAAAGAGACTAAAGACAAGCTTTTTGTCAAAAAGCAGGAGGTAAATCAGGAAAAGAAAGCAGTTAACAGCTACGTAAACCGTTTATCTTCGATAAACAAGACAATTAATGATAAAGAAAAACAAATCTCAGATTTAAACACATCTTTATTTGTTGCCACAGCCGATTTGGCAAAAGTCGAAAAAGAATTAAAGAAAGCCGAAGAAAGCCTGGTCAGGAGCAAATCCCAGCTAAGCGACAGGCTGTATAATATTTATCTTTTTGGCCGGATCAGTTATCTGGAAGTATTGTTGGATTCGAAAAGTTTTGGGGATTTTATTGTCCGGTATGAGCTGCTGAAAGCAATTGTAGAGCATGACGCGGAAATATTGAGCAATGTGCGGGATCAAAAAGAGGAAGTGCAAAACAGAAAGTCGGCATTGGAAGATAAGCGCTTGCGGATAGCTGCCCTTTTGCAGAAACAGGTCGCCGCACAAAATGAGTTAAAGAAAAATCAGCTTGCTCAAAGAAAATTGATTGCTTCAGCAAAGACGGAATTAAGCCGCCACGAGGATGAAATCGACCGCCTGGAAGCTCAGGAAAGGGAAATAGTTGAAAGGATTGCCCTGCAAAATTCAAACGGAGAGGCGAAGGGCAGCGGAAGTTTTACCTGGCCTGTTCCCGGATATACAAGCATTTCTTCGGGTTTCGGTAACCGTATACACCCGATTTTACATGTCGTTCGTTTTCATAACGGAATAGATATTCCCGCTCCGAAAGAAGTAAAAGTTGTGGCCACCCAGGACGGAACAGTAATCAACGTTGGCTATATGAGCGGGTACGGCAATATTGTCATGCTGGATCACGGCAATGGCGTTACCTCATTGTATGCGCACCTGTCCTCCCAGCTGGTCTCCACAGGCCAGAATGTAAAAAAAGGACAGGTTATAGCAAAAGTGGGAAGCACAGGAATGTCAACGGGTCCGCATTTACATTTTACGATTATGGTCAAAGGAAAAGCGGTAAATCCTTTATCTTACGTATAAGGTATGAATTAAAAACTTATTTTTCAGGATAGACCCACATGCCATGCCGCCAGCGGTAGAATACAAGGGGGCGGTTCTTGTGTATTTCTTGAGAAATACACAAGAACCGCCCCCTT
>DIEU01000043.1 GCA_002418775.1 Firmicutes bacterium UBA5766
CCGAGAAGAATGAAGTCGCTCTGCTTCCAGCTGTGGGGATTCAATCTCTACGCGAATCAAGAGAACGGGCATAACAAATCACCTCCAGTGGATGGCTTACAACTACCGCTGATTTCAGGCGTTAGCCGGATAAAAGGAAGCCGTGGTAATCGATCCGGATAATATCCAGTTTTGTTCTCAAAAGTGGTTTTGGAAAGGACGGATTAATTCTTATGCGATACAGTTTGAACCAGACAGGTCTAAGGAGGTATCGGAAATGAATACATCAAATATGCAAGCTGACCGGTTACGGGAATTATTAGAGTTTGCTCAACAATCCGCACTTCTTCGCGCAAGCCCAATTCCCGACATTGCCCGGTATGGGATTTTTCATGAGCATGAACACGCTATTGCAGACCTGCCGGGGTTGGTTTTTAATAAAGGCACGGCTGACGACGAAGACGAGATATGGCTTGTGATCGAGCGTCTGCAAGAATCTCCCGCCCCGCAACCGGAGAGCATTTTATTAAAGACTTGGAGCGATATTCCAAACAGCCCGTTTAAAGAGCCAACTTTACGGTCTCATGTTGAAATTCAGACACTAATAAATATCGGCGCGCTGCCATCCCGAAAAATAAATGCCGGCATTGATCCCAGGCAGCCTATGGCTTTTACCTCATTTGAGCGGAAGAAAACTGTCGAAGAACAATTTAAGGTATATATCGAAAACGTCTGGAAACCGTGGGCGGCAGAAGAAAAACGTCGCCGGAAGACGATTTCTTTATATGCCAGGCTCTTTACCCTCAAGCAGCAGTTGGAAGGCGGAATTGTTGACGCTCAAATAGAATTAGTTTGGGGCAGCGGTGTAGCGATATGGAACATGGCCGGAACTCGGGTCTTCCATCCGCTTGTAACCCGACTTGTCGAGCTATCACTAAACGAGTCAACAATGGAAATTGAAGTTCGTCCGCGCGACATTGATCCACGGATTGAACTGGAGATTTATTCCGAGAAAGATTCAAGAAAAAACTTGAAGATAAAACCATTACACTGCCCCCGCCTGTAACTGCCATAGTTACAGACCCGGCCACAACGAATGAGGATGTGCTACTTCCGCCATTTCGCGGGGTCTCCACCATTTGTGGAAGCGCTGGACAAAGTGACGGCAGCAGGCCGGTTCAGGATTTGTTTTTTCCCATGCCTTTTAATGATGAACAAGTCCGCGTCGTCCAGTTGCTTGAATGCTCGGACGGGGTTGTAGTGCAGGGGCCGCCCGGAACCGGTAAAACTCATACTATCGGCAATATAATTTGTCATTATCTGGCATTGGGAAAGCGGGTGCTTGTCACATCCATGAAAGACCCGGCGCTTGTAATCTTGCAGGATAAGTTGCCCGCCGAAATTCGGCCGCTTGCCATCAGCTTGCTAACTAGCGAACAAGAGGGAATGAAGCAATTTATGTATGCAGTTGAGAAAATCGCTGCTGAAGTTCAACGGCTGGACAAGCTTTCTTTATCCCGTGAAATTACTCAGATAGAAAATTCAATCGATGCCTATCATGCCAAACTTGTCAAGATTGATAATCAAATTGGCGAATGGGCGGGCAAAAATCTCACTCCCATTGAGCTTGACGGCGAGATTTTAAAGCCTCTTGAAGCCGCTGAAATTGTTATCAGAAACGAACAAACGGCCTCGTGGCTTGAGGATGCTATTTCCATAGGGACGGAATTCCGCCCGCGTTTTAGCGATTCCGGTATCGTCAGGCTCAGGGATGCTAGGCGAGCGCTTTTAAATGACCTTGATTATCTGGGTGTCACTCTCCCTCTGATTTCAGCTTTTCCTGATGCCCGGGAACTTATACGGGCTCATCAAGACCTTGCTCGCGCCGCAGAACTTCAGTCGCAGGTCGATTCGGGTAAAGTGACTCCTCTGGCAGACTCGTCAAAACAAACATTCGATGCCGCACAAAGTCTGTTGTCTCAGATATCAAACTTGAAACTTCTCTATCAGTTTATTCAAAACAACGATGATTTAAATGCTGCGTTAAATTACCCGGATGCTCAATTAACCGATTCCGTTCACGATCCTGGACAGGCTTGGAATGTTTTGACTGTTGGAGCCTACACGGAACTGGACGAAATCAGGGATTCGACGCTAAATGGTTTTAACCCTATTGCGTGTTCGGGAGGGCTCTCTCCGTTCACAACAACATCCCTTACATGGGAGAACAGATGGCCAATCAAGCCTGAGATCGTGATGGAGGGTGGTAATCTGGCTCATGATGGCCAGGGTTTTTATGATGAAGGCGATGATCTTTCTCTTCTTTCTACGTATCGTGATCCGGCAACATCTTACTTTTATAGTTTCAATATAACCAGCGCATCTACGGCCCTGGCAGCATGGTTAGCCTCCCGGATTCAAAAAGAATATCCAGACATCTGGCCGGAAACCATCCGAGCCCTGATGGTACATTCAGCGGAATGATATTTATGAATTACCCTGGCCAAAAGAAGCATTAGTGGCGTTACCGGATAACGTACAGGTACAAATGCGTGTTACCCTCTCCTATTTTATTGAACCCGGTCCGGGGGAAATTGGCTGGCAGGATCGCTACCGCTATGCCTCCCATGCGCTGCGCTTTGATGTAAAATCTCCAAATGAAAGGGCAAATGATTTTACCAGGCGGATTAATGCTGCGGTCCGCTCTGAGGAAGAAGGGCATCCCGGAACACAGAGCGCATCGGATCATTGGGTAATAGGGGCCAACGGACGGAATAAAGGTTCTATCCATTCGGATATATGGCAGGGTACGGCTGCAGAACTTGCTGCTTCAAACGTGATCGCCGTTTATCCTGTTATTGGATGGTGGCGAGAAAGAGCTTACCTGGGCCGGTGGAACCGCCGAAGCCGCTACAGTTTAATTGTTTCGATCACAACAACGGAGGAAAACATAGATATTTACACCCCTGTGGCTAATAAACTTGGTATTTCGGTACCAGTAGCTATTAATGTCTAATTAATAAGTTGTTTCAATGAAAAACATCTTGGGAATGTTGCAGGAACAGGATGTGCTCATCGAGTCCGCTGTCATTCTGCTGCCGCACCAGACCAGGGCCTTGTCCAGCGCAATCGCCAGTAATCGCGTGCGCTACATCCTGACGGACGAGGTGGGTCCGGGCAATTCCTTAAAATCTTTTTATCCTCTGATTGCCAATATAAATAGTGCTTTTATCAAAAAGGCCTTGATTATTGTAGCCACAGTAGTTATAATCTGCTTGTAACTACTATAGTTACCTTGATGGAGGGATTGGGTATGAGACCTGTAAGTATTGGTATCCGTGACGCTAAAATAAATCTCAGCAAACTGCTCAAGGATGTCCAAAAAGGAGCGGAAATTATTATTACCGACCGCAACAAGCCTGTGGGCAGAATTGTTCCGGTTTCTGCGGTAGAGGATCTTCCCCTTGCCGGGCGCGTAGCAAGCATGGAGAGAGAGGGCTTGATCCAATCTGTAAAAAGGAAAAAGGCGAGAAATTTACCTCTTCCTTTGCCCCTGCCGGATGAAGCGGCCCGTAAAATGTTGGAGGAGGACAGAGGTTAGTGCATAGTAATAATTCCGTTGTCGTATATTGGGATGCTTCGGCCGTTTTGTCCGCTCTTTTCAAGGATAAGTACAGTGAAGAGGCGATAAACTGGTCACGCCGGGAAGATGTCCATCTTATTTCTTCTCTTTCTTGCGCCGAGGTTTATGCGGTTATATCCCGCATAAGGCGTGAAGGACTACTGGCCGGCGTGCTTATAAATGCCGCTTATGAATCCCTGGAAGAAGGCCCATGGAGGCGCTTATACTTAATGCCGGATTGGAATGATTTTAAAGTCTTATCTCAGAAATGGCCGCTGCGGGGCGCCGACTTATGGTACCTGGCCACTGCAAAAATGTTACAAAAAAGAATCCCGGAATCTTACTTATTGACTTTCGACAACAGATTGATGACTGCAGCGGTGGGTGAAGGTTTGCATGGAAGCGTGATTTCTTTTCCAGGGGTTTAGATTGACTGAAACCTTTTCAATTAAACCGGAATATGGTATTATTTTTCTTTGACAGAGTTTAATTAATTAACCGGGAGGGATTACTTCGCGCCAGATTAATGTGATGTATTTTAGTCCTACCGGTACGACGAAAAAAGTGGCAACCGGAATAGCCGAAAAGATCGCTCAACTGGCGGATGGGGAAATACCGGTAAAGATTATTAATTTTACCCTGCCGCAAGCAAGAAAAGAGCCGCTGGCTTTTACCGGAGAAGATCTTGTCCTTCTGGGGGTTCCGGTCATCGCCGGAAGGGTTCCCAACGTATTGCTCAAGTATTTAAAATCAATTTCCGGTCACGGCGCCCTGGCCGTCGCCATTGTCCTTTACGGGAACCGGAATTACGACGATGCTTTAATCGAATTAAAAGACATCCTCGAGGAAGACGGTTTTAAAGTTATTGCCGGGGCCGCCTTTATTGGAGAACATTCTTTTTCCAAAATTCTCGCCCAGGGCCGGCCCGATGAAAAAGACATGGCGATCACAGAAGATTTTGCCCGGCAAATATATGCCAAGGTTACCACGCCGGATCACCTTTCAAACGCAATAACTGTTAAGGGGCAAAAGCCTTACCGGTATTATTACATGCCCAAGGATAAAAATGGGAACCCGGTGGATATGCGGAAAATCACCCCGAAAACAAACAGCAACTGCACACGGTGTTTAATTTGTGTGGATCTCTGCCCCATGGGCTCCATTGATCGTGATGATGTATCCAAATTTAACGGCATCTGTATTCGTTGCTGTTCATGCATTAAAAACTGCCCGGTTGAGGGCAGATACTTTGATGATGAAAATCTCCTCAGGCATAAAAATGAATTGGAAATCCAGTACGCCGACCGCAAAGAACCGGAATTGTTTGTGTAAAAAGTATGGCCGAAGAAATACTCTTCCCGGTGGCTGTTCCAACCAAAAGGATCGTGTCAGGATCGGAGTAGAGCCGCGGACAATCTTAAGCGGTAGATCTCTTTTCCCCGGCATTTGTAAACCTTGGCTCCGGAAGAACTGGCGCCTGTGCGCATGGGCGCGCCATCTTTTAAGACCAGAAGGTTTTTGGGAATAAGGCCCTTTTCTACCGATTGGACCACAAAACCGCGGGCAAACAACTCCTGGATGAGCCTTTCGGGTCGTCTCTCAAAAGTTCGTTCCTGCAAGGCCCGATCCACCAATCTTTTGATGACACCTGGGTGTTTGGGCGCCATCTTTTCCCCGCGATCAGACATCACTACCAAAGGACGCAGTATATCGGTGGGGTCAGTGGCCGGTTTTCCTTGATCAGAAGCATACATGCCGGTCAAATAAAATCGCGAAGGGGTGTCCAAGTTGAGTAAATAAGCTTTGTTAATCACTTCAACCCAGGAAGCATATGACGTAGGCATTAAAGGTCCCCTGCGGGCCAAAATCGACGCGGAGTTCGAAAAGAAAGGCATTAAAATGCTGGCCTGGCTGCCCTGGCATATCGAAGACTTTGCTTTTTTGAGCGCCAAAGAGGTTAAAGTTCCCGCCGATATGAAAGGACTGACAGTGCGGGCGACCATGCCCGAGGATGTAGCCTGGTATCGAAAGTGGGGAGTCAAACCTTCTTACATAAGTGGCTCCGCACCTTTTCTTCCTTCAAGCGCTCCAGTACAACCTGTACTTTGAAGTATTGCTTAGAGCTGATTGCTGCAGTTTAAGACGTTCCTGATCTTGTGCTTGACCATGTTCATAATGGCTTCTCTAGCTGGCCTGAGATATTGACGGGGATCAAAATCACTAGGGTTTTTGGCAAAATGCTCCCGGATGGAAGCCGTCATGGCCAGGCGGAGATCGGTATCAATATTTATTTTGCATACTCCCATAGTCCCGGCCTTTCTGAGCATTTCTTCGGGAACGCCCTGGGCTCCCTTGATCTCTCCCCCGTATTGATTGCATTTGGCCACAAATTCCGGCAGCACGGTGGATGCGCCATGCAAAACCAGGGGATAGCCGGGGAGCAGAGAGGCTATTTTTTCCAGGCGGGCGAAATCAAGCTTGGCTTCTCCTTTAAACTTATAGGCTCCATGGCTGGTGCCAATCGCGATGGCAAGGGAATCGCAGCCTGATTTTTGGACAAATTCGATGGCCTGGTCAGGATCAGTATAGCTGGAATCCTTAGCACTGACATTCACATCATCCTCGACACCGGCCAGCCGCCCTAACTCGGCTTCTACCGTTACACCCTTGGCATGGGCATACTCCACGACCTTTTTGGTTAAGGCAATATTTTCTGCAAAAGGCAGCTTTGAACCGTCGATCATAACCGATGTAAAACCACCGTCAACACAGGACTTGCAAATCTCAAAATCCTCCCCGTGGTCCAGGTGCAGACAAATTGACAAGCCGCTGTCCTCTACGGCGGCCTCGACCAATTTCATTAAGTAAATATGTTTGGCGTATTTCCGGGCTCCAGCCGAAACCTGCAAAATCAAAGGGGCTTGTTCTTCCTTAGCCGCATCAACAATTCCCTGGATAATTTCCATGTTGTTGACATTAAACGCTCCGACGGCGCATTTCCCATAGACTTTTTTAAACATTTCAGTTGAAGTTACCAGCGGCATACTTTTTCCTCCTTTTTTTGTGTGCATATTACTATTATAGAAGTTTTCTCTATTGTTTCAAGCTTATCCTCCAAGATTTCGTATTTTGTTAATTTCGTATTTTGTTAATTATGAAAAATATTCTTTATCTGTTAATCATTAAAGGAAGATGAAGTTTTTAAGAGAATAGTTATTTATAAGACTATGCCTTGCCGAAATACCCGGGCGAAATAATGGCAATGGCTTTTCGTCTTCAAGTATTACTTACATCTTTGATTTTTATGCCCCACTCCGGGAGCATTATACGGAGGGTTGCACTATGGATAATTTTACCACAAAAGAGCTGATTGAGCATCAGGATTATCTTGAGCTCCTGTCTCAAAAATTTCCCACTATATCACAGGCGGCATCCGAGGTCATCAACCTCAAATCCATATTGAATCTCCCCAAAGGCACCGAGCACTTCCTTACTGATCTTCATGGAGAATACGAGGCCTTTGACCATGTGATGAGAAACGCTTCGGGCGTTGTAAAAAGAAAAATCAATGATGTGCTGGGAAAGACACTTTCTAAAAGTGATATCAATGAGCTTGCGTCACTCATCTATTATCCTGAAGATAAGCTTCAACTGGTCAAAGAAAGGGAGGCTAACCTTTCCGATTGGTATGAGGTTACCATTTACAGGCTGATCCAGGTGTGCAGGGACGCTTCGTCAAAATATACCCGTTCCAAAGTCAGAAAAGCGCTTCCTCCGGAATATGCCTACATCATCCAGGAACTGCTTCATGAGGATGAGTACCGGTTCAATAAAAAAGAATACTACAATAAAATCATTGATACTATTGTCGGGCTGGACATGGCGGACGACTTTATTATCAATATCTCCGCCGTGATCCAGAGACTCACCATCGATCATCTGCATATAATCGGAGATGTTTACGACAGGGGACCAGGACCTCATTTCATCATGGATACATTGATGAAGCATCATTCCATGGATATTCAGTGGGGAAACCACGATGTTCTCTGGATGGGCGCAGCTACAGGCAACCGTTCCTGCATTGCCAACGTAGTCCGTATCTGCCTGAGATACGCCAACATGGATATCCTGGAAGAAGGCTATGGGATCAATCTGTTCCCCCTGGCTACATTTGCAATGGATGCCTATAAAGATGATGAATGCAACGCATTCAAACCTAAAATGGGCTCCAGTGATACCGTGCTGGATTCGAGTTTTGATCTTCTTGCCAAAATGCATAAGGCGATCGCTGTGATCCAATTCAAACTCGAGCATGAGCTTATCTTAAACCACCCTGAATATGATATGGACCATCGATTACTTCTGGATAAAATTAATTATGAGGAATACACCATTAACGTTGACGGCGTAGTATACAAACTGAACGACCAGAACTTCCCGACCATCTACCCCAAAGAGCCCTGGAAGCTGACCGAAGAAGAAAAATCAGTGATCAACAAGCTCCGTTATACGTTTCTAAAAAGTGAAAAGCTCCAGGAGCATATCCGGTTTATGTACGCCAAAGGCAGCATGTATCTAAAATATAACTCCAACCTGTTGTTTCATGCATCCATTCCCATGAATCCTGACGGGACATTTAAGAAAATAAAACTCAATGGTGTGGAATCTTCAGGCAAGGACCTGCTGGATAATTTGGAGCTATGGTCCCGGGAAGCCTATTTCGGCAGAGAAAACAAGGACAGTTCTACAGATATTCTTTGGTATTTATGGTGCCACCATGATTCCCCGCTGTTCGGCAAGGACAAGATGGCAACTTTGGAAAGGTATTTCATTGATGACAAAACTCCGCACAAGGAACGCTATACCCCATATTATACTTTGGTCGATGATGAAGGGATTGCCAGGAAGATTCTTGCCGAGTTTGGGCTTGACCCGGAGGAGGGACATATCATTAATGGACATGTGCCTGTGAAGGCCAGAAAAGGGGAAAGCCCAATAAAAGCCAACAACAAATTACTGGTTATTGACGGTGGATTTGCGAAAGCCTATCAAAGAGAAACAGGGATAGCCGGTTATACTTTGATCTATAATTCCTACGGTCTGATGCTGGCAAAGCATGAGCCTTTCGAGTCCAGAGAAAAATCGGTAAATGAAGGAACGGATATGCATTCTGATTTAAGTATTGTTGAGAAGGTAGTTGACCGGAAGAAGATAGCCGATACCGATAATGGCCAGGATTTGAAAAAACAAATCTATTATCTTGAGATGCTCTTAAGCGCTTTCCGTACAGGTGTTATCAAAGAAAAATTGTAAGAATTCTTCTGCGAAAGGAAGATCTGTTGCGCCTTGAGGGATCTTGTGGTTCAGCAAAAGCTCTTCTTCCAGCTTGATTGGGTTTGGCCCCATGCTCAGGTCTTTTGCTAATTAATTTGGTTTAAATATTATGTGCCTGATATAATAGTTCTTATATTCTTTGCTGCTTACTGAACTTCAATCCTGGTTCTGACTTCTTCTCCGTTTTTTTCTGCTTTTTCAATTTCCTCTGTTATTTTTATGGCTGTATCAATCAGTTCGCGAAAAGCAAGTAAAAATTCCTTTCCCGATGTCTTAAGATGTTTTTTCAATGGTTCAGGCAAACAGTCAATTTTTGGCGGTTTGATCTTAAGTACCAATCCTTCTTTTGGGTGGTAAGCGCATTTTATTAGCCTTGGGATCATTTTAGTCACCTCTGTATTCTAATTATGAACTTTTAGCAACGAAAGTAATCTTTAGCCTTCCTTCTTCATACTTAGCTCCTTCAATAGTAAGACCATTTAAAATATAGGGTAGCAAAATATTTCTGCGCTGTTTTCCTGCTTGAACTATAAGTTCATCAACATTCCTTACCAGGGATATTTCTTCTTTAGTTACAAAAGGTAATGGTAAAGTCAGGATATAAGATTTATCCTCTTTGGTAATTTCCTGAATCTGGTTATGAAAGAAAAACTTTGTTGGATCTTCTGCGGCAAAAAGAGCTTCTCCCATTTGCTTTAACATTGGTATTCCTACTACTTCCTGGTCGAAAAGAGGAATGTTTTTAATAGGGATTGGGGCAAATCGCTCTTCAATCATTTGATAGTAATTGCTCTGATTTACCTTCCAGGAATCAAAATACCGGTCGTCAACTTTATCTGGAATAAGCCTGTTGCAGACAACCATATCTGTAAAATAGCCATACAGGTTAAGATAGGTTAAGGTACGCTGTGCTTCCTTAATAACCATTTTCTCCGGGTTAACTACCAGGCGCATGGAAACTATTTCCGGGTTACTAAGAATGCTGCGGATCTCGCATAGTTGCTGATATAGATTTTCAACGGAATCAAAAACCTTCTCTTCTGGGATGGGAATATTAGCTAATGACTTGGCTAACGGACGGAGTAATTTTGCTGATGTACGCCCGATAGGAAACATCTTTTCCATCCACCAGCGCAAAACTTCGGGGAAGCTAAGCAAACGTAAGGTCTCCCCGGTAGGGGCGCAATCAACTATGATAACGTCATAGTCATTATTCTTATAGTAGTTAACAATATAAAGGAGGTTGGCCAATTCTTCCATGCCCGGTAGGACTGCCATTTCATCAGCAAGAATCTCGTTTATACCCCATCGCTGCATTAATGCTACTATATATTCCTGGATAGTGCCCCAATATTTCTTAACTGTTTCTAACATATCAGTTTCCTGGCCCCATAGATTAGGAGCAAGGAGCTGAATTTCATTATTGAAGTTAATATCAAAAGAATCAGCAAGGCTATGTGCAGCATCAGTGCTAAATACTATGGTTTTGTATCCTTTCTCGGCCGCCTTTAGAGCAGTAGCAGCAGATACAGAAGTTTTACCCACCCCACCTTTGCCAGTATAAAGAATAATTCTCATTATGCCCACCTTTATAAAAGCCAATAATTTATTATTTGACCGAATAATATCCTGTTATTTTATTCTTGTCAAGATGGAAGCCTCATAAGCCGTGCTGACGCGTCAAAAACCGCTGTAAATAACGATCGCCATCCGGTTCCTGGTCTTCTTCCTTGTGATCCACATATTTCTCCAAGGCTGTGGCTATAGCGCTGGGGCAGCTTTTCCCCGGGCTAAGAGGTTTGCCGATACTTCTGGCCCTGGCCCAGGATGGGCAGGTATGAGTGGATCTTAGCTGTTCAATAATATCCTTGAGTGAAACCCCTGCCCTGATAGCCATGGAAGTCAGGCGGGAAGCTGCTTCGGTAAATATTAAACATCCTCCGTCGCTGCCTGTGGTAATGAAAGTTTCAATGACTTCGTTGGTGTTAGGATCGCGGTTTACAGTAAGGTACATTTTCCCGCATCCAGTATCAATTCTTTCAGTAGTTCCCGTCGTCCACCGGGGTCGGGATTGAATATACCCGCGGGGTCTCGATATCTGGCTGTTTTGAGACACCTGTTGTTTCCCTATTTCTATAACTCCTTGTTTCGATCCGTCTCTGAATATTGTTATACCCTTTAGCCCGTGTTTCCATGCCTCAAGGTAAATCTTTTCCACCATATCCGCTCCGGCGCTGTTAGGCAGATTAATGGTCTTGGAAATGGCATTATCCACCTCTTGTTGGAGGGCAACCTGCATGGCTAAATGGTCCATAGGATCGATCTCCTGGGCTCCTTTAAACAGCCGCTGTATATCCTCCGGAACCCCTTCCACCCCCTGACAGCTGCCCCTGGCGGCTACTTCCTCCAGGATCTTTTCATCAATTCCTCTGTCTTTACAGGCATCCAGGAACAAGGGAGAGAATATATTAAGCTTTTCCGGAACTCCATCCCGGAGGTAAGTCTTCTTATAAGCTATGGCAAAGATTGGCTCAATACCATACCCCTCTACTCCTGCCAGCAGGGTTATGGTGCCTGTAGGGGCAATGGTGAGGCAGGAGGCGTTTCTTCTGGGCTTGCCGTCCTTGGCGAAAACGGACTCATCCCATAATGGGAAATTACCTTTTTCAATTCCAAGCCCGGCGGATGCCGCATGAACCTCGGTCCGGATAAAGGCCATCACATTTGATGCCAGATCTCTTCCTTCCGTTGAATCATAAGGGGTCTTCATCCGGATCAAAAGGTCATGAAGGCCTAATATACCCAGGCCTATCTTTCTGCTGGCCCGGGTGTTCTGAGCAATAAAGTCCAAAGGGTATTCCCCCGCGTCAATCAAGTTGTCCAGAAACCTTACCGCAATCCGTGCCGTCTCCTTAAGCTTGGGCCAATCTATGGAATCATTATTTGCGTCCTTCATGAGGGCTAGATTAATTGAACCCAGAAGGCAGGATTCCCCGGGGCTTAAGGGCTGTTCCCCACAGGGATTGGTGCAGTTGATAGGTCTGCCGGGAATGGGGTTGGTCTCCTGGATTGTGTCCAGAAAGATTAGTCCCGGATCTCCGCAGGACCAGGCCGCTTTCACTATCTGTTCCCACAGATTTCGGGAGGGAATAGTTTTTCTAACCTGGCCGTTAAATTGCAGGTCCCATGATTCATCCGCTGATACTTTATTCATAAATTCATGAGTTATCCCCACCGACAGGTTGAAATTAGTGATTCCCCCGGACAGCTTGCATTGAATGAAATCTTCTATCTCCGGGTGATCGCAGTTTAATATGCCCATGAAGGCGCCTCTCCGTACTCCCCCTTGTTTGATCATACCGGCGCTGGCGTTGTAGAGGCGTATAAGCTCTACTGCGCCGCTGGCTTTACCCTTGGTGGAACGAACTATATCCCCCTGAGGGCGGATTTTGGAAAAATTGTATCCGATGCCTCCTCCAGACTTGGTTATCATAGCTGATTCCAAGAGGGTCTGGTACATATTATGCAAATCATCCGCAACATCAAGAACGAAGCAGGCTCCCGGCTGCTGCATGCGGCCTTTTTTGCCCATGTTGGCCCAGATAGGTGTAGAAGGAATAAAGCATTTGGAGCCGATGACCTCATTAAACTTCTTTTCCCAATGTTCCGCTGCCTGGGAAGGATACAGAGCTTCTGCTCCGGCGGCTGTCCTGCTTAGTCTTTGAACAGCTTGATCGGGTGTCTCAACAACATCTCCCTGTTCATTTTTATCAGCATACCTTTCATTAAAAATAGTTAGGCCATTGCTCGTTAGATTCATGAACAAATCCTCCTATTGTTGGCATTTCTAATTTTCTGGGCGGCCTGGGCCCGAAATACTGGTAGCAGTTTACTTTTATATTGCCGTTGTAAAGTTTTCTTTTTTTAGTAGCAAGCCGGCAGTACAGCTTTTCAAATTGCGGGTGGGCGGACAGTATATAAAACGACCAGGTATCCAGACGGTTGAAGACCTGTCCCATTTCCTTATACAGCCGTTCCACTTCCCGTTGGGCGCCCAGCCGTTCTCCATAGGGCGGGTTGCAGATTATTTTGCCGTATTTTTTACTGGACCGGACATCGGCAAGCGGCAGGCGCTGGAAATGGATCAACTCTTTTACCCCGGCCTCACTGGCATTTTGGCGGGCTAGTTTGATAACCTTATTATCCATGTCCGTGCCTATGATATCAAGGGGCCGGGTATAGCAGGCCAAATCGCGGGTCTCTTTTCTGGCCTGCCGCCAAAGCTCCACGGGTATGTTGGGCCAGCTCTCGGAGACAAACTTGCGGTTCATCCCCGGCGCAATATTTTGACCGATCAGCGCTGCCTCAATGGGAATAGTGCCGGACCCGCAGAAGGGATCCATTAAAACGGTGTCCGGGCGCCAGCGCGACAAGATGATTAATGCCGCAGCCAGCGTTTCTTTCAAGGGCGCCTGGCTGGCCAGTTCACGGTAACCTCTTTTATGCAGCCCGGGGCCGCTGGTGTCAATAGTTAAGGTGGCTATATCTTTTAACAAGGCCACTTCAATCTTATACAGCGGCCCCCTCTCGGGAAACCATTCCTTTTTATATTTTCGTTTCATGCTTTCCACAACGGCCTTTTTTACAATGGCCTGGCAGTCGGGTACGCTGAACAGGGTGGATTTAATCGATTTTCCCTCCACGGGGAACCCGGCGTCACCCGGTATTAGTTCGGGCCAGGGCAACGCCTTGGTTTGCTCAAAAAGCTCATCAAAAGTAGTGGCCTTAAACTCACCCACTTTCAGACGCACTCTGTCCGCTGTGCGCAGCCATAAGTTGGCCCGGCAAATCGCTCCCCAGTCCGCGCTAAAGGTAACTTTGCCATTTTCCGCCGTCACCTGGTTATAACCCAAATCCTTGACTTCCTGCGCTACTAGCGCTTCCAGGCCGAAGGTCGCCGTAGCAATCAAGTTCACACCAGTCATCTGCAACCACCTTTCGGGATGATTTTGTCTGGTCATGTAATTTTTCCGAGGAAAATTCGAAGGGTGAATTTCCGAAATCACAGTTAAAATAAGTCGATAAACTTGCCAATTGATGTTGATGTGCCTATTCTCATGTCGCGGTAAAAAGGGGTGCTACTTAAGTAAAGCAGATATGCTTCGAAAATGAGGATGACCTGATTCGACCATAAAATCAAACAGCATTGTTTCCGTGTTGCTTATTACCGCACCCATAGATTGCATCAAAGACAACGCGTTTTCATAATTCTCTTTAAACCTGGAACATACTGCGTCGCTTGCAATATGGACATTGAATCCTTGTTCAAGCAAGTCGCGCGTGGTCTGGTACACACATACATGGGTTTCACTGCCAGCCATTATGATTGTATGGCGGCCGGTTTTACGCAAAATCTCCAACATTTCAGGGCAGAAGGCGGAAAACCGGGTCTTTTCAAGGCGTTGGTGTTCGGGCAACAACTCTGATACTTCCGGTAATGTCGATCCCAACCCCTGCGGATACTGTTCAGTAAGTATTACCGGCAGGTTGAACTTTTTTGCCAGGGTTAACAATAATCTTGTGTTGGCGCATACCTTGGCCCGGTCAGGCATGGCTGCCAACAGCTTTTCCTGCAGATCGATAACTATTAGGACCGTATCCTCCTTCTTAAGACGGAATTTGTTCATATAAATTATCTCCTAAATTACAAAATTCACTAGCTGTAAAAATAGTTTAACATAAAATTTGGTATTCAGGCCATCCAAACTGTCTGTCTCTGACGCTGTTATCGCCTGCAGTATGGCCATCATGTATACCAACAATTTAATCACTAACTGTCCTGTGATGCAAAAAATACCAGAGAGATGCCCGTCATTGCTGCCCCTCCGTTTTGACTTAAGCTTGCCTGTTTGTTAGATCTTTGTTAAGTTAATAGGCAGGAACATGGCATACCATGCGCGTGAAAATAGGTTGTTGGGATGAGGAGTAGAGTTCCATTACGGGTAATCAGCGAAAATATGGGGGCTCAAGTAAACTGGATACAGGAGAGCCGGCAGGTGGTAATCAACAGAAAAAATAAAGGTTTTATCCCTTCATCCAGAGGGGAAAGCGGGGAAATTGAAATCGTCATTGACGGAGAAACGCTGGCTATTCCTGAAGGATATGGGAAAGCATTAATCAATCAGGGCAGGACCATGGTTCCGCTCCGGGTCGTTGGTGAAGCCATGGATTGTGAAGTGGATTGGGAAAACGGTACTAAAACAGTAATAATTACATACGCTGTTCCTGTGCCGCCAACCAATCCTGAACCGGCGCAGCCGGCAACAGCGGCTACTCTTCAATTGATTAATGACCTTGCGCAATATCACAGCAATTTAAAATTAATGGATGGAAAAGTTGTCAATTCTGCGGATTTATTAGATATGGATATTAATGAATTCAGTGAGGAGCAATTGGCCCGCTTTGAAAGCTGCCTTAAGGAACTAAGCAAATACCCGCAGACAGTCAGTCTTCCGGGCGGGGGAGAGATTAATTTAGGGGCAATTGGTATTATGGGAACCTCACAGCTGACTGCAGATCAAATGGAAGCCTATTTAGCGGGCGAGGCCCCGAGAATAAAAACTAAAATGGAGAAAGCAGGCAGAGTATTCAACCCTATGCCAAAATTAGCGGAGTTATATCTCAAAATCGGCAGGGAGTATGGCGTCCGAGGGGATATTGCTTATTTCCAGGCAGTCAAAGAGACCGGGTATTTTCAGTTTACCGGTTCTGTTCAGCCCTGGCAAAACAATTA
>DIEU01000048.1:0-30899 GCA_002418775.1 Firmicutes bacterium UBA5766
GGATCAAAAACTTTTGACTCTAAAGTTCCCATTAATTCAGATTAATTCAGAAAGAGAGTCTTTCTTCTGGGTTATGAATTTTTCTTGAAGATCAGACAAGAAAAGGGACACCAGTTTTCTGACAAAAGAGCTAACTGTGGCAAACAATAGGCCCCGCATATACTTGCGGGGCTTGGTTTTTTTGGCAGGGGAGACAGGGATCGAACCCGCAACCTACGGTTTTGGAGACCGTTGCTCTACCAATTGAGCTACTCCCCTATTTTTTTGCTATTTAATTATAGGATAAATTTTATCAGCGTGTCAAGTGGACTTACCTGCTCATGAAAAATAAAAGAAGTGCAGGAATCCGGCCTTCTCATGAAGAATATATACGTTAAAAAGCACTATCATTTCAGGGGGTATTTTTTTTGGATAAGCGGTGTATGTTATGCGGACGTCTTTTTGAGATTGAGGAAGCGGCCCCTGACCCATATGATGACGAGGATGACATCCCGAAGAAATCTACGAGCATTTGCCTGCTCTGCCAGGCCAAACTGCGGCATGAAGCGGATGAGTCGCAGAAATCACCCAAACCTATGTAAAAGATTACATATAAGGAGGCCATTTTATTGCGTTCATTTCGACCGCTAACAATAGGGATCCTGGTAGCCCTTTTTTTGTTTTTTTTGCTTGCTAAATGGGGCGGGCATCTGTATGTAGATTGGATGTGGTTTAAAAGCTTAAATTATCAGTTTGTCTATGTAACCCGTTATATCTCAGAGATACTTCTTCGCGTGGCGGTATTTGTTATAACCTTTCTGCTGCTGTTTTTAAGCCTCATGCTGACACGCCGGACGATAACTTCGGCAGCGCAATCATCCAAACAGATTGAAGAGGGAGGCGTAATAACATTACAGCGTTCTCCTGTGCTTCAGTTTGTAAACAATAAGACTGTTACTGCCGTGTTTGTTGTGCTGAGCGTTTTAATGGGTTTGATGGTAAGTTCGTCAGTAACAGGGGACTGGGTAATCCTACAAAAATTTCTTCATCCCAGCACATTTGGTTTGAAGGACCCAATCTTTAATAAGGATATAGGTTTCTATGTTTTTCAATTGCCATTTTTTCAGTTTCTCTATAAATTGTCAGTCTCGCTAGTAATTCTTGTTGCTGCCTGGACTGTCCTGGCCTATTTTCTGGCCAGCGCTGCAAGCGGGAACCTCAGCGTAAGGAAATTCTTTGATATTACAGCGGCCCGCTATCATCTTTCTGTTTTGCTGGCTGTTTATTTCCTTTTGAAGGCATGGGGATACAGACTGCAGCAGTATACCATTCTGCATTCCGCAAAGGGTGTTGTATTCGGGCCGGGGTATACAGATGTTCATGCAAACCTGCTGGCCTATAAAGTCATGTTTTTCCTTGCCGCGATTACAGGTATTATAGTTTTGGTTAATATTTTCATGCGGCGCTTCCGTTTTATTGTTTATGTAATAGGATTCATGATTGTTGCCTCAATTATTTTAAACGGGATTTATCCTTCATTAGTCCAAAAACTTGTCGTTCTGCCCAGTGAAATGGACAAGGAGAAACCCTATATTGAAAACAGCATTAAATACACGCGTATTGCTTATAATCTTGATTCTATCGAAAAGAAATTGTTCCCTGCAGGAAAAACATTAAGTATTGATGATGTCAAGGAAAATCAGGATACGATAAAAAACATCCGTTTATGGGATTACAGGCCTTTACAGCAGACATACAGTCAATTACAGGAAATGCGCACTTATTATGAATTTAAGGACATCGATATTGATCGTTATAATATTGACGGCCAATACCGTCAGGTGATGCTGGCGGCCAGGGAATTAAATCAGGAACTTCTTCCCGATCAGGCTAAAACCTGGGTTAATCAGCATTTGAAATATACACACGGATATGGAATTGCCATGAGTCCGGTAACAGAGATTACAAGTGAAGGTCTCCCGAACCTGCTTATCAAAGACATTCCACCAACGACAAGTACAAATTTAAAAGTGAACAGGCCCGAGATTTACTTTGGCGAACTGACCAATAATTATGTCATAGTCAATACCCGCAGCCAGGAGTTTAATTATCCTATGGGTGATGATAATGCCTGGTCGACTTATCAAGGCAAAGATGGTGTTAAAATTGGTTCTATAGTCCGCCGTTTGATTTTTGCCCTTACTTTTAATGATTATAAACTTTTGCTTTCAGGCGATGTAAGCAGCGAAAGCCAGGCGCTTTACTATCGCAGTCTATCCCAGCGTGTTCCTAAAATAGCTCCTTTTCTTCTTTATGATAAAGATCCGTATCTTGTGCTTGATAACGGCAAACTATACTGGATGTGGGACGCATATACAACTACCGATATGTTTCCATACTCCGAACCGTTTTCAAATAAGATGAATTATATCCGGAATTCGGTAAAAGTTGTGGTTGACGCCTACACCGGTAAAGTTACGTTTTATATTGCAGACCCTGAGGATCCTGTGCTGGAGACTTATCAAAAAATATTTCCCGGACTTTTTACTTCGGAAATGCCTTCCGGATTGAAGGAGCATATTCGTTATCCGGAAGATCTGTTTACAGTTCAAGCCAATAAATATATGGTTTACCACATGCAGAATTACCGTGTTTTTTATAATAAGGAAGACAAGTGGGATTTGCCGACCGAAATTTTCGGCAGTGAGGAGCAGACCATGGAATCTTACTATACCATTGCCAGGCTGCCCGGGGAAGAAAAGCCGGAATATATACAGATTATGCCTTTCACGCCCCATAATAAAAAGAATATGATTGCCTGGTTCACCGGCCGCTCAGACGGCAAAAATTACGGCAAACTGCTCGTTTATGAATTTCCGAAGCAGGAACTGGTCTATGGACCCATGCAGGTGGAGGCCAGGATAAATCAGGACACAACTATTTCACAGCAGCTTTCCCTGTGGGACCAAAGGGGATCTCAAGTTATCCGCGGTAATTTGATGGTTATCCCGGTAAAGGATTCCCTGATTTATGTTGAACCTTTATATCTTCAGGCGGCACAGGGGAAAATGCCCGAACTCAGCCGTGTAATCGTTGCGCATGGCGACCATGTAGTTATGGAGAGAACACTTGAGGCGTCCCTGGAAAAAATCTTCGGCGGGCAGGATATTATGGGATCGTCCAACGAACAAACTGACGGCGCCCAGGGGACTGATGCGGTAGAAACTGTTTCCAGCCTTGCCCATAAAGCGAGCCAGCTTTTTGATGAGGCGCAAAAGAAAATTGCCGGCGGGGACTGGGCGGGTTATGGAAATTTGATGGGGCAGTTAGAAGATACTTTAAATGAACTGGCCGACAAGGCCAAGTGAGGGAAGAAATAAAATAATTACTTGGAATAAAAGGGGGTTGCTTTAATGGGCAAGATACGAAATATAGGTATGCTTACCGGTGGCGGGGATGCGCCCGGCCTCAATGCAGTTGTCCGGGCTGTTGTTAAGACTGCCAAACAATATGGCCTTGGTGTTGTTGGTTTTTTAAACGGGTTTGGGGGACTTATCAAAAACCAGGTGCGTGAGTTGAATGAGCGTGATGTTGCAGGAATACTTCCACGCGGGGGGACGATTCTGGGCACAACAAACCGGGACAACCCTTTTTGTTATCCCATAGTGAAGGATGGTAAAAAGGTATACGTAGATGTGTCCGATCGGATATTCGAGAATATCGGCATTCAAGAGGTTGATGCGTTGATTATTATTGGCGGAGATGGAAGTCTTGCCATCGGAAGAGACTTGCATGAAAAGGGTTTACCGGTTGTTGGCGTCCCGAAAACAATTGATAACGATCTTTGGGCAACGGAACAGACTTTCGGTTTTGACAGCGCAATGACTACTGCAACCGAAGCCTTGGATAAGCTGCACACAACAGCAGAATCCCACCACCGCGTTATGGTGCTGGAAGTTATGGGGCGTTATGCGGGATGGATTGCGCTTACCTCAGGCATTGCCGGCGGCGCGGACACTATCCTTATTCCTGAAATACCTTATAATATAGAAAGTATAGTTAAAAAAATCAACGAAAGAAGCCGTCAGGAAAAACAGTTTAGTATTGTTGTAGTGGCTGAAGGCGCCACGCCTATTGGAGGCGAAATGGTTGTGCAAAAAAGAATTGAGGACAGCTTTGAACCTGTAAGGCTTGGAGGAATCGGCAATGTATTGGGCAGGCAACTGGAAGAAGTAACAGGAAAAGAAACCAGGGTAACGGTTTTGGGACACCTCCAGCGGGGGGGATCGCCAACGCCATATGATCGCATCCTGGCAACCCGTTATGGCACAGGCGCTGTAAAATTGATTATGGACGGACGTTTTGGGGAAATGGTTTGTTTAACCGGCCCGACAATTTCGTCGGTGCCTTTAAAGGAAGCCGCGGGAAAAATACGCCAGGTTCCCCTGGACAGCGATTTGATCTATTCCGCACGGATGCTGGGAATTTCAATGGGTGATTAATTTAAGCTAAAAATCGTCAAAACATTACCATATATTAACAAGGTAATATCTGCCACGCTGTCGAATGTATTTGGTGTAATGATTGCGGGGTAGATATTAATGATTAAAATATCAAGACTCTTTATTTGTCTTGGAAACCTGTATAAGAAAAAGGCGCTATTTTGGTTCCCGGTAGTATTAATCTGCAGTGTTTTTATACCGGGGCTCTGTATGAGCAGTGGGTCTGCCGAAAAGACATCCAGCTTAAAGAACGATTTAGCGGAAGTCATCAATGAGGGAATAAGTGACAATAACTGGTGGCATGCTAATAGCCTTGAAGAAGTAAGGACAATCTTATCCCGTTATTACACAGGAGATTTACTGGATCAGCTGAGTCAGGATTGCTGGGAATTTATTCGGCAGCCGACCGATTGGTACTGTCGGGATTCTTTAACAGACATCAAAATAATACGTCAGGATAAATCCCGGGCAGAAGTTATAGCCCCCTTAAAAGATTATGATTTGTTGACAGGTGAGTGCAGGGCAGGGGAGGCCAAATATATTTTAATAAAAACAGAACAGGGCTGGCGAATCTGTTCCGCCCGGTATAATTGGCCGCAAGACAGTGAAGGGGAATTGTCCCGTTGAAGATAGGTTTTTTTACAGATAGTTATTTCCCATATACCAGTGGGGTCGTCCATTCAATAGATACATTCAATCAGGAACTGGTTGCCCTGGGCCACGAAGTATTTATTTTTGCCCCCAGTTACCCCAACATTCAGGATGATCAGGAAAACGTATTTCGCTTTAGTTCTCTTCCCGCGCCAACAAATCGTGATTTTGCGCTGGCCTTCCCCTATTCGTTTCATTTGGGAAATATTCTGGAAAAATGGCAGCCTGAAATAATCCACGCTCATTCCCCTTTTATTCTTGGTCATGTCGGGTCGAGATGCGCCCGCCGGTTACAGATTCCGCTTGTTTTTACATTCCATACACTCTACGAAGAATATGTTCATTATTTTCCCATCGCCCAGAAGATAACCAAGAATGTTGTCAGGGGTATTTCAAGGAATTTTTGCAATCAAAGCAATGTTGTCATAGTGCCTACCGAAGTTGTTCGTGAACATTTATTACAAATGGGTGTTTCCACACGGATTAAAAAGATCCCTACAGGTATTAGATTAAGCGAGTTCTCAAATCCGGACAGGTTCTGGCTGAAGAAACACTACGGCATTCCTGGCGCAAGTAAAGTCCTTCTTTTTGTCGGCCGGTTGGGGCAGGAGAAAAATATATACTTCTTGCTTAAATGTTTCGAAAAAATCTTGGCTGGAGTGCCAAAGACTTTTCTGGTGCTGGTCGGCAGCGGTCCCGAGGAGGATGAGTTAAAGAACTGGGCAGTTGACAGCGGTATTAGCGATAACATTATTTTTGCAGGAAAAAAAGATAAAAGCGAAATGGCCCGTCATTATGCGGGATCAGATCTTTTTGTCTTTACTTCATTAACAGAAACTCAGGGCCTGGTAATTGCAGAGGCTAAAGCCGCCGGGATCCCGTCTGTTGCAGTTAGGGCAAACGGTGTATGTGAGATGGTGGACGATGGTGAAGACGGATACCTTACCGATTTTGACAAGGATTCTTTTATTGAAAAGGTTGTCCTGCTTTTAAAAGATAATGAGCTTCGAAAGAAATTTTCTGAAAAGGCCAAAGAAAATGTTAAAAAGATCTCTTCCAGACGGTGCGCTTTGGATTTAATTGAGAGCTACCAGGAAGTGCTGCAGGCGGGAGGGGTGAAAAAGTACCTGGTTAACGGTGAAAAGTAGCACGTAAGTTTTTATTATTAGTTTACATAATATCTATTATGGGAACCAATTAAGAAAAGTACCTTTTCCTTTTTTATTGTTTTTTTGCCTCTTCCATCATTACAGGCTCTGCTGTTAAAAAAATGCCATAATCGGGGGCCTCCAGGCATAGGCCGCAATTATCGCATACTTTTTTATCATCCAGACAACATATAAAACACTCGCAACAGTTGTCGCAGATCTTATATTTTTCCAGCATACACATTTTAAGAATATGCTTTTGTTTTTTGTTCCTCATTGACAGCTTCCTTGCAAAGGAATCTTTTGTATAAGCTTATCCTCTTTTTCATAAAAAAGCATTCCATTTACCTTCAATTAACTAAAATAAAAGTTGAACTGATTACTTGATATGTTCAAAAGAAGTTTAATCTTCTTCTCTTTTGTTATGCGGAAATTTTTAGTTCCCTTAAATAACTAAAACAAGAGGTGAAAGGTGAAAACTGAAAAAATGTGCATATATCATATATATTATGGGAAAATCTTTTTAGGCAGGATTGTTATTAATTGTTTCCTTTCATTCTGGCGAGGAAGTAACCGGAAAGCAATCGTGTTAAAAGATTAATTAGGATTACTATGATTACGAGAATTACACTTGTCGCCATAGCCTGTTTGATCAGTAGTCCCCTATCACCGGGCATTTCAGTCACTAATAGATATAAATGAAGCGCCAAAGTTCTTCCGCCGTGGAATAAGGAACCAGGCGTAAGCATGCTTAATCCGAGAGTTGCGTATAAGCAGGCGGTTTCCTCAATTACACGGCCGACGCAAAGTATGACTGCGGTTATAATTCCAGGTAAAGCTGCAGGTAAAATAACTTTAGTAATTGTCTGCCACTTAGTAGCGCCAAGAGCAAGACTTGCCTCTATGTGAGAAGCAGGTACTGATCTGATTGCTTCTTCCGAGGCAAGGATCATTGTTGGCAGAACAAGGCAGGCCATTGTTAAAGCGCCCGCCAACAAGCATTGTGTGCCGAGTAATACAATTACAAAAAGAGCCATGCCAAAAAGCCCGAAGATAATTGAAGGAACGCCTGCCAGAGTTTCTATACCATAGCGGACAAATTCGCTGAACCTGCCTTTAGGGGCATACAAAGAAAGGTAGATAGCTGTTCCCAGGCCAAGAGGCGCCGAAAGAACAAGAGTCAGAAGAACGATATAAATAGTGCAGACTATTGCTGGAAGGATCCCTCCTTCAGGGATCGAGTTGCTAATAAAACTCCATGAAATTACTGATAATCCGTGGTAAAAAATAAAGCCAATCAAGATGGCAAGTATTAGAAAAACAATTAAACCGGATAACCAGGTTAATAGCCAGGCAATCTTTTGGGCTGTTTTAGGAGAAATATTCATAAAGTTTTTCTCCTTATCAGGAAGGCAATGCTGTTAAAAACCAGGATGAAAATGATAAGGACAATTCCAACTGCAAACAAAGCGCTTAAGTGTAAGCTTCCAGATGCGGACTCTTGGATTTGTCCGACTATATGGGAAGTTAAAGTACGTGAAGGATCCAGAATTGATCCGGGAATAGCAAATGCGTTGCCAATCACCATATAAACAGCCATTGTTTCGCCTATAGCCCTTGCCATTCCAAGAATAAAGGCAGCTGTAATACCTGACCTTGCAGCAGGAAGAAGGACCATCCAAATAGCCTGCCACTGTGTTGCGCCAAGGGCAAGGGCGGCTTCCTTATAAGAAACCGGCACGGCGCGGAGGCTGTCTTCGGTAATAGTTACCATTGTGGGTAAAACCATAATTGTTAATACAACTATGCCTGCTAAAAGGCTGTAACCGCTACCTCCAAGCTGTCTAATCAGGGGTACGAGCAAAGTCATTCCAACAAGGCCGTAAACAACTGAAGGAATACCAACAAGAACTTCTATAGCCTGTCTTAACAGAGAACTTATTCTATGAGGGGCTACTTCAGAGAGAAAAACTGCGCAGGCAATGCTTAATGGCGTAGCTATAACAACCGTACCTAACATTGCCAGGGTAGAACCGATGATTAACGGCAAGATGCTGAACTTTTCCTCTTTCAAGCTCCATTCAGTTCCAAAAAGAAATTTTAATAAACCTATTTTTGCGAAGGCAGGGAATCCTTCTTTGAAGATAAAGATAACAATAAGGAAAAGAACAAGAAGGGAAACGGCAGCGCAAACCAAAACTATTTGTTTGGAGACATTATCCACAAAATAACGATTAAACATGGAAGTTCCTTTTTGTATGTTGATATTAGTGGAATATAGGTCCCTGGTTTGGTGTATTGTTCTAGGACGCTTACTTAAGTATAAGCGAACAGATTAAATGAAGGTTATAGTAATGTTAAGTTAATGTTAAGTTAATGTTAAGTTAATGTTAATATTAATATTTTAAGAAGAAAAAGTGCCTATTGCCGAATGTGCAGTTTAAGCGGGATAGTAGTTCATGTTTACATCGGCGAGCTGAGAATCAATTTTTGTCTTTCGGGTGAGCCTTTCCTGCAAAAATTCCATTGCTGTTTCCGGAAATAGGGCAATCGAAAGAACATCTTCCTCTTTTTCCATGTATGGTCCGGCTTCAAGGCGCGCGTCCGGCAGACCGGGTTCCAATAAATCAGCCGGACGGCAGGAGATTGCTCTGTCCTGACCGGTTATTTGTTTTCGAACGCTTTCGTGTACTGGTGCAGGCGGTTGTCCATAGTATCCAAGCATATATCTTTTAACTTCGTTTGTAACAAGCAGATAACGGCCAAAAAGGACATTGGAAACGGCCTGGGCTCCAATTATCTGGCTTGCAGGTGTAACCAGGGGCGGGTAGCCGAAATCCTTTCTTACTTGCTGAAGTTCAACAAGTACTTCCGGGAGCCTGTTCAAAGCATCCAGTCCGGCAAGCTGGGTGATAAAATTAGATATCATTCCCCCTGGTATTTGATAAACCATTACATTGATATCACAGCTTTTAGGGGAAACATCAAATTCTGAATATTTATTGCGGACTTCCTTGAAGTACTCAGATATCTCACAAAGAAGTTTCAAGTCAAAAGCAGTTTCATATGGAGTGTCTTTTAAAGCGACAGCAATTGTCTCTACAGACGGGAGGGAACTTTGCATTGCCATTGTTGATATCGCGCAGTCCACCACATCTACACCCGCTTCAATGGCACGTAAATAGGCCATTGGGGCAAGCCCGCTTGAATAATGGCAATGCAGATGAAGAGGTATCTTTATCTTGGATTTCAAGATCCTGACCAAATCATATGCTGACCGGGGTGTCAGAAGACCGGCCATATCTTTTATACAGATGCTGTCCGCACCCATATTTTCAAGATTTCTAGCTATTTTAACATAGTATTCGTTATTATGAAAAGGGCTTATCGTATAAACAACTGTGCCTTGAGCATGGGCGCCTTCTTTCCTCACGGTTTCAATAGCTTTTTGTACATTGCGGACATCATTTAATGCGTCAAAGATACGAAAAATATCCATACCGTGATATACGGTCATCTTGATGAATTCTTTAAGCACATCATCGGGATAGTGCTTGTAGCCGACTAGATTTTGACCGCGTAAAAGCATCTGTAAAGGTGTTTTAAGATGCTTCCGCAGGGTGCTTAATCTTTCCCAGGGATCTTCCTTGAGAAATCGCAGGCAAGAATCAAAAGTTGCTCCTCCCCAAACTTCCAGGGAGTGGAACCCTGCCTGATCCAATTTTTCACAGATAGGCAGCATGTCTTCAAGACGCATTCTTGTTGCAAGTAATGATTGCTGCCCGTCGCGCAAAGTTGTATCTGTAATTCCTAACCCGTACTTTTTCTTAGCCAAGATTTAAGCTCCTCCGGTTAATTATAGATATTTTATTAGGGAGGTCTATTCAATAATTACCAGAATGTCGCCGCCAGATACCTTTTGCCCTTTTTTCACAAGGATTTCCTTTATCGTGCCATCGTCCGTGGCGTTAATTTCGTTTTCCATTTTCATAGCTTCTAAAATTAAAAGGATATCCCCTTTCTTAACCTGATCACCTACATTAACTTTTATCCTGTTTATACTCCCAGGCATAGGAGATGCGACAACTCCGCGTTTTAGATTGCCGGACGTTCTTCTTGAATGAAAAATATTGTGTGGAAGTTCAGTACTGGGGGGCTGCTGCAATACTGGCTGCAGACTGACTATTTGACTTCTAGCCGGGCTTATTTCTTCAACTTCCACTTCAAAAGCTTCACCATTCACCGTTACTTTAAACTTTTTCATATCATCCTCCCCTAGGGAAATACTTTATTTTAAAATACCTCGGCCCGGATAACCTGCTGCGCATTAATTCACTTAAGCCGGCCATTTTCCAGGTTGTTGAAACCGTCTGTTTTCGTTTTCCCGGATTATAATCTTCATTCTTCAGAAGACCGCCTGCAATCAGAGCCGCTGTAACGGCTGCCACAATTTCAGGTCTTACTTCTTTGGATATTCCCTTCAATTGATTCAATTCTTTCTCCTTCTTTATAGTGTAATATTGCCGTGTTTTTTCTGGGGTCTTGTTTCTCTCTTGTTTGAAAAAGCCTTTAGCGAAGCTATGATTTTACTTCTGGTCTGCCTGGGGTCAATTACGTCGTCCACATATCCTTTAGCGCATGAAATGTACGGATTGGCAAATTTGGCGCGATACTCCGCCTCAAGTGTTTCGCGCGTTTCCTGCGGGTTTTCAGATTTGGAAATTTCGTTGTTATAGAGAATATTGACTGCCCCCTCGGGGCCCATTACGGCAACTTCTGCGGTAGGCCAGGCAAATATTGCATCAGTCCGTAAGGAACTGCTGCCCAGGGCTATATATGCCCCGCCGTAAGCTTTTCGTAAAATTACGGTAATTTTTGGTACTGTGGCTTCCGAGTAGGCATATAGTATTTTCGCCCCATGCCGTATAATACCGCCATATTCCTGCTCAAGTCCAGGCAAATAACCAGGAACGTCTATTAAAGTTACAACAGGTATACTAAAACAATCACAGAAGCGGACAAATCTGGCTATTTTATTTGACGCGTTTATATCCAGGCAGCCGGCAAGATAAGTGGGCTGGTTGGCAATAATACCTGCCGTCCGTCCTTCAAAACGGGCAAAGCCTACTACAGCGTTTGGCGCATATAAAGCCTGTACTTCAAGAAGTTCTCCGGCGTCGACAATAAGCTTGATTATTTTCCGGACATCATAAGACAGATGTGGTTCTTCGGGCACAATATTGAGCAATTCCTCCGGGTTTCCAATAGGTTCCCGGGAATCATACTGTGGAGGTTCTTCCAAATTATTGGATGGCAGGTAGCTTAATAATTGTCTGAGGAGGACCATGCATTCTTTCTCGGATTCCACAACGAAGTGAGCAACCCCGCTAATTTGGTTATGAGTTAACGCGCCGCCTAAATCTTCCATGCTTATTTCGGCGCCCGTAACGGCTTTAATAACCTGTGGGCCTGTAATAAACATCCGGCCGATATCTTTCACCATAATAATAAAATCAGTCAGCGCCGGCGAGTATACCGCGCCGCCGGCGCAGGGACCCATAATTACTGATATTTGTGGGATAACACCCGATGCTATTGTATTGCGGTAAAAAATCTGCCCGTATCCGTCCAGAGCGTCGATTCCTTCCTGTATACGCGCTCCGCCGGAATCATTAAAGCCAATTACAGGCGCTCCTGTTTTTGTGGCCAGATCCAGGACTTTACTGATCTTTGCGGCATGTACCCTGCCAAGTGAACCGCCGGTGACTGTAAAATCCTGAGCAAAGACAAATATTTTTTGGCCGTTAACTGTACCGTAACCTGTAACTACACCCTCTCCGGGGTGCTCCAGATTTTGTATGTCCTCATTACCTGCAAAAGTATTGATTTCAACAAAAGATCCCTGTTCCAACAAAAGATCAATACGCTCGCGCGCAGTATTTTTGCCGGCTTCATGTTGTTTACCTATACGGTCTTTTCCACCCCCGGCTTCTATTCTTTCGCGAAGGCTTTTTAGCTGTTCCAGTTTTTTATGCACGTTCAGGACCTAACCTCCTTTTATTAAGCAAAAGGCACTGATGTAAAAATTATCAAATCGCCCTACCTGGCAAAATATGTATAAAAAAGATTAGCTTAAAATGTTCACCATTTATCCCTATAAATCCTTCCTGCAGGTATAAAATTTCTTTTTTATGTTTTTAAAATATCATCTTATGTATTATAATCAAAATAATTGCCAATTAAAAATTTATACTGCAAGAAAGGGGTATTGCGCTTTGTTATCCCAACTTACCCCGCGTGAGCGACAGATACTTGATGTTATAAAAAAGACAATTCAAAATAAGGGGTATCCCCCGTCCGTCAGGGAAATCGGCCAACTTGTCGGTCTTAACTCAAGTTCTACAGTACATGGCTACTTACAGCGCCTTGAACAAAAAGGTTTCTTGCACCGTGATTCATGCAAGCCCCGTGCTATGGAAGTTATGGGTGCCCTACCCGGACTCAATAGCATCAATGTTCATTATGTGCCGGTTTTAGGCAGGGTTTCTGCGGGCGATCCTTTACTGGCTATTGAAAACCCGGAGGAAGTCATGCCTGTTCCGGTTGATTTAACAGGCCAGGGCGAATTCTTTCTCCTCAAGGTTCATGGAGAAAGCATGATTAAATCGGGTATCCTGGATGGTGATTTAGTTGTCGTTCGCCGCCAGCAAACAGCTGACAACGGTGATATAATCGTTGCCCTGCTTGGCGATGAAGTTACCGTCAAACGTTTTTTTCTGGAAGATGATCATGTCCGGCTTCAACCCGAAAATGATTTACTGCCCCCTATTATTGTTAAGAACATTACTATATTAGGTAAAGTTTCCGCCCTGATGAGGAAACTATAATTTTACCTTTCCGGATTATTTATTTTCCTGTTTTACGTCAAGCACCTTCCTGGCTGCGTTTAAGACGGCTATCTTAACATATTCTTTCGATAAACCGCCCTGTACGTAAACAATATATGGTTCGCGAAGAGGAGCGTCAGCGCTCAATTCTAATGATGCCCCCTGGATAAAGGTTCCGGCAGCCATAATTATTTTATCCTGATAACCAGGCAGATTCGAAGGCTCCGGGCGCACATAAGAGTCTACAGGGGAGGCTTCCTGGATGCCTGTACAGAAGGCTTGTACGTATTCAGGCGCCCCAAGAAAGATACGCTGTACTATATCGGTTCGAGGTTCGTTGTAAGACGGTGAAACAGCAAAACCCAACCGCTCAAAAAAACGGGCGGTAAAAATTGCGCCTTTTAACGACTCCGCCACAGTATGCGGCGCCAGGTAAAGCCCCTGATACAACAGTCGTTGAAAGTCGGGGGATGGACCTACTTCCCTGCTTATACCAGGCGCAGACCACCTTCCTGCGGCCATTTCAACAAGATCCCTGCGCCCTGCTATATAACCCCCGCTGGGCGCCAATCCCCCTCCGGGGTTTTTAATTAGCGAACCGGCCGTTAAATCTACGCCTGCCGCGGGTGGTTCAATTTCCTCAACAAATTCCCCGTAACAGTTGTCAACACATGTAATAATACCGGGGCGCCGGGTCTTGACGAACAAAACTAACTTTTTTAAGTCTTTTATTGCCAAGGAACGACAGTTTGAATACCCCGAAGAACGCTGTATTAAAAGCACCTTTGTTCGCGGATTAATCGCTTTGATTATAGAATTCCAATCAAATTCCCCATCCCGGATAAGTTCTACCTGCCGGTAAGTAATGCCAAGATCCTTAAGGCTTCCTTGAGCGCTGCCTTTAATCCCGATAATTTCCTGGAGTGTATCGTAAAGAGGACCTTGAACTGATAAAAGTTCATCACCCGGGCGCAGAATTCCAAAAAGGCAAATTGCTATTGCGTGAGTCCCGCTTATTATTTGTCCTCTAACCAAAGCATCTTCCGAACCAAAAATCATGGCGTAAAGTTTTTCTAAGGTATCACGCCCCTGATCGCCATAACCGTAACCTGTTGCGCCGCGTAAATGAAAATCACTTACTTTAAAATTCCGAAAAGCTCCCAATACCCGTGAATGATTTACAGCCGCTTTTCTGTCGACTCCTTTGTATAATGGTTGAATTTCTTCTTCAACTTCATTGATAAGACTTGTCAGATATCGATTTTCCATAAACTGTTTCTCCCGGTTTCACCTAAATATTGCAGTCCCTGATAGATATCTTCTTTTGATATGGTCATATAAAAAAATTCAAGAAGAATTAAAACCTGGCAGTAAGCAGCGATTCCTCACACGAGCAGTTTCTTTTGTTTGTTATTGCCTCAATAGCCGCGTATAACAAAGTTCTGAGCCGGTCGTTGTTTTCGTTAAAGACCTTGAAAACCTCTTCATGACTCACTGGATTAATAAATTCTTCCCCTTCCAGGCCTACGTCATAATCGGTGATTAAAGATATGTTTACATAGCAGATTCCCAGTTCACGGGCTAAAATTGCTTCGGGATACTGAGTCATGTTGATTACTTCCCAGCCCATTTTCGTAAACCAACGGCTTTCCGACCGGGTTGAAAAGCGGGGCCCCTGGATGACGACTACGGTTCCCCGTTCATGTATTGAAAAACCGGACTCCTTACATTTGCTGATCACAAGTTGGCGCATTTCCGGGCAATAGGGATCGGCTGCGCTGATGTGGGTTGTAATGGGGCCATCGTAAAAAGTATCCCCCCTGCCCCACGTCCTGTCCATGAACTGGTCGCAGATCACAAAATCCCCTCTTCTAACATGAGCTTGAAGGCTGCCCGCCGCGCATGGCCCGAATATTCTTGTTACGCCCAGTTTGGACATCGCATAGACATTTGCCCTGTAGTTGATCATGTGGGGCGGTATGCTATGTTCCTTTCCATGCCGGGGCAGAAAAGCAATTCGCTTGCCTTTAAAATCAGCAATGGCTATCTTATCACTCGGCGGTCCATAAGGGGTCTCAATTTTATATTCCTTTACATTGTCAAGAAAACGGTAAAAACCGGAACCTCCAAAAATACCTATTTCGGCCTCCATGGTTTCACCTCGCTAAATTTTAAATCTATCCTAAAAACTATTTTTAATAAGATGCAGGGCGACGGTTCTTGTGTGTTTTAGGAAGCAAAATGTACGTCCCCTTGCTTCCAGGAAGCAAAATGTACGTCCCCTTGCTTCCAGGAAGCAAAATGTACGTCCCCTTGCTTCCGTCCCCTTGCTTCCCTTTGTTTTACTCTTTGTAATGAAGCAGTGAAAAAACATCGTACTGCTGAAGCTTATCTCTTCCGTTCAGCAGGTCCAGTTCGATTAAAAAAGCAAATCCGTTTACCTTTCCTCCGCATTTCTCAACAAGCTCGGCTGCGGCGGCGGCTGTTCCGCCTGTGGCTAAAAGGTCGTCAATTATAACTACTCTTTCTTCCTTATTAAAGACGTCCATATGCATTTCCACGGATTCCTGCCCATATTCCAGGAAGTAGCTCGCTTTTACTGTTGCAGCAGGTAATTTTCCTTTTTTGCGGACGGGAAGGAAAGGGACTTTGAGACGATCAGCAATTGCTCCGCCAAAGATAAAACCCCGGGATTCAATAGCTACTATGGCCTCCGCATTTTTTTGAACGCAGTATTCGGCAAGCAGATTGTTTACCTGGTTAAAAGCAGGTCCATCCTGTAAAAGGGTTGTTATATCCCGAAAAAGGATCCCTGCCTTTGGAAAATCGGGAATCTCTCTTATTTTATTTTTTAGAATAGTTTCTTGTTCAGAAGTCAGGTTCACAGTTTACACCTCTCTTTTTATTTTTAAGTTCCTGATTGCCAGGAGCCAAGATATTCCACCTGCTCGGGAGTCAGCGACTCAATTTTCACGCCGAGGCTCTCCAGCTTTAACCGGGCTACCAGTGAATCAATTTCTTCCGGGACCGGGTAAACTTTCTTTTTCAGCTTTTTTTGATTTTTGACAAGCCATGCTGAAACCAGGGCCTGGTTCGCGAAGCTCATGTCCATAACCTGCGCAGGGTGTCCTTCCGCTGCAGCAAGGTTAATCAGGCGGCCCTCGGCCAGCAGAAAGAGCTTTCTGCCGTCCGCCATTTGATACTGGACGACATCTTCCTTAACATCTTTTTGCTCGATCGCTTCCTGGGCTAAAGCTTCAATGTTGATTTCAACATTGAAATGGCCGGAATTGGCCAGGATGGCTCCGTCTTTCATAACTTTAAAATGATTGCGGTCAATAACATTTTTATTGCCGGTTACAGTGAGAAAAATATCTCCTGCGGTTGCCGCGTCAGTCATATTCTTTACCTGAAAACCATCCATCAAAGCTTCTAGCGCTTTCAAGGGATCAACTTCAACGACTGAAACATTTGCTCCCAATCCTCTTGCTTTGGCGGCGACGCCCTTTCCGCACCATCCATAACCTACGACAACAAAATTTGATCCGGCGATAAGGTAGTTGGTTGCGCGCAATATTCCGTCAAGGGATGATTGGCCGGTTCCGTACCGGTTATCAAAAAGATGTTTGGTAAGTGCGTCATTTACGGCGACAATCGGATATGCCAGAGCGCCGTTCTTCTCCATGGAACGCAGCCTGATTACTCCCGTGGTCGTCTCTTCAGTTCCAGCCAGGATCTCTTTAAGGAGTTCTTTTTTTTGGGTATGGATTGTGCTTACCAGATCGGCTCCGTCGTCCATAGTAATTTGAGGCGCCGTATCCAAAACGTTTAATATGTGCTGGTAATAAGTATTTGTATCTTCCCCCCGTTTGGCGTAGGTGGGAATTTCATAAGCGCTGTTCAGGGCGGCTGCAACATCATCCTGTGTGCTCAAGGGATTTGAAGCGCACAGGGAAACTGAGGCTCCTCCTTCTTTTAGAGCCATAACCAGATTTGCGGTTTCGGTTGTAACATGCAGGCATGCCCCAATCCTGATTTCCTTTAAAGGTTTTTCCTCTTTCCATTTTTCCGCTATTGCGCTTACGACAGGCATCTTTGCACGGGCCCAATTGATCCTGGCGACACCTTTTTGTACAAGCTCTTTTTTAGTCATTCAAATAACTCCTTTTATTAAGAAAGTCTTTAAATCACAGAAGTACTTCAGTTGACAGATATGCTCAACCGAACAAGTGTAAATGTACGCCTGTTCAAGTGATGCGCCGGCGGCAAAAATACCATGTCCTTTTGTTATTGCCGCCTTATGATTAACAAGAGCATTTGCCACTTCCTCAGCTAATTCCTGAGATCCCGCCTCTCCGGCAACAATGGGGATTTCCTGCATAAAACTTTTGCTTTCTGTATCGTCAGAAAAAATTACCCTGCTGTTGGTCAGCATAGACTCTATTGTTGCAAAAGGAGAATGAACATGTACTACTGCCTGCGCCGGTGTTTTAATATAGATCTGGCGGTGAACTATTGTTTCAGAGGAAGCGTTTGCAGCGTTTCCCTTATGAATATCTACTTCGACCAGCATTTGTTCATTAATTTCATCCAAAAGGCATCCGCTTCTGGTGATCAGCAGTGTATCCCCTCTACGAATACTAATATTTCCAAAATGTGAGTGGTTCAGGCCATAGGCCACCAACTTTTTTCCGTACTTTTCTATTTCCTGCCACACTTAATCTCACCACCCTTAATGCTTGGGCTCAATGATTACTGAAAACCAGTTCCCGTACCCGGAGGCTTCAGCCGGCGGGTGATCGTTATTATCCCACAATCAAAGCCAGGTTTCTATCGTATGGCGGTGTGACCACCCCTCGCTCTGTTATAATGGCGGCGATTAAAATGTTTGGTGTAACATCGAAGGCGGGGTTCCATACTTTTACCCCTTCAGGGGCAATCATCTGGCCTGAAATATGTGTTACTTCAAGATAACTTCTTTCTTCTATCGGGATATCTTTCCCCTGTTTTATCTTTAAATCTATAGTTGAAACAGGCGCGGCCACATAAAAAGGTATTTTATGTTCTCTGGCCAGAAGGGCAACTCCGTATGTGCCGATTTTATTGGCCGTATCACCGTTTGCAGCTATTCTGTCAGCTCCTACGATGACCAGATCAACCATTTGTTGAGCCATCAGGCTTGCCGCCATATTATCAGTGATCAGGGTGACAGGTATTTTTTCCTGGACCATTTCCCACGCGGTAAGCCGGGCGCCCTGTAAAAGAGGCCTTGTTTCATCAGCAAAAACACTCACTTCTTTTCCAGCTTCCTTGGCGGCCCTGATTACACCCAGCGCGGTTCCGTAACCTGCTGTTGCAAGAGCGCCTGCGTTGCAATGGGTCAAAATCCTTGCTTTATCCGGAATCAGCTTTGCTCCATGGTTTCCGATAGCTTTGTTTGCGTTTATATCCTCAGATAGAATTGCGTGAGCTTCCTGAAGAAGCATATCTCTCAGCTGCTCCGGGGTAAGCGAAGATGCAGCTGCCGCGTTTGTTTTTTGCAGCATACGTTCCAAAGCCCAGCGCAGGTTTACTGCGGTCGGGCGGGTGAGCCACAATTCCTTGGCTATCCTTTTCGCTTCTGCTATCAAATCCTCGCTGCTGTTAAATCGTTTTTCTGATAAGCCCAGGACAATCCCATAGGCTGCGGCAACGCCGATAGCCGGCGCTCCCCGGACGCATAAATCGCAGATTGCCTGGGCAACAGTACGGTAATCTTTACATTCTATATACTCAACTTTTTGCGGAAGTTTGGTCTGATCAAGCAACAATAATGAGTCTTTTTCCCAGCGCATTGTATCCATTAAATCATCTGCCCCTTGATTAGGGATTCCTGACATGAACATGCCCGTGAAAGGTCCAGAACTTCAATTGTTTTTTGCAAAAGAGCATTTATGTTTGCGGCATTCCGGGTCATTGCGTCAACAACTTCATTATGTGAAAGCGCACGCAATGATGAGATACCGGCCGCAAAATTTGTGATCAAAGCAATTGCCGCGTAGCAGATGCCTGCTTCCCTGGCCAGGACTGCTTCCGGGACACCTGTCATACCTATGACGTCTCCGCCTAAAGAATTGTACATCCGTGTTTCAGCAGGCGTTTCAAACCTCGGGCCTTCAGTGCAGACATATGTTCCACCGTAATGGCAAGCCAGACCAAGTTGTTTGGTAGTTACGGCAAGCAGTCTGCGCAGGTGTGTACAATACGGAGTTGTCATGTCCAGGTGGAGGACTTCTTTTTCCTGAAAGGTTTGCTGCCGGGACCTGGTGAAATCCAGAAACTGATTTACAAGAACAATTTCTCCAGGTTTTAAGTCTGTGCTTAGAGAACCGACAGCGGCCAGGGCTAAAATGACTTTTACGCCCAAAGTTTTTAAGCCCCATATATTTGCCCTGTAATTGATCAGATGAGGAGGTACTGTATGACCTTCACCGTGGCGCGCAATGAAAACAACTTCCTTGTCATGCAAGCGCCCGCAATTAATATTTACTTGCCCATAGGGAGTATCCAGTACTTCCTTCCGGGGATTTTCAAGCATTCCGGCGTTATAAATTCCAGTGCCGCCGATAATACCAACAAGTTTTGCCATATCCGACCACTCCGAATCAATGCTCTAGGCAAACAAAGCATCAACAAACTCTTCAGCATTAAAGGGCTGCAGGTCGTCAATCTTTTCCCCGACGCCGACAAATTTAACCGGTGTGCCCAAAGCGCCTTTTATCCCGATTATTATGCCTCCCTTGGCAGTGCTGTCCAGCTTTGTCAGCACAATTCCCGTTACACCCATAACGTCGCCGAATGTTTTGGCCTGGGTCAAAGCGTTCTGGCCGTTTGTAGCATCCAGGACGAGCAATACCTCTTGAGGCGCTCCCTGCGCTTCCCGGGATAGAACGCGCGCAATCTTTTTAAGTTCTTCCATCAAGTTGCTTTTTATATGCAGTCTTCCTGCCGTATCTACAATAAGAATATCCGCTTTACGTGCCTTGGCGGCCTGCAGGGCGTCGAAAGCAACTGCGGCAGGATCTGATCTTTCCTGGTGTTTAATGACTTCGGCGCCGACCCGGCTGCTTAAAATCTCCAGTTGATCTATGGCCGCTGCTCTGAAAGTGTCTGCAGCTGCAATAATAACCTTCCTGCCGTCCTGTACAAAACGGTAAGCCAGTTTGCCGATTGTAGTCGTCTTCCCGGCGCCGTTTACGCCTATGACCAGAATTACTGTAGGCGGTTCTCCCATATTCAGAGTGTTTGTTCCTTCTTCAAGAGTGTCTCTGATTATTTCTTTAAGCAGAGGTTTTAAACCGGCAGGATCTTTTATCTTTCGCTCCTTTACTGTTTGGCGAAGCTTGTCTACTAGTTCAGCGGAAACTTCAGCGCCGACATCAGCCTGGATTAAAATATCTTCAAGTTCGTCGTAGATATCTTCATCAATGGCTTTTTTTCCGGTTACTAATTCTTCAACCTTGCCGACCAGGTTCTGTCTGGTTTTAGACAGGCCTTTTTTTAGCTTATCAAAAAAAGACATTTTTCCCCCTATGATGTTTCGCTCCTGATTTTTTCCAATGCCTGGCGGGCAGCCTGCTGTTCCGCTTCTTTCTTGGAGTGCCCTTTTCCCCGTCCAATTTCCTTTCCATAGCTATAAACTCCTGAAGTGAATAACTTGTTATGATCAGGGCCTTCTTCATTGATTATTGCATAATTAACAGGTTCGGGACCTTTTTGCTGAAGAAATTCCTGAAGTTCGGTTTTGTAATCCTTTCCGGCTCGTCCTTCCATAAGATCGTTGATTACTGCTGTCAGACTGTTAATTGCTGCCATTGAGGCCCGATCCAACCCCTGGTCTAAAAAAATTGCCCCCAGTAATGCCTCGAAAGCATCTGCAAGAATAGACGGCCGGCTTCTGCCCCCGGAGTGTTCTTCACCTCTTCCGATAAATAGGCAATTTCCAAGATTAAGTTCTTTAGCTGCCCTGGCCAGAGACGGCTCACAGACAAGAGCTGACCTGATCTTGGTCAACTCTCCTTCGGCGCTGCCGGGGTATGTTTTAAAAAGATAATTGCTGATTGAAAGTTCTAATACGGCATCACCTAGAAACTCAAGACGCTGGTTGTCTTCAAGATCCAGTGTCTTGTTTTCATATGCATGTGAACCATGAGTCAGAGCTGTCTGTAATAGTTTTTCATTGTTCCAGGCAAATCCAAGCGTTTCTTTCAGATTGCTGATATTCTGCCTGATGTTGGATTCGTGCATCTTTTATCCTTCAAACTCTCTGAACAACAAAGATACATTATGACCGCCAAATCCGAATGAATTGTTCAGGGCGATCTTTACGGGCACCGGACGCGCCTTATTCGGAACATAATCAAGATCGCATTCCGGATCGGGATGATCATAATTTATAGTTGGGGGAACTACCTTCTTACAAATAGTCATTACACATATGACCGCTTCAACTCCTCCCGCCGCGCCGAGAAGATGCCCGGTCATGGACTTGGTGGAACTTACGGCAAGATGTCCTGTTGAACCGTTAAAGAGATTTTTTATAGCTACAGATTCAACTTTGTCACCAAGAGGTGTAGATGTGCCATGAGTATTTATATAATCAACATCGCTGGTTAAAACACCGGCGTCCAACAGAGCCAGTTCCATGGCTTTTGTTGCTCCTTTGCCGTCTGGTTCAGGGGCTGTAATGTGATATGCGTCACAAGTACACCCGTAACCGGCAATTTCGGCATATATTTTAGCGCCGCGTGCAAGGGCATGTTCCAACTTTTCTAAAACCAGCATGGCGGCTCCCTCACCAATTATAAAACCGTCGCGGTTTAAATCGAAGGGCCTGCTGGCTTTCTTTGGTTCCTCGTTGTAAGTGGACATTGCCTTCATGGAGCAGAAACCTGCTATAGCTAAAGGTGTTATAGGAGCTTCCGCGCCGCCGGCAATCATCGCATCGGCATAACCTTGCTTAATAAGGCTGTATGCGTCCCCGAGAGCGTTGTTGCTGGATGCGCAGGCGCTGACCGTAGCCATATTATACCCTCTTAAACCATACGCAATGGCTATTTGCCCCGCGCCCATATTGGGGATCAGCATGGTTATGAAAAAAGGGCTTATTCTGTCAGGTCCGCGGTTTATTAGAATGTTATGCTGTTCTTCAAGCGTTCCTATCCCGCCGATACCCGAGCCAAGAATTACTCCGATGCGTTCTCTGTTCAATGTTTCCAGCTTTAAATCTGCGTCTTTAATTGCTTGACCTGCAGCCGCCATGGCAAAATGTGTAAAGCGGTCCATTCGCCTGGCTTCTTTCTTCTCAAGAAAATCTGTCGGATTGAAGTCCTTTATTTCGGCAGCAATCCGCGTGGTGTAATTTTCAGTATCAAAAAAGGTAATATAATCTACACCAGAAATCCCTGATGTTAGATTTGTCCAAAAATTTTCCACATCTAATCCTAAAGGAGAAATAACTCCCATGCCTGTAATTACCACACGGTTTTGCAAACCTTAAACCTCCCTGCAATAAATAATTAAGCTTATTTTTCAAAACCTGTACCCAGACACGGCCTACCTGTGATCCTGAATATATTTGACCGCCTGACCGACTGTTCTAATCTTTTCTGCGTTTTCATCCGGAATAACTATATCAAATTCTTCTTCAAAAGCCATGACAAGTTCGACTATATCCAAAGAATCCGCCCCAAGGTCTTCAATAAAAGATGAATCTAAGTTTACTTCTTCTTCATCAACACCAAGCTGTTCTACTATTATTGCCTTTACTTTTTCTGCGATAGATTCCTGACTGGACATTTTTTCACCTCCTTTTCTTTTTTAATAGCATTATATTTATACTGCGATACCGCCATCTACTATAATGGTCTGGCCAGTTATATAGCTTGCCGCGTCGCTGGCCAGGAAAACTGCCACCGAACCTATTTCCTCCGGTCTTCCCAGTCGCCCCAGAGCAATGCGGGAGAGCATTTTATCCCTGAATGCTTCCGGAAGGTTTTGCGTCATGTCAGTTTCAATATATCCCGGAGCAATTGCATTTACAGTAATCTTTCTTGAACCCAGTTCCTGCGCAACCGATTTTGTAAATGCAATTAGTCCGCCTTTGCTGGCTGCATAGTTTGCCTGACCGACGTTTCCTGTGTAAGCAATAATGGAACTGATGTTAATTATCCGTCCCCATTTTGCTTTAAGCATCGGTCGTGTTACAGCTCTTACGCAGTTGAAGGCGCCTTTGAGATTGACCGAAAGAACGCTGTCCCAATCTTCATCGCGAAGCGATACAACCAGGTTATCCCGGGTAACGCCGGCGTTGTTAACCAGGATATCTACCCGTCCCAACTGTTTAACGGCGAATTGGATCATTGACGTGGCTTGCTCTGGATCAGCGACATTTGCCCGGTGGGCAATTGCCTGACGGCCTAATTTTTCAATGTTGCTGCATACCTTTTCCGCAGCCTCTGTATCATTCGTATAATTTACCAGTACATCCGCTCCCGATTCGGCCAGGGACATGGCGATTGCGCGTCCTATGCCCCTGGAGGCTCCTGTAACAACAGCCATTTTGCCGTTAAGGACCATTTTAGCCAGCCTCCCCGGGTTGCATAAGTAATTTTTCAATTGATTCCGGGTTCCCGGTATTTGCTATGGATACTTTCCTGCTTATTTTTTTCAGGAGGCCGGTTAAAACATTTCCGGGGCCTGCTTCTATAAATGACTCAAAATCATTTACCAGGCGGACCATGCTTTCTTCCCAGCGAACAGGGCTGTATACCTGTTCAACAAGAAGCCTGTGGACATCGTCCCCTTTTGTAACGTAATCCGCTGTAACGTTAGCTACAACAGGTATCTGTGGATCCTTAATCTCTACGGCGGCCAGTTCGGCGGCCATTTTATCCCCTGCCGGACGCAACAGAGTGGAATGAAACGGTGCGCTTACGGCAAGCGGAATACATCTTTTTGCCCCTGCTTCTTTAGCCAGGACTTTGGCCCTTTCCAGAGCCTGATTTTCACCGGCGATAACTACCTGTCCGGGGCAGTTAAAATTAGCCACGTCAACAATTTTGCCCTCAGATTTTACCTTATTGCAGACACTTGTGATTTCCGGCGCATCAAGGCCCAAAACAGCCACCATGCCGCCCGTGCCCAGCGGTATCGTCTCCTGCATATATTGACCTCTTTTACGCACAAGCCTTAAGCCGTCCGCAAAGGAAATTGATCCTGCAGTTACAAGGGCGCTGTATTCTCCAAGACTGTGTCCGGCAGCCGCAGACGGTTCAAAACCCCTTTCCAGCAGTATCCTGGCGCAGGCTACACTGAAAGTATAGATTGCCGGCTGTGCGTTAATAGTTTTTTGAAGTTCCTCTTCAGGACCTTCAAAACACAGTCTGCTCAAGGAAAAATCTAAAATCTCATCTGCTGTTTCAAAAATTTTCCTCACCGCAGGGTATTGATCATATGATTTTTTGCCCATACCGGCATACTGCGCACCCTGTCCGGGAAAGAGAAAAACTGCTTTCATCTGTTGAATTCACCACCTATAGGAGCAAGACTTTGAAGTATTTTGGCGGCGCCCTGGACAATATCAAGAATTATTTCACGGGCGCTTTGGATCTCTTTGACCATTGCCGATACCTGCCCGGCCATAACTGACCCATGCTCTGTGTCCCCTTCCACCATTGCGGCCTGAAGGCGTCCCACACCCAGATTTTCTATTTCTTCCGCAGGCGCCCGGCGGCTTTCCAAATCTTCGTATTTCCTGGTTAGTTTATTCCGGAGCACACGCACAGGATGGCCTATACTGTGGCCTGTAACAATAGTGTCCCTGTCCTTCGCTTTAATGATCATTTGCTTGATATTGGGATGGATGGCGCATTCACTTGCGCACATAAAACGGGTGCCCATCTGGACTCCCACAGCTCCCAGGCATAATGCCGCAGCCAAACCGCGGCCGTCAAAAATTCCACCGGCAGCAATTACGGGCACTTGAACCGCTTCCACTATCTGGGGAACAAGAGTCATTGTCCCAAGGTCGCCCACGTGCCCACCGCTTTCCATGCCTTCGGCAATAACAGCATTAACCCCGTTGCGGACCAGGCGTTTGGCAAGGGCTACGGACGATACTACAGGAATTACCTTGACGCCGGCGCATTGCAAATCTGGAAGGTACTTGCCGGGGTTGCCTGCCCCGGTAGTTATTACATGTACCTTTTCATCAATAATTACCCTGAGGACATCTTCAACATACGGGGAAAGCAGCAGAACATTAACACCGAATGGTTTATTTGTCAATTCTTTGGCCAACCGGACCTGTTCCCGCACCCAACTTGCTTCGGCGGTGCCTGAACCAATTATTCCAAGGCCGCCGGCCTCACTTACAGCTGCAGCCAGGTGGGCTGTTGATACCCAGGCCATTCCTCCCTGGATAACCGGGTATTCAATTCCTAAAAGTTCGCATAATCTTGTATGGATTGAACACGCCTCCTTAAAAGCTAGTGTGGTTCCGGTAGTCATACCATTTCATTGCCAGAGCGCCCCAGGTAAGTCCGGCCCCAAAACTGGACATAACTATATGTTGGCCGTCGTTTATTTTATCTTCCTGCAAAGATTCGTACAGGGCCAGCGGAAGTGTGGCCGAGGATGTATTTCCGTAACGATCAACATTGACTGCTACCTTATCAAGAGGTACTTTTAAACGCTTGGCGGCTGTTTCAATTATACGCAGGTTTGCCTGGTGAAGGATCAGAAAATCCAAGTCACTGCGGGTCAGTCCCGCCTTTTCCAAAACATCCAGGCAGCATTCTGCAATGTTCCGTACGGCGAACTTAAAGACCTCCCTGCCGTTCATATGTAAAAAGTGCAGCTTTTTTTCCAATGTATCTTTTGACGCCGGAAATTGGGTCAGCCCACCGGGAAAGGTTAACATGTGGGCGCCTGAACCGTCCGATCTTATGCTGCTGGAGAGAATCCCGTACCCATCAGGGACCGGTCCCATAATTACAGCGCCCGCTGCATCACCGAAGAGGATGCATGTATTGCGGTCTTCCCAGTTAGTTACCCTTGACATACACTCGGCTGCGATTAAAAGAACCCTGCTGCAAAAGCCGCTGACAATAAACTGGCTTGCAATTACCATCCCGTAAAGAAAAGATGTGCAACCGGCCTGCAGGTCAAACGCTCCCACTTTTCGCGTCCCGACTTTATCCTGCACTAAACAGGCGGTGGCGGGAAACAACATGTCGGGAGTGTTGGTGGCTACGATGATTAGATCTATCTCGTCCACATTTATTCCGGCATCGGCTATTGCTTTCTTTGCTGCTTCAGTCGCCATATCAGAAGTTAATTGATCGGGTTCGGCGATGCGCCTTTCCCTGATACCCGTCCGTGTTACTATCCATTCATCCTCTGTATCCACCATTTTCTCCAGGTCCTGGTTAGTCAATTTGCGTTTTGGCGTATAAATGCCAATTCCCAGAATACCTGCTTGTCGATCATTATGCATTAATATTCCTGCCTTTGTATTGAATTCTGTGAATGCTGTTTTGTGTGGCTGTTGTCAAATCTTTTTGCGCGGATTCACGTGCAAAACGGATAGCATTCTTTATAGCCCGGGAAGTTGAACTTCCATGGCAAACAATAATCAGCCCGTTTAACCCCAATAATGGGGCTCCGCCGTACTCCGCATAGTCCAGCCTTCTTTGAAAATTGCGCAGAGCTGACATTGACATGGTAAATCCCGCCCTGCCAATCCAGTCTTTGTTTGCTTCTTCTTTCAACATTTGCATAAAAGTGTCGCCGATTCCTTCAAGAGTTTTTAAAACTACATTTCCGATAAAACCGTCACAGACAACTACGTCAACTGTGCCCCGACAGATGTCTCTTCCTTCAACGTTGCCGATGAAATTAAGATCAGCTTTTTGGAGCAGCGGGAAAGCGGCTAAAGTAAGCTCGTTGCCTTTGGTAACTTCTGTTCCGATATTTAATAATCCCATCCGCGGGTTTTCTATACTCATTACTTCCTGAGCATAAAGGCGCCCCATGATAGCAAACTGGAGAATATGAACAGGTTTACAGTCTACATTGGCGCCGGCGTCCAGGATCATGGTGCACCCGCTTTTACTGGGCACCACTGCGGCAAGAGCAGGGCGGTCAATGCCTTCGATTAGGCGGAGCATTAAAACACCTGCAGCCATTAAAGCTCCTGTATTCCCCGCCGAAACAGCGGCTGAGGCTGCGCCTTCCTTGAGCAGTTTAATGACCTGGACAATTGAAGAATCTTTTTTCCTTCGCACAGCGACTGCGGGAGACTCGGACATGGAAATGACTTCAGACGCATGGTGGATAGTCACAAGCTTGCCCGAATATCCATTAAGTTCTTTTTGCAGCCTTTCCTGATCACCTACCAGAATAATTTTCTGGTTATATTCCTGAGCGGCTTGTACCGCGCCTTTGACAATTTCTCCGGGAGCATTGTCGCCGCCCATGGCGTCAACGGCAATTCTCAAAATCGGCCTACCTCCTAGGCTATCGCAAAAACAAGAAATTTTCCTTGAAAAATTGTTTCATCCTGCACTTTTGAAGTGACTCTGACAATAAATTTGTTGTTTTTTTTACGGCTTATAAAAGCACTGGCGATCACCTTCTCTCCGCAATAAACCGGCCGTTTGAAACTTATTTTGGCTGTGACTGTCAGAGCAACCTTGGTGTTGATCAGGGAAACGGCCAGGCAGTTTGCCTGGGCGAATATGTAATGGCCCCTTGCAACTTTTGTGCTGCTCAGGGTCATCTCTTCAGAGACTTCCAGTACAGAAACACCTTGTCTGCCGGGTTCCAGGTCGACGAGATCGCCAATCAATTCTTCCTTTTGCAAAGCTGATACCTGTCCATAGCTTCCCCTGGCAACTTCCCTCGTCCTCTTGCGGAGTTCGGGGATGCTTAAACCCCAGCGGTCAAGTCTGACTGTCTGGATACTTACACCGAGCATGCGGGCAAGTTCGTTGTCCGTAAGAAATGGGTTTCCTTCAAGGTATCTGCAAAGAAGTTCCTGTCGTTTGCTTTTCCCCGGACTCTTCATGGTAATAAATGCCACCTATGTAAAAAATACTTTAATACCAGATATTAAAATAGAGTATATCCTTTATCCCAAAAAAAAGCAACTGAACCAAAATATTTTGATCTAAAAAATTTTTAAACAAAAACGCCTGGTTAATTTCCAGGCGGCGCTAGTCAAGTATATTAGTCCCGAAGGGGGGTTTTTAAAATCTAAACAGCAAACTAAAGCTTGATTACTTCCCGGGCTTTATAATAGCCGCAGGATGGACAGACTCTATGCGATAAAGTCAGTTTATGACAATGCGGGCAGCTGATCAGGTTGGGGGATTGTATCTTCCAGTTAGCCTGCCGTTGACGCCCGCGTTGTTTTGAAGATCTTCTTTTAGGGACACCCAATTTTTATACACCCCCTCTTGTTTTTCTTAATATCGCCAAAAATTCTATCCTAAATTTTATCACCATGTTTATCTTTGATTAATTCCCGAAGTTCAGCAAGCCTCGGGTCTATATCTTCATGGCTGCAGGCGCATTTTCCTGTATTAAGGTTTTGCCCGCAGGACGGGCATAATCCCCGGCAATTCTGGTCACAAAGGATTTTCATGGGCATAGCCATGATGAGTGACTTTAATACTTCGGGCTCTATATCAATAACCTCGTTCTTAAAGGAAATCCACTCATCCTTTAAAATATCCTGGGTTGTGCCGGCAGGGAAGTATGTTTCTTTGAAAGGCGCTTCAACTAAAAACTCGGCGCGTCTCAGGCAGCGGTCACAGGGACGCTGGATAGCAGCTTCAATGGTTCCTTCCGCCTCAATTATTTTCCCGGAACTTGTAAATTCAATTTTTACATTCACTGGTCCGGCGAAAGAAATTTCTTCTATGTCGGTGTTTGATAAATCTGCTTCTTTTTGAAAAAGAAGGGTATTCCCCTTGCTGTCTTTTATTGTTTCTACGTTTACCCGGATCATTTTATAACACTCCGTTGTTTTGGCGAAACCAATTATATAGAAGAAAAGCCTATTCTGTCAAGGTAATTATAATAGGGGCGCTTTTAAAAGCGCCCCTATATGCCGCTAGTATCCTCTTGCCATGCTGCGTTCAGCTCGCTCGATAGCCAGGCGGACTAAGTTTCCACAATTTTTTGAGGAAACGTTGCCGAAATAACCGCCATCCCTTTGTACAACATCGGCCACACCAAGTTCATCAGCCAACTCGTACTTCAGCCTGTCGGACATTACGCTTCTGCGCCTTTTACCCATGAGCACGCCTCCTTTTGTTTTGAGGATATCGCGGCAAGGGTAAAAATCTGATTAAAATCTTTTCACTAATAATATCACCGGATCGGAGACAAAAAATGAAAGGTAATAATTTCGAGAAAAGGCAAGATAATTTTATGTCGAGAAAGCTGAATGGATAGTGTTTTAGGAAGTGCTTTCAAATCTTGACAATTACCTTTAAGTAGACTAAAATTTTTATATAACGGGGCGTAGCTCAGTTTGGCTAGANNCGTTCAAGTCGTGTCGCTCCGACCAGTTTTTTTAACATTGAAAAAAGCAAATGCCGAACTAATACCGAAAAAGTTTTAAAAAGAAATGCCGGTTTAATTACCGGCTTTTCTTTTTAAAATTTGCTTTGCTTTTTAATATAAAGTATGTACTTAGCAGGTTATTCAGTTTAGGAAGAGTTGGTATCAAAAGGTCAAAGAACCTGACATTATTAACGCCTAAGTCGAACTTAAAGGGGCTGCCGTCCATGGCGGCCCTTGAGCTGCGATGAGTTGATAAGTCCCTGGTGGCTGAGGACTATAAAAAACGAACACGAATTTTTTCCATCCTGCAGGAAATTTAATGAAAAAAGAAGAATAAATTCCACAATCTACGCAAGGTTTAATCAAATAGAGCGACCCGTTAGAGCGACCCGTTCAATTGAAGAAATGTTTGTATTATCATAAAGCTTAAGGATGAAACTTGATTGTGGCTGATTTTGGAATAAATTTTGACTGTAGACGGGAGAAGGGCAGTAATGACAGAATCGTTTGCCGGTCAGGTGATGCGAAAAACCAGCCGGGCGGCCGAGTTGTACCATCGCCTCGTCATCCTGGCGGCGCCGCCCGGGGCGGGAAAAACCGCCGCGCTCCGGGATGTTCAAAAACGGACGGGCGCGCCGCTGGTCAACGTCAACCTCGAACTTTCCCTCCGCATGCTTGAGCTTACCGGACGCCAGCGGGCGTTGCAACTTCCCCGCCTGCTGGCGGAAATCGTGAATGCTTCTGGTGGTGACGTAGTTCTGCTCGATAATATTGAATTGCTATTTGATGTCTCCCTTAAGCAGGACCCTCTCCGGCTCCTGCAAGGACTGTCCAGAAATAAGACGCTCGTCGTAGCCTGGAACGGCGAAATCAGACGCATCCACTCGTCGCTCTTCCTGGTTTATGCCGTGCCGGAACACCCTGAATACAGGCAATACGCAGTTAACGATTTGCTGATCGTGAGCCCGGCGGAGCCGGAAGTAACGAATGAAAAGTGACGGGCGACGGGCGAAGAAACGTTCACTTGCCAATCAGTTCTCAAAGCTCGCCATATACAGGCAAAACCACATGGGGGGTAAACGTGATGAAATATAAAGACCTGATTCAATTCGAACCCA
>DIEU01000048.1:30968-31387 GCA_002418775.1 Firmicutes bacterium UBA5766
CTGACCGGCCTCGTCATTCCCCAGCTTCAGTTCGACCGGCCGGCCGACAACAAGGGGCTTATGGTTGTCGGCAACTACGGCACCGGCAAGTCCCACCTTATGTCGGTAATCTCCGCCCTGGCGGAGAACAGGGAACTCTCCCCGTACTTAAACGATGGCAGCGTCGCCGGGGCGGCGGGCAAAATCGGCGGCCGTTTCAAGGTGGCGCGCACCGAAATCGGAGCAACCACCATGTCCCTGCGCGACATTCTTGTGAGCGAACTGGAGGAGTACCTGGCGTCTATCGGGGTAAACTACTCGTTTCCATCGGCGGCGGAAATAGCCAATAACAAGCGGGCCTTCGAGGAGATGATGGCCGCTTTTCACCAGGAGTACCCCGACCACGGCCTGCTCCTGGTGGTGGACGAACTGCTCGACTA
>DIEU01000061.1:0-15909 GCA_002418775.1 Firmicutes bacterium UBA5766
TTTTCTAGTGCGAAAGTTGAGTTGTACTTACCTGATGATATACTGGAAGAAATATTAGACAGCTTTATGGATTCTTTACCGGGGTTTTTGAAAAAACGCTTATTTGCCCGGGCAGCATAAATCTGCTCATTTGTCAACTGCGAAAGTTGAGTAGTTAAAAGTGATCTGAAGCTGTTTTTAGATCATCTGCGCCGCTGCAGGTCTACACAAGGAAAGGTGACAACCGAATTAAGTTTTGCAACTAAACATGGAACAGTTATCCAGGTACACCTTTTAAGCGTTCCTTATAAAGCCGCCGGTGTTTACGTTGACCAATACAGGACAGTAATAACCGACGTTACCGAAAAGAAGCTCTATGAAAGGGAATTAGCCCGACTTGACCGGCTTAATTTGGTAGGAGAAATGGCTGGCGGGATAGCGCATGAAATCAGAAACCCAATGACAGTTGTTAAGGGTTATTTAGATTTTCTCGGCCAGAAAAAAGAATTCGAAAAATATGCAGATCGCTTCCAAATAATGATCAGTGAATTAGACAGGGCAAACGCTATTATTACTGAGTACCTTACCCTGGCCAGGAGCAAGGCCTATGATGCGAAGCCGGAAAACCTTAACGAAATAATTAAAGATTTAATTTCTTTAATAGAAACAGATGCAATTAAAGATGATAAGAATATCAACGTGGAATTAGAAGGAATACCCAACCTGTTCCTGGAAAAAATTGACATCATACAGATGACCCTTAACCTGACTCGCAACGGGCTTGGGGCTATGGACGCAGGTGGGTATCTTACAATGAAAACATTTACAAAGGAGAAAGAAGTAATCCTGGCAATAAGTGACCGCGGCAAGGGTATCCCACCAGAGCATTTGGATAAAATGGGCATACCGTTTTTCACAACTAAAGATTCCGGTACCGGCTTGGGGTTTGTGGTATGCTATAAAATAGCCGCCAGGCATAACGCAGCAATTGACATACAAACCAGCCCGACAGGTACTACTTTCTTCGTCAAGTTTGGTTTTGGTGTATAAACAGTATTTCGAGGAAATGCTTTTACGGATGCGTCCCGCTGCGTATAAAAAACTTTTGACAGGGAAACTATAAAAAGGAAAAAACATATACCCACAAGGAGGATTTCCAAATGCCCAAAAATGAGACCAATGAACCATCACGGCCGGTAAAAAAGACACCCGATATAGAAAATGAACAGGAAACAAATCCCACGAACTATACCCAATACTCCAACCAGGGCGGGATGCAGTCACAGCCATATGGCCAGCCTCAAGCTTATGGCCAGCCTCAGCAGCAGGGCCCCATGGTATCCAGGCCGATGGGCGCCCAGCAGCCAATGACTTCACAGCCATATATGCAGCAGGCGTTCCAGCTCTACCAGCAAATTCAACAGCTTAAAACCCAGACTGTACAGGAACAGCAGTATAACCAGCAGTATATGAGACAGTCCATCAACCAGGCTATTTCTCTTCTCAACCAGGGGATGCAGTATATGCAGCCAACCGGGGCGTTTTCCCAAATGATCCAGGCTATTGACAGTATGCAGCAACTGCTCAAGCAAATTGCAGGCCAGCAGGCCCAGGAGTTCCAGCCGGGTCAGCATTCGTACGGCAGCCAGTATACGTATCCGGGACACCAGGGCCCTTACACTTATTAACTTTTTGTTACAACAAGAAATTACCGTTAAAATAGACATACTTGCCGCTTCATTAAAAGCAACGCCTGGTCCCCTGAAATAAAAAGGGGACTTCTTATTCCCGGCAGCTTTAAGGACTAAGGAGGCCTTTAATGAACGTCATTGAAATTAAAAATCTGACCAAGTATTACGGCAGGCAGCGAGGGATTATCGATGTCAGCTTCAATGTTGAGGAAGGCGAGATCTTCGGCTTTATAGGCCCTAATGGCGCTGGAAAGTCAACCACTATCCGGGCCATCCTGTCCCTGATTTACCCGATCGGCGGAAGCGCAATGATATTCGGAAAAGACTGCCTGAAATACGGTCCGGAAATCAAAAAAGAAATAGGCTATCTGCCATCGGAAGCGTTTTACTATGAAAATATGAGGGTGATTGACCTGCTGAAATACTCGGCGAGCTTTTATAGAAAGGACTGCAGCAAAAGAATAACGGAGCTTGCCGAAATAATGAACCTGGATCTTAAAAGACGAATCAGCGATCTGTCTTTTGAAAACAAAAAGAAAGTCGGTATTGTCCAGGATCTGCTCCATGACCCGAAACTAATTATTCTGGACGAGCCGACCATCGGCCTTGATCCCCTCATGCAGCAAGGAAATTACAAACAAAACCGCCGACTTCCTCCTTACAAAGCCGGTCAGCCGGATTAAAATTATAACGGCTGAACTATTGGCCGCTCTGACTTCTTTTTTGTTTACAAATGTTTTTTATATAATAACTGCTGTCTTTATGGCCCTGGCTGTCAGTAAAGAACCGTTCAGCATGAAAATATTTATGATAATTTCCGCCACTTTATTTTTTGTCCAGATCATCTTTTTTTCACTGGGAGTTCTTATCTCAGTTGCTTTTCCAAGAATCAGGTCCCCGATTGCCCTTTCGCTGGGTATCGTTTTCGGGTTTTTTATTATCAATATGTTTCAATCCGTGTTCGGGGATTAAACGCTGCGTTATATAACGCCTTACAAATATTTTGACAGCGCTTACATAATCAAAAACGGACTTTATGAAACCCAATTTGTTATTTTAACAATCATCGTCATTATCGTTGCTGTAACAGCAAGTTATATCTTATATTCAAAGCAGGACATTAATATCGCCTGATACATTAATTTTTTGAGGGGAATGCGGATGAATATTTTCTTCAGGGAAATGAAGGCCAACAGAAAATCACTGATTATCTGGTCCATCGGCATAATTTTGATGATTGCCGGGGGAATGGGCAAATATGCGGCTTTTTCCGCCACAGGCCAATCCGCAGCCGTTATAACTCGCCAATTGCCTGGATCCATTCAGGCTATACTGGGTATAGGTTCCTTTGACCTGTCAAAAGCCGGCGGTTTTTACGGAGTGCTTTTTTTATACCTTGCTTTAATGGCTGCCATTCATGCCGCAATACTTGGAGCCACAATTATTTCGAAAGAAGAGCGGGACCGGACATCGGAATTCCTTTTCGTCAAACCGGTTTCAAGAAATAAACTTGTTACAGCTAAGCTCACGACAGCCTCATCGAACGTTATTATTTTCAATCTGGTCACCCTGTCTTTTTTAATTATCACGGTGGGATATTACAGCAGGGGCGAGGACATAACAGCAGATATCCTGAAACTGATGCTGGGTTTGTTTTTTCTGCAGCTAATTTTTTTGCTTACCGGAACGGGAACAGCCGCTTTAAGCAGAGAACCCAATACAGCCTCTTCCCCGGCTGCCGGTATACTGCTGTTTGCCTTTATCTTAAACGTCGCTGTCGATATGAACAGAAACTTGGATTTCTTAAAGTTCTTTACACCGTTCAAATATTTCAACGCCAGGGATCTGATATACGGGGGAAGGTTTGAACCTGTGTTTTTAGTTTTGTCTCTTGTAATTATTGCGGCGGCTTTGACTGCAACATTTGTTTTCTATAAAAGAAAAGATCTGGCCGTCTAAAGATGCGGTAATTTTATCCTGCGCATAAAATTAGGAGAGGCACGCAGCTTCTCCCTTGCGAGGTGATTTAGTTGGTTATCTTAAGTCCTTCAAATTAACATGTGTATGTCTTCGCTGTTTCCTCTTGGCTACCAGATGTGAAAGGTAAGCCGCTCCTGTTAGAGAAATCATCAGAACCTCGGTGATAACAGCCCTTTTTGAAAGAGCTCCTTTCAGATGAGATCTGTTTAAGAGAACTCTTCTATAAATTTTTTTCATGACAAACATCCCTTTTGTACCTCATCTCATGCTGATATTCGTCAAATACAACAACTTACCTTTAAGTAAATTATGGATTTTTACTTTTTGCATTCAACATTCATATACTAAAAAATCGTGCCGCAAGTATATGAGGAGGCTTCAAGCAATATAAAAAACGATATTTTAGCGAAATAACTTTGGCGACAGGTGAGATTTGTTGAGCAGAAGCCGTCTTTTTTGCATTTTCCTGTCATTTTTTAACGGAATAATTGTCAAGGAATATACCACCTTGTACCGAAATATATAACAAATGCAAAAAGGGGACTGGATTATGGAACAGTATATTTACGCTAAAAACAAGGCGGATCTCTTTGATAAACTGATCAGGATAAAAGCCTATAAAGAATCTTTATACGACGGCAAAGAAGCGGTAGTGACATCTCAGCTGAACAACGTGGATTTTAACGGTTGTACCCATAAAAGAATTTGGATAACCGTTGACCTCAAAGAATGCGCCAAATAAGTTATCTGACAGCAGGAAGAACCTCGCATCTTCTTTAGCGCCTTCCTTATCTGGAATTTTATCCCCAGGGAATGGTTAAAGAAGGCCGCACCGGACTCCCGTTCAGGATACCGGCGCCCCCTGAACAGCAAACTTGACAAAAAATGTTGTTCCCTCCGGGCTGGTTTCAATATGTATTTCAGCGTTATGTCTGGCCGCTATTTTATAACACATGGCAAGTCCCAGGCCGGTGCCGTAGTCTTTTGTGGTAAAAAACGGGATGCCCATTTTATCCAAGTGCTCCGGCGGGATCCCTCTACCCTGATCACTTACGGCCAGAATGACCTCTTCCCTTTCGACAGATGTCCTTAAAAAAAGGTAGCCTCCTGGCGCCATAGCTTCAAGACCGTTGCGGATTAAGTTTAGGATCATCTGTTTGATATCGTTTTTCTCCAAGAGCAGGTCGGGCACTTCTTCAAGCTCCAATTTAATATATTTATCTTCTTTGATAGCGTCCGTTTCTACCAGGTAGTTTAATTCTTCAATTAAAACGTTCAGGTTTTCCGGCTTCGCATCATAAGCTTTGCTCCTTGCCAAGGTGAGATATTCCGTAATAATCGAGTTCGCCCTGTCCAGTTCGCTAATCATTAGCTGGAACCGATCCGTATATTTCTCAAATTCTTTTTTCTTCCCGATATACTCCAAGTATCCTCTTACAACCGTCATCGGGTTCCTGATCTCGTGCGCAATCCCGCCGGCCATTTCACCGACAAGGCTTAAGCGGTCAAGGCGGGACATTTCTTTTTCAAACCGCTTAAGTTCTGTAACATCAGTTATAATAGTTAGAATACACGTCTCACCATTAAGCTCGATAAAATCTGTTGATAGTAAACCAATGTGCTGGGCGCCCTGTTTTGCATAAATTTTTACTTCGAGGTTATTTACCGGTTTCCTCTCCTGCATCGACTTGATTAATTCCGGCGGCAGGCCGGAACTGCCGTAAAAATGGTGTTCTTCATATGTTGTACCTATTACCTCTTCTTTGGAATAACCAAGATTAACTGTAAAAGTATCGTTAACATCAATGCATTTTCCATTCAATGTCCGGATGATCATCATCACAGGGCTTGAATTAAACGCTTTTAAGAAGCGTTCCTCCGACTGGCGCAGCTTCTCTTCCATCTGCTTGTTTTCAGTAATGTCAAATTGATGGTACAGAATGACGCGCTCATCATTTAGCTGGACAATTTCCGCAGATGTAATAAGGATTAACGCTTTCCCGTTTTTAGCCCTGGCTTTAATTTCGTAGTTTTGAAGCCGCCCTGACCCGTTAATTATTTTAAATATCTCCGCCCACTGAGCAGGATCAATAAAAGTGTTTAATTCCAGCGTGCTGCAGCCGATTATCTCATCACGCGAAAATCCTAAAACTTCTATAAATTTGTCGTTTATTTCTATGAAGCGTCCATCTGAATTTTGGATGCACATCATGGCCGGACTGGAATGAAAGGCCTTATAGAACCTCTCCTCCGACTGAAGCAGGTCAACTTCCTGCAGCTTTTTGGCAAGGAAGCGGTAGCGTTCTTCACTTTCCTTCAGCGCAACCTCAGCCCGCAAACGCATTATTACCTGCACGATAGAGCGCGCAATAACTTCCAGAGTCTCTACATCCTCTTCCCTATAGCCGTCTTCCCGGTTAGCCAGCCCGATCATGCCGATAGTTTTTCCATGGTAAGTTAATGGCGCGCCCAGAAACGCCTTCAGCGGAGGATGTCCCTCCGGAAGTCCGATACTTTCCGGATAAAAGACAGGAATATTTGTAAAGAAGGATTTACCGTCTAGAAGCATTTTCTTGTAAATGCCACGAATTTTTATGTCTTCCGGCACGCGGCAAGAAAACCATTCCGGATCACTGAAAGAAACATTTCTCAGAAATCCGTCTTGATCGATTTTCCCGATAAGGCCAATCTGGCTTCCAGTTATCTCCTGAGCGACATTCAAGCAGGTTTTGCCCAGTTCCTGCTCATTTACACATGTTAAAGACTCCTGCAAAATCCGGTTGATACCTTCTACCATGGCGTTTTTGGAAAGGATTCTCTCCTCGGCGTTCTTGCGCTCGGTTATGTCGCGTGAAATACCGATGACGCCGATAATCTCTCCCGATTTGTTGCGGTAAGGGAATTTGTTGGCCAGAAAGATGCGGGCGCCATCTGCAGTGGGAATCGTTTCCTCGACAACCTCACTCTTGCCTGACATCATAATCTTCAGGTCGTTTTCACGGATCAACTGCCCCGCCTCATACCCGTAATATTCGCTGGCGGTATAACCGATGATCTCGCTGAAAGGTTTGCCGGCTAAATTTGCCATTGCCCGGTTTGCAAGCAGCATGCGGCTTTCAAGATCTTTGACATAAATCGAATCTGACGTTCCGTCGATGATGTTAAACATAAGGTTTCGGTTTGTGCGAACGGCCTCTTCCGCCTGCTTGCGCCGGGTGATGTCCTGCCCCTGGGCAATCGTGGCGATAATGGCGGTTTTATCTTTATTGTAGATATTGGCTGAATTCCACAGGATTATATGAATCGAGCCGTCGGCGCCAAGGATGGGAATTTCAACCGCTTCCCAATGCTCCCCCGACGAATTCTGCCTGATATGGTTTAAGGACTCCTTTTTGCTGTTTTCCGGAAACAGGATATTCAGAGGCCGGCCTAAAATCTCGTCCTCCATGTATCCCGTCAACCTCTCGAAAGCATGGTTGAATTTGGTTATCTTACAGAAGTTGTCCCAGACTATGCACGGCGCATTTGCGTAGCAGATCAGGTTTTCCAGGTAGTCCCTGGTCTCTCTCAGCATTTCTTCAGCCTGCTTTTGTTTAGTGACATCCCGAACTGCACCAATTATCAGGGCCGGCTTTCCGCTGCCTCTCACCGCTTTGCTGACTATCTTTATAAATCTGACCGTACCATCGCTTTTCATAATCCGGAAGTCATCGGAGACTTTCTTGCCCTTTTTTGCAAATCTTAATATCTCTCTTTTCTTTTTTTCCCTGTCCTCAGGATGAATCAGGTTAATAAAAGCCTCGAACGAAGGTTTAATCTGCCCGGGAGTCAGCCCCAGAATGCGGTAGAGTTCATCGGAACAAATAAGCCGCTTATTCTCCGGATCCCAGGTGAAACTTCCTGTATGAGCGATCTCCTGAGAGGCGGTAAGATTACTGTTGATTATTTTTAATTCCCTTTCAACCCGTTTGTGGTCGGTAATATCTTCAAAAGCAGATATCGCTCCTACAATCGCGCCCTCCCCGTCCAGCAAAGGGCTGGAGTTCCATATGGCTATTTTGCGCATTCCGTCTTCCCAGACTAAATCTACTTCCAGGTTCCTAACTGTCTCACCCTTCCACATCGCACGTTGTACCGGCATTTCTTCCAGAGATAGTTCTTTCTCTCCACGGTACATTTTTAATGACGATTCGTTTGCCGCGATATGTGAAGAAGCCTCACGCGGCGGAATCCTTAAGAATTCCGCCGCTCTCGTGTTATGTTTTATTTCCCGGCAAGTTTTATCAAAAGTTATGCTGATGCCGACAGGAATTATATCGAATAATTCCATAGTCCGGTCGGAGTTCAGGTTCAGACTGCTAATAAGAGATTCAATAATCATCGTCCACCCCCGATTCTTTCGCTTATCATAGAATTGTCGCTCCATAACGCGTTTTGTTTTATAAATTTGACAGACATCTTTTAAATCCTTTGGTGAATTTGTCGAATATTTGGTTGAACGATTTTTTTTTAAACCTAAAAAAATAAACTTACTACTCGTGTTAAAAATCTTGTAAGGTATATTAGTAATCTTTCTTTTTTAATTTTAAGAAGGAAAATATTTGTTCATGGCGAAAATTTACGGTTATGAATCCCTGCCTGTCAGGTGGCTGAACAAGCTGGCCCGCTGCGGGGAGATCCTCGACCTGGGAGAAAACCTCTTCAGCAAAATCAGACAATACCCGGCGCCGTTTTCAAGATCATACTGGGTTATACCCGGCAAATTCCTGGCCGGTCTCTACCCGGGGGACAAGAATCCCGATGAGGCGCGTTTAAAACTAGAAGGAGGGTAACAATTACAGCAGCCCTGAATAACGGGATGCTTCCCTCAATGGCCAGCTTTCTAATCTATGTAGGGTTTGCGGCCGAAAAGAAGGATTGGTTCTGCCTTTAGGTCCTTGTAATCGGCCGGAAAATCAAAAACGGCGATTAGCCCGACAGCAATGATTATATGCGCTAAAAACAATAAATACTGGACAGCGCAAATAATACGAGGAGGAAAAAATGGGAAAAATGAATAACAGCGGCGGTGTTTCCGGTGGTGTCTACGGCCTTGCCTTTATCGGCGCGCTCGTCTATTATCTTCAGCATGCGGCCAATTTCAAGGAAGGTGTGTTCGGCTTTTTCAAAGCCCTCCTCTGGCCGGCGATACTGATCTACAAAGTACTGCAGTTCCTGAAAATGTAATAAATATTCTATTGCTGCATATCATTTTCATAAAAATAATATTGTTTTAAATTCTTGGATCTATTGCCTTTTCCTGCTTAAAGGTATAAAATAATAATGGTTTTAAATCTTTAAATCTAAAATAATTCAGAGTTATATTTGGTTTTTGACTTATTCCCTGCCTTTCAAGACTATTTTATTGGCAGTGTTTTTATCTTACAGCACAATAGTGGGTAAAATAAAAAGTTGTCATTGACCCGCTAAAGGAGATATGGCAATTTTTTTTGATTTGTTCAGGCTAGTTCGCTTAGGAGATTTTTATGAACAAAAAAAAGTTTGAGACCAGACTAAAAAATCATGACAATACATATATTGAGCTTTTCCACCGGCATCCGGACAATCCCATTTTGACAGCCAAGAACTGGCCGTACCCAGCGAACACGGTGTTCAATCCAGGCGCAACTATTTTTCATGGCAAAGTCCTTCTGCTGGCCAGAGTCGAGGACAGGCGGGGATTCTCCCATCTGACTAAGGCCGTCAGCGAAGATGGAGTCGGTAATTGGCAGATTGACGAGTTTCCGACGCTGGAGCCGGACCGGGCCAATTATCCGGAGGAACAGTGGGGAATTGAAGACCCCCGAATTTGCTGGCTTGCCGAGTTGAACAGATGGGCCGTCGCTTATGTGGCCTATTCCCATGATGGGCCGCTCGTGTCCATAGCTCTGACGGACGATTTCACGCATTTCGACCGGCTTGGACCTGCCATGCCGCCTGAAGACAAAGACGCCGCTCTTTTTCCGCGCCGGATCAGGGGAAAATGGGCGCTTATCCACAGACCCATCGCAGCCAAATACGGACCAGGCGCACACATCTGGTTGTCATATTCCGATGACCTGGTGCATTGGGGTGTACGCCGGGTGGTAATAAACGCCCGCCGGGGTGGTTGGTGGGATGGCAGTAAAATCGGACTTAGCGCACCGCCCATAGAAACCGCTGAAGGATGGCTAATCCTTTACCACGGTGTGCGTCAGACTGCTAGTGGGTCAAAATACCGGCTTGGCCTGGCGCTGCTCGACCTGGATAACCCTAATAGAGTATTGCGCCGCAGCGATGAGTGGGTCTTTGGTCCGACAGAGCAGTATGAACGGGAGGGAGATGTGAATGATGTTGTGTTTCCGTGCGGCTGGGTGCTGGACGATAAGGTTGGACAGCTAAAAATGTACTATGGCGGAGCGGACACGTGCATAGCTTTGGCCACATCTGCCTTAAGCGACCTGTTGGATTACATCCGTAAATGTCCGGAACCGCGGGAGGAAGGATTTTACTAAGCAGGATTGAAAGGCCGGCCGGGAAACTCCAGAACGGCCAAAAAAAGGAGGAAACAAATAATAACTACAAATACAATAAGCAATATTGCCTTTTTAAGCACATATCCGCCGCGTGAATGCGGGTTGGCCACATTTACGGAGGACCTTGTGAACGAAATCGATAAAACAGCTTTAATACAGCCAAGCGTGATCGCGGTCACTAATACGGAAGAATACGGAGATCCCCGTGTGGCCTTTAAACTTGACCAGCACATCCGGGCCAGTTATTTCAGAACTGCCCGCTGGGCTAACAACCATGCCGACTTGTTGATCATCGAGCACGAGTACGGAATCTTTGGCGGGGAATGCGGTGAATACATTATCGACCTGGCCAAAAACCTGAAGATACCTTTTCTCATCACGACACACACGGTGCTGCTGGAGCCAACCATTAAACAGCAAACAGTGCTCAGGGATCTCGGACGGCTAAGCGCCGGGGTGGTGACGATGGCGGCAAGCTCGGTCCCCATTCTGGCTGAAGTATACGGCATTGAGACGGGCAAAATAACGGTCATTCCGCATGGCGTACCCTTCCTGCCTGTAAAACAGCGGGAACAACTAAAATTTGAACATGACTTGAAGGGCAAGCAGGTGATCAGCAGTTTTGGCCTCCTCAGTCCGGCTAAAGGTCTGGAATACGGAATCGCAGCGACCGCCAAGGTCGTTCCTGACTGTGAAGACCTGGTCTATCTCATTCTCGGCAAAACACATCCATGCGTCAAGCAGAAAATGGGGGAAAGCTACAGGCAGAGCCTCATGGGCCTGGCGGAAAGCCTTGGGGTGCGGGATAATATACGTTTTATCGACAAGTACCTGACGAAGGAAGAGGCTATGACCTATCTCCAATTGTCCGACATCTACCTTACGCCGTATCTATCCCAAGAGCAGGCGGTCAGCGGAACGCTGGCATACGCCGTAGGCTGCGGGCGGGTCGTCGTTTCGACACCATACCGCTATGCACAGGAGATGCTGGGCAAAGGACGGGGCATGCTGGCCGAATTCAGGAATGCCAACTCACTGGCGTCATGCATCAGCCAAATCCTCAAAAATCCTCTTCTTAAAAGAAGCATGGAGACCAAAACCCTGGCAGTCGGCCGGGAAATGACTTGGGCCAATGTAGCCAGCCGCTATACCCAACTGTGCATCAATATCACGGAAGAATCCCGGCAGAATGGAGTATTGGTTGGATAAATGGACATACTTGCCAAGAAATTTGATCCTGCGCATATCTTCCGGCTGACCGATGATACGGGTATGTTCCAGCACGCCCGGTTCAGCGTCCCCGACCCGTCGGAAGGGTACACGGCCGACGATAATGCCCGGGCGCTGCTCATGGCGGTAATGCTTTATGAACAATTCCGAAAGCCGGCCTATCTCGCACTGGTCTACCTTTACCTGGGGTTTGTCTTACATGCCCAAAATGAAACCGGCAAGTTCCGGAACTTTATGACGTACTCCCGGCAATTCATTGAAGAGGAAGAATCAGAGGATTGTTTCGGACGCTGTCTGTGGGCTTTGGGATATACGTTGACCTCACCAATAATGCCCCCTGGAATTAAAGAAGCTTGCTTACACGCATACAAACGCGCACTGACGCATGCCCAAGACCTCATCTGGCCGCGCGGCCAGGCGTATGCCATGATCGGCCTTAGTTTTATCGGGAACCCTGAAGCGGATTGTCTCCTGTCCGGACTTGCCGCAAAACTTGTCAGCCGGTTTGAACAATACACCGGGGAAAAGGACTGGCAATGGTTTGAAGACAACCTTACTTACGATAACGCAGTGCTACCATGGTCATTGTTCACGGCTTATCGCCGCCTTGGGCAGGACAAACTGCTTTGTGTGGCGACGGCGAGTCTTGAGTTTCTTGACCGAATCACTTTTCGTGATAGCTTTTACCGGCCGGTGGGCTGCAACGGCTGGCTGGTTCGAGGAACGGAGGCGGCGCTGTACGACGAGCAGCCTATCGAGGCTTGCACAACGACGCTGGCCCACCTGGCCGCTTATGAGGCCACCGGCGACGAAACAATGCTGGAACTGGCCAGACTGAGTTTCAGTTGGTATTTGGGCAAAAACTCTTGCCGTGAATGTTTAATCGACGATGAGACCGGGGGATGCTACGATGGAATTACACCCGCCGGGTCGAACGGGAACCAGGGGGCCGAAAGCATCATCAGTTACTGTATTGCCTATCTGTCTCTAATAAAATACGAAGCCTTCGAAAAGTGTCAGCAATGCAGCGTCACTGCGGACATAACGGATAATACGGATATAAACCTTATCCATTGATGAAGAAAGTTTGAGCCATCCCAAGCTGAATACGCGCTTTGATTACGCGAGATAATTGTTTTCCCGGCGGCAACTATTTATCTCTTTTTATTTAAGAAAGGAATATGAATTTAGTGAAAATAATCATCCTTGCGGGCGGCGGAGGCAGCCGGCTTTTTCCCCTTTCACGCACGCGTTTCCCCAAACAGTTTATGAAACTAAATGGTGACAAATCTCTGTTGTCACAGACCATTGCCCGATTCCTGCCGCTGGTCAAACCATCAGACATTGTAATCGTGACCAATCAGGACTACGTTCACCATGTAAAAAACGATCTTTCCGCATCTATGGCGCAGGAAGCGCATATTCTGCCGGAACCGGTGGCGCGCAACACTTCGCCGGCTATCGCCTATGCGGTGAGGTACTGCGTCGACCAACTGGGTTGCGATCCCGGCGAGGTGATGTTTGTGACGCCTTCCGACCACATCATCCACCCTTTGGATAAATTCACTGTAAATGTGAAGCAGGCTGCGGACATGGCGGAGTTGGATAAAATAGTCACGCTCGGTGTACAGCCGTACAGCCCGGAAACAGGCTATGGCTATATCCAGGCCGGCCGGCCGTTTGGCAGCGGTTTTATAGTCGATTCTTTCCGGGAGAAACCGGAACGGATAACGGCGGAAGCCTATCTCGCTGACGGTAATTACTATTGGAACTCGGGTATGTTCGCATTCACCATTGGTTGTTTTATGGCCGAATTACGGACCTGCCGGCCGGATCTCCATGCGCTGGCCAATACCAGCTTTGAGGAAATGACAGTCAATTTCGCAGAAATGGAGAATATTTCATTCGACTATGCCGTGGCTGAAAAATCGGAGCGGGTAGTGACGCTTCCCCTCACGGCAGTGTGGAGCGACATCGGCTCTTGGGATGCGATGTATGACATGTTTGATAAGGATAAAGACGGCAATGTAGTCCATGGTGACTGCATGCCGGTTGAGTGCGTGAACACATTGATGCTGGGGCATAGCCGCCTCATAGCCGGCATCGGCCTGGAAGACCTCCTGATAGTGGAAACAGACGACGTCATTGTTGTCGCTAAAAAGGGTGAGTCGCAAAAGGTAAAAGACATGGTTAATAAACTCAAGGCAAACGGCCGTGCGGAAGCTGACGAACACACAACGATGTACCGGCCTTGGGGACTCTGTACAGTGCTTAGCTCCGGGCAGGGGTACAAGATTAAGAAAATCGTCGTCAACCCGGGACAGATCCTTAGCCTTCAAATGCATTACCACCGCAGTGAGCATTGGATCGTCACCGGCGGTACGGCTGAAGTGACTATAGGCGCCACTGGGCGTACTGTTCACGAAAACGATAGTGTGTTCATACCACAGGCAACCAAACACCGCCTTGAGAATGCCGGCAAGTTCCCGCTGGAGATCATCGAAGTGCAGTATGGAAGTTATTTGGGCGAGGACGATATCGTGCGGTTTGACGACATATATGGCAGGGCATGCAGGTAGCCCCTATCCCTCTCGGACTGCATGGCTGAAATTAAAATGCTTGTATTTGATAAGGGAAGCTCTCAGGAAATATGTTCGTTGATTACTAACAAACTTGCCGGAAGGGAAGAAGTTTTACTTTGCTTTGCATATTAACAGTTTCCCAATACAAACTGTACGCAATTCCACAAACGAGACAGCATTGTTCTTCCCGCAGGCATCACTACTGTGCCATGATCGGATTCATAGAAGACTGAGCCGGGGCTTGAAGCTTAATCTTTACGTATCTTTCGCGTTCGCCCTTATTAATGATCATCTTCCGGAGCCTCAGAGATTTTGGGGTTACTTCCAACAATTCATCATCTTTAATGAATTCGAGGCATTTTTCCAGTGTCATAGCAATCGGCGGTGTCAGGCGCAGGGCATCGTCGGAACCGGAAGCACGCGTATTGGTGAGGTGCTTCTTTTTGCATACATTTACCGTAATATCATCATTGCGCGCGTTTTCCCCGACAATCATGCCGGCGTATACCTCAACACCCGGTCCAATAAACAAATTACCCCTTCCCTGGGCGTTAAAAAGTCCATAGGGCACAGCGACGCCGCTCTCAAAAGCGACCAGTGAGCCCCTGGTACGGGTAATGATTTCACCCTTGAAAGGCTGATAGTATTCATAAACGTGGTTCATCACACCATTGCCCCTGGTGTCGGTTAAGAACTCGGATCTGTATCCGATCAGTCCCCTGGCCGGAATCAAAAACTCCATTTTTACAGTATTCCCCACTGCGTTAGCCATGTTCGAAAGTTCACCCCTGCGTTTCCCGACACCTTCGATAACAGTCCCCACATACTCAGAAGGGACCTCAATGAACAATCTTTCGACGGGCTCGCTTACGACCCCGTTGATGTTTTTCATGATTACCTCCGGACGGGTTACGGCGAATTCATAACCTTCCCGGCGCATGAGTTCGATCAGTATGGACAGGTGCAACTCCCCCCGGCCGGATACTTTAAAGCAGTCGGGATTCAATTCTTCCACACGCAAAGAGACATTGGAAAGCAGCTCGCGTTCCAGGCGGTCCCGTAAATTTCGGCTGGTCACGTAAGTTCCTTCCATGCCCGCCATGGGACTGTCGTTAACAACAAAATTCATGGAAATAGTGGGTTCGTCGATATTTACGAAAGAAACAGGCTCCACTAGGTCCGGTGAACAGATGGTGTCTCCGATATTAATCTCCTGTATGCCAGACACGGCTATTATTTCCCCGGCCCGGGCACGGTCGGTTTCCATCTTTTTAAGGCCTTCAAAGGTATAAAGTGTATTTATCCTGACCCGTTTCTCTTTGCCGGCCGTATTGCACAGAATTATCTCCTGGTCTTTGGAAATAACGCCCCTGCTTATTTTGCCGATCCCTATCCTTCCTACATAATTGTCGTAATCAATAGATGAGACGACTAACTGCAGGGGGCCGTCCGGATCGCCTTCCGGGGCGGGCATCTTTTCAATAATCATGTCCAGCAGAGGTTTCATATCGGCTGAAGAATCATCCAGAGAGATTTTTGCATATCCTTCTTTCGCGGATGTATAGACAACCGGAAAATCAAGCTGTTCCTCACCGGCCTCAAGATCGATAAACAGATCCAACACCTTATCCACGACCTCTTCCGGACGTGCGCCCGGCCGGTCAATCTTGTTGATTACCACAATAGGCTTCAGATACGCTTCCAGGGATTTTTTCAAAACAAAACGGGTCTGCGGCATGGAGCCCTCAAATGCGTCAACTAGCAGGAGCACCCCGTCGACCATCTTGACGATGCGCTCGACCTCTCCGCCAAAGTCTGCATGTCCCGGTGTGTCAACAATATTAATTTTGGTATCTTTATATATGATGCTGGTATTTTTTGATAATATCGTTA
>DIEU01000061.1:15969-35528 GCA_002418775.1 Firmicutes bacterium UBA5766
GAGTGGTTTTGCCGTGATCGACATGGGCTATTATAGCTATATTTCTTAAAGATTTTTCTTCCATCGTGTATCCTCTCAGGCTGCCGGGCTTTTTTAAGAAACAGCAGCAAACCAGTTTCCGCGGCCGCCTATTAATCATTGGATAAAGGAAAAAGGCTAAAGAATTATAAAGAGCAAATGGCAATATTAAAGACCTGCCAAATCAAAGATTACAGCAGGTCTTTGCTTTTCTTGTCGCTAAAGCTTAGTAACGACTACGCGGCTGATAACAGTCCCTGCAGTAAACCGGTCTGTCTCCGCGAGGCTGGAAAGGAACCTCGGTCTCTTTACCGCATGTAGCGCAAACTGCCGGATGCATCTGGCGGTCCTGACGGGAAAAACCGGAGTTTCCGCCTCTCCTGTTTTGAGTTTTCCGGGCCGCACGGCATTCCGGGCAGCGTCCAGGGTCATTGGTAAACCCTTTTTCTGCAAAAAACTCCTGCTCCGATACGGAGAAGATAAACTCGGTTCCGCAATCACGGCATGTCAACTGACGGTCTTGAAACATTAAAAAACCCCCTCAATAATTTTTATCCAATGGAATTAGGATTAACAACCACTTTAATCCCAACCATTGAACTTGAGAGAGCGTGATTTGTAATACCTAATCTAAGGATAATACTATAATAACACGTATAATTTTAAAAGTCAAATCAATATATCTGTAATAATTTGTCTAAAAATGTTAATAAGTGACGGTCAAAACGACTTTAAAAAACTCCTGTTTCAGTCATCCTAATCGGGGATTTGTTTTTTGACGGCAGGAACGGTTTAATTGTTTAATCTGAAAACAATATTTTTCATCTGTTCTCCTAAATATATACAGCAAACCGGCCAATAAAAAGGCAATCCCCCCAATAATCTCATATTTCCATGATATGATCAGAATGATCATTAATACAAACACAGGGATATTGTGCATCAGCAGTCCAATCAATATCTGACTGGCGCTTAACCCGGGCGAAAATACATCCAGCGAAAACATTGCTAAAAAAAATAAGAAAAAATATAGATAGAATCCCTAACTGATATGCTGTAAATACAGTCTATCAGCATTCTCAGATATTGTCAATTAAAGCCCCTTATTAGTACGTTCCTTATTAGCGCGTTCATCCTGCCTGCGGGATATCAAATAGTCATCCATGAAACGCAAAAAGACCGTCACGTTTTCTATGACGGCTCCTACACCAGTTTGAATTTGGCTGTGCTGCCGTGTTCGCCGGCGCTGATTTCCAGCCTGGCGTCGATGATTTCCTTGAGTTCGGGGACGTGGGAAATGATGCCCACCAGGCGGCCGCCCTTTTGCAGGTCGATTAAGGTTCTGACAGCAAAGTCCAGGGACTCGGGATCAAGGGCGCCGAAACCTTCGTCTATAAAAATGGTGTCCAGGTAGATGCCGCCGGAATATGACTGCACTACATCCGCCAGGCCCAGGGCAAGGGATAGAGAGGCCAGGAAAGTCTCGCCCCCGGAAAGGGTGGCCACGCCCCTCGCCACACCCGTGTATGTGTCAAAGACCTCCAGGTCCAGGCCCCCGGCGGCGTTGCTGCGCGCCCTGTCCATGGTCCGCTGCAGGTGGTAGCGGCCGCGGCTCATCAACTGCAGCCGGCGGGTGGCGGCGACAAGAACGTCGTCCAGCAGGGCTCCCAGCACAAAGCGCTGAAAAGTCAGCCCGTAGAGATTCCTTCCGTTTGCCACTTCTGAAAGATGCCCGAGGACAGCAAAGCGGCTTTCCAATTCTTTTAAAGAACCTTCTATTTCGGCAAGCTTTTTAAGCCATCCGGCCTCCCGGACTGTTTGTTCTTCAAGCTGCGCCCCTTCTTTTAGAGCCTGCTTCCACTCGTTTTCCGCTTCGGCCAGAGCGGCGGCAAGTCTTTCAAGATCTGGTTCGCTCAAACCCTCGGCGCTCCTGACAGCGCGTACAAGGCGGTCTTTGGCCGCGCTTAGGTTTCCGTCAAACTCCTTAATTTCATTCTCCAACCTGCCGGTTTCTTCCGGTGTCCTCTTGGCATCCTGGTAATCATTGCGGGTTGCGAAACCCGCCGCTGTTAATCTCTGCTGAAAAATATCTTCTTCAATCCCGGCGCGTTCTGCGGCCAACCGGGCCGCCTCTTTCGCTTCCATCCCGGCAGTTTCTGCCCTGGCCAGCGCCTGGTTTGCTTCTTCAGCCGTTTTTCTGGCCTGCTCGTAAGCGATAATCAGTCTCTCCCGCCTGTCCCTGGCTTCTTTCTGGACCTTTTGCAAGAACAACGGATCACGCAACTCCACCGGAATTCCCGACTCCCTCTCCAGGGCTACCGCATGGGCCGACTCAAAGGCGGTTTTAGCGTCCTGAAAATCATTTTTTGAAATTTCAAGCCGGTCAATAGCCGATTTTTCCTTGTTCTTTAGTTCTTCAAGTTCCTTAGCCAGCCGGGCGGAAATTTTTACGGCGTCTTTCGCCTCGTGCAGAAGGTCCCTGTCTTTTGCCGCGGCGATTTGAAGGACGGCCAGATCAAGTCCTGCCTTTTCTCCCAACTCGCCTATCAATTCTTCAATCCTGCCATCCGCAGACGCCTTTTTGGAATTAATGCCGTTTAACTCATCCCGCAGTTTATCACGGACGGATTCAAGGTTGGTTACAGCGAGCTGTTTTTTCTTGAGGTCATTTTCCGAAGGCAGCGCCGCCTTACTCACGGCGGGAGCAGGGTGGTCAGGGGAACCGCAGACCGGGCAGGGAGCGCCATCAGTCAAAGCGCCGGCTAAAATTGCCGCCTGTCCGCTGTTCCAGGCTTCCTGCAAACCGGACAATTCCAGCTTTGCCTTGTGATAGTTTTCCTCAACTTGATTTAGTTTTCTGACGGCTGTATCAAGTTCTTTCAGGATGACAGCCATTCCTCCGCGTAAATTTTCAAGGGACTGCTTTTTCATTATTATTTGTTCGGCTTCCTTATATGCGGATTCCAGCGCCGCCGCCTGAACGGCCTTTTCTGCTGTATCCTGATGGGCTTTATCCTTTTCGGAGATCAAAGCCTGTAGATCATCCAGAGAAAACTGAGCCTGGCTCCGGTTTGCTTCAGCGAACTGTATCTTTTTTTTCGCCAAATCAACTTTATGACGGGCTTCGTCCAAGGCTGCGACTTTTGCGGTCAGTTCTTCCAGCCGGGTTACTTCTCTTCCGGCTTTTTCCCGCTCGTCGCCTTTTTTCTCTTCTTCGGCCAGGACCTTTTCCGCCCTTTCTTTTACAGTCAGGGCCTCACTTTTTGCTTTTCGCTTCTTTTCATAAGTGTTCGCGGCAATAAGAGCGTCCGCCTGATACCTTTTGAGGGTGTTTTCGACATCTGCCAGGCTCAAAGCCTGCCTGGCCCTTGTTACTTCAACTCTTTTTGCGTCAATGTCCGTTATCTTAGAATTCAGATCGGCCACGGCAAGTTCGGCGTTCTTTTTCTCATCCAGCTTTTCTTTGGCCTGCCTGCCGGTGTTCAACCGCTCCTGCGCCGATTTGACCGAATTTTGGCCGGCCTCAATCATCTTTTTTGTTTCTTTTAATAGTTCCATATGCTCATCATACCGCCGGGCGAGTTCTTCTTTTGATTCGGCTTTTGCTTCATTCAAGACGAATCTTTGTTCACTCGACTTATCGTCATAGCTTTTTTTAATCACTTTGGCTGATTCTTTCAGCGCATCCTCTATCCGGCGAAAAAACTCCGCCCTGAAGAGGGTTTCCAGGATTACCTGCCGCTCTTTGGAGTCCGCAGTTAAAAGTCTGCGGAATTCTCCCTGGGGAAGCATGACCACCTGGCGGAACTGGCTGCTCTTAAACCCCAGCAGCGCTTCGATCCTTTCTGTGACTTTGTTCCACCCGCCAGCTAAAACTGTCCCCTCTTCATCGTCGTTAATCAAACCGGTCCTTTTCCAAAGAGCGGCGTTAGCGCTCATTACGGCTGTGCCGGAGCCGCGCCGGCGCGGTCTTTCCTGCTCGGGATTGCGTGTGATCCGGTAAACCTCGGCGCCGACGCTGAAATCGAAGGTCAATTCTGTAGCCGCGGATAAATCTGCATAATCGCTGCGCATCTGCCTGCCATCCCGCAAAGCCCCGCTGCTCTCGCCGTAAAGGGCGAAGCACATCGCATCGAGAATCGTCGTTTTCCCTGAACCCGTCGGCCCGTGAATCAAAAAAAAAGAGCGCCCGCCGAGTTCCCTGAAGTCGATGACCTGCGTCCCGGCGTAAGGCCCGAAGGCGCTTATCGTAAGCTTAAGCGGCCTCATACCGTCGCCTCCCGTTCCTGCCTGGACAGGTTTTCGACAGTATCCTTAAATACCCGGAGTTGCTCCGGCGACAGGGCTGTCCCCGTCACCTGCTTAAAAAAAGATGAAAATAAATCTGTTTCGCTCAACCCCCGGTGATCGCCGCCGGGACCGCGCAGTTCCATGTCCGCAGCCAGAAACGGCCTTTCGATATGCAGCACATTCGGATAAACGCTGCGCAGCTTGCCCATGGCGTCCAGTATAGCGCCGGAGTCTGTCAAAGTAATATTTATATAATCGTCCCTGCTTTCACCGCTGCGGGGCCCGGCCAGGATGTCGTTAAGCAGACCTTCCAAACAGCGGACGTCCCTGCGGGGGGTAAGGCAAACCTCCTCAATGGTTGTTTTACCAAGCCTGTCCATTTCCACCAGAGTCACCGACTTCCGCTGGCCCGCTTCGGAGAAGGAATATTTCATCAGGGAACCGGAATAGCGGATATTCTCCCTTCCGGCATACTGCGGCCTGTGCAGGTGTCCAAGGGCGGCGTAATGGAAGGCATAATAATGCTCAGGGTCGACATAGCCGGAACCTTCTATGGAAAGGGGGCGCTCCGATTCGCTGACCTCTCCGCCCGCCACAAAAGCGTGGCCAACCAGAATTGAACGTACGCCGGAAGGAATGCCGGAGGTCAACTGATTAATTATAAAAGCCGCTGCCTCATTGTGATCACGAATATCCTTGGCCGAGAACTTTTCCCGCACAACCGGGGGATCGGCGTAAGGCAGAGGGTATATGTACACCGGACCATATGCGTCAAGAATTTCTACAGGAGCAATGTTTTTATCCAGAACCCCGGCGATGTGGAGTCCCTGCCGGGCCAGCAGTTTAGCGCCGAACCCCACCCTTTCGGGGCTGTCGTGGTTGCCCGCAATCAAAACAACCGGAACTTTGCAGTCCAAAAGGATGCGGGAAAGCACATCGTCAAGAAGATTTACAGCCTCCGCGGGAGGCGCCGCACGGTCGTAAATATCGCCGGCGATTAAAATAGCATCCGGTTTCGAATAGCTGACCAGCTTGATAAAATCTTCAAGTATGTATGCCTGATCATCCGTCAGATGCGTCCCGTGAAAAATTCGCCCCAGGTGCCAGTCGGAAGTATGGATAAATCGCACTATAAATCCCTTCTTATTTCGTACAAGTTTTAATAATTTTAGCCTGAATAACTTATTTCGCTATCTTCTAATAATTATCCTTCAGAATGCTAATATTCAGATAAACTGCTATGCAAAGACAGACTTTTCGCCTGACACTATTTTGGAAGCAATTGTGATAAATGACCCCACTGCAAAAAGGGGTGTTTTTTTCTTGTATTTTCCCCTTAAAAAAATTTTCTGGGATTATTATCTATTTAACTGACCGTTATTTTGGTTTCCTTTACGTTATTCTTTCCATTAAACTGGCAGCTATATGGAGCATGGCCTTCTGGGCAGGAATCAACTGTTTTGTGGTCTTTAATGGTAAATGATGCCAGGATATCAACTATTTCAGTCTATAAATATCATATCCCCTGTAATTTATTACAACTACTTTTTTGTCTTGCTTCAGTTTATTGAAAACCACTTCAATCTTGCTGCATCCTCTTGATTGTAAGAAAGCTGCAATTTCAAATTGATTCATTGGGTGACGCTTAATGATGCTGAGAACCGCTTCATAATCATCCTTAATTTCACTATGAAAGCCTTGTGATTCTAAAAGATCAATTGAAATACCTCCTAAAATTTCTGCTGCGTGGTTCATCTTTTCATGTTCCACAACCTTAACATATGACTCAGCAGGCGGGCGTACCAGTGTGTTCAGATATAACTTATCATACTTTATTTTCTTAAGCGTTTCGGCATATTTATTCAAGCTCATATCGTCATCATTAATACCTTTCATGAGCATGATTTCAATCCATAATTGCCCTCTGTATTTTTTTGAGAAATCTTTCAAACCTCTAATCACTTCTGAAAATTTTAAACTTCCATATGGCCTGTTGATTTTTTTAAAAGATAATTCATCGTACGCATCCAATGTAGGTAAAACTATATCTGCTTTAAAAAGTTCTGCTTGCACCTGCAACTCATATAGGAGAGCTCCGTTCGTGATGACTGCCACTGGTTTATCCGTTCTTTTATGTATCTCTTCTATAAGCTCTCCAAGACCTAAATATAAGGTGGGTTCTCCCTCTCCTACTATAGTAACGACATCAAACGAAATATTATTCTGTAAAACTTTGTCTAACTCTTCAATAATATCCCCGACCGGATAAAACAGTTGCCGGGTATTAGTCATACGGTCAGTTCTGCCTAATTGACAATAAATACATGAATAATTACATGCTTTCTTCGGTATTATGCTAACTCCCAAAGATAGACCAAGTCTCCTGGATGGTACCGGGCCATAAATATATTTGAATTCCATCACATAAACACCTTCTTGCTATATTTGCTCCGAAAGATAACTCTGTTTTATAAGTGTTGTAAATAAGCTGCAAACAGTCATATCGTTCAATGATGCTTGAAGTTCCTCTGCTGATTTCTTAATGCATAAATCTTTTTTATAAATAGCTCTGTTTTCTTTTAGTCTGTTCTGGTTACCGACAATATGCTTCCGAACAGGTAGGAAGACAGATCGGGTGGATACCCCGGCATCAACGCAATAAATAAGATGCCAAGCGCCATACCCAAAGACCAAAAGAGCCCAATAACAACATCAGAGCGTGTACCGCCTGCCCTTTCTTTTGATATAGCATATCCCCAAAGATGCTAAGACAGATATAAAAAATTCAGAATCAGCGCAACTTTTCCCGGTTTGTGCACGCACACTGACTGCATCAACGGCCCAAGAGAAAGGCCGACCAAAAGCACAAGAGTTTCACACGGTGTACTGCTAATCTGCCCCCGTTTTCCGGCCCAAGCGAGTTCCGCCTTCAGCAGGCTCTGACCGTCCAATTCCCTACGGGATTCGCCAATATACCTGGCTAAGGCGCTTTCAATAGTTGAACCAGTCCCTGAGATGGGCCAATACCACAACCGGGTAACCTGCTCCAAAGCCAGAGCTTCTTTCTGAGCCTGCCTGGTGATGTCCATAGTGTCGGTCATTAAAGATCCCTCCCATTCGCTACGTTTTATGGCGCCTCTTGGGAAATGCCAACTTATTTATGACCTTGCTACATCCTTAGGCGGTTGCGTGGAAAACTCCTTCATCTCCATCCAGCAATGCCTTAATCAGCGCATCCCGCGCGTCCGTGTAGTAGACCGTGCTATTTCCTCATTTGTCATTTGCGGCTTCGGCCTCCTCCCGGATCTTCTCGTAGACCTCCTTGAGGAGGTGCTGGCTGACAGCCTCGCGGAATTGATCCTCGTTCATGAACTTGGCCGTGATCTCCTCGTTCTGCTCCATGCGGTCGATAAACAGGCCCTCCAATGCCTTGCGGAAGACATAGCCGAAGTTCTCCATTGTGTTAGCGAGCGCGGCTTGACGGAGGCTGCTGTCGGCCACGGCGTCCTCGCGTATCGATTCGAAAAATAGTTGGTCGCCCGGCTTGAACTCCGTTCCGAACCGCTCGTTGAGAAGGTCGATGAGCTTGGACAGCTCGATCTCATCACCTCGAGCGACGCCGGTGCCCACAGACGTCGGTCCCGATACCTCGTATCGGGCTCCCGGCTCCATGACGATGGAGCCCTCACCGATCTTCTGCAAACGGTAAAACTTGAGCGCCACATCATCATCAAAGTTGTAGATCGGTCCCCGGTTATCTCGCGGCAGTTTGGTAAGCAGAAACCGGACGTATGAGTACAGCTTCTCCAAATCGGAGTCCTGGAAGGGGATCACCTGCGACATGAAAGAATAAAGGTTTCTGAAAGCGACCAGCGTCTTCCGGAACTCCTCCCGGACCTCCTCCTCAAGTCCGTTGTAACGATTCACGGCCGGATCGATGCATGCGTTCATCCTGGCGTGGTCGGCGGGCGTCTGATTCTGTCTTGGTTTGTAGAACACCTTGCAGAACTCCTCGACTTCGGCCTTGTAGTAGACCTGGTGTCCGTCCAATTTGGCCTGAAGCTCGTAAAGCTGCTTCGGCTGCGCCCTTTCGCCGATGATCGTTTTCTCGTAGTAGGGTTGGAATGCCTTCAGTATCTCTTCGGGTTCGTTGACGAAGTCGAGAACGAAGGTGTCTTCCTTGCCCGGGTGGGTGCGGTTAAACCGTGAGAGGGTTTGGACCGCCTGGATTCCTGCGAGCCTTTTGTCCACGTACATGGTGTGAAGAAGCGGCTGGTCGAATCCGGTCTGGTATTTCTCCGCCACGAGCAACACCTGGTACTCTTCCGTCCCGAAGCGTTCGGGCAGTTCCTTCTCGCGGATGCCTTTGTTCATTCCGGCTTCCGTATATTCGACGCCAGGCGCATCCGGATCGATCACCGTGCCGGAGAAGGCAACCAACGTTTTGATTCCCGTGTACCCCTTCTCAGCGATGTACTTATCGAATGCCTGCTTGTACTTCACCGCGTGCAACCGGCTGGAGGTGACCACCATCGCCTTGGCCTTTCCGCCGATCTTGTGCATGGTGAAGTGGCGGAAATGCTCGACTATGACCTCCGTCTTCTGGGCGATGTTGTGCGGGTGAAGACTCATGAAGCGGGCGAGCGCCCTTGCGGCCTTGCGCTTGTCCACCTTGGGATCGTCCTCGATGGATTTGATCAGCCGGTAATACGTCTTGTAGTTCGTGTAATTCTGGAGCACGTCGAGGATGAAACCCTCGTCGATGGCCTGACGCATGCTGTAGAGATGAAAGGGTTGCGGCTTGCCATCCGCGCCGGGCGTGCCGAAGACCTCCAGCGTCTTATATTTGGGTGTCGCGGTGAAGGCGAAGAAGCTGATATTGGGCTGGTGGCCGCGCTTGGCCATGGTCCTGAGGATTTCCTCTTCGTAGTCGGGCAGCCCTTCTTCCTCGGCCTTTGCTCTGGCTTCTTCTTTGATTGCCGCTCCGGCAAGCACACCCTTGAGTTCGGTCGCCGTCTCGCCGCCCTGAGAACTGTGGGCCTCGTCCACAATCACCGCGTATCGGCGCATGGGCAAATCGCCCATCTTCCCGGTGACAAAGGGGAATTTCTGAAGCGTGGTGATCACGACCGGCACACCAGACCCGAGGGCCTCGGCCAACTGGGTCGAGTTGATGTCGATCTTCTGGACCACGCCCTGCTTGTGCTCGAACTGGTAGATGGTGTTCTGGAGCTGCTGGTCGAGGACTACCCGGTCAGTAACCACGATGATCGAGTCGAAGACCTTCTCGTCCTTTGCGGTGTAGAGACTGGCGAGCCGATGGGCCAGCCAGGCGATGGAGTTGGATTTGCCGCTGCCGGCGGAATGCTGAACGAGGTAATTGGTCCCGGCCCCCCGCAGGCGAGCATCGGCCACGAGTTTTCGCACACAATCAAGCTGGTGGTAACGCGGGAAAATCATCGCCTCCCGCTTCACCTTCCTGCCGCCGAGCTGCTTCTCCTCGCCCTGGAGATGAATGAACCGCGCCAGGATGTCGAGAAAGCTGTGCCGCTTCAGGACCTCTTCCCAGAGGTAGGCGGTTTTGTAGCCGCCGGGGTTTTCCGGATTGCCTGCGCCGCCTCCGCAGCCCCGGTTGAAGGGCAGAAAGCGTGTGCTCTTTCCCGAAAGACGCGTGGTCATGTAGACCTCGTCGGTGTCCACCGCGAAATGGACCAGCGTGCGCTTCTTGAACTGGAAAATCAGGTCTGATGGATTGCGGTCATCCTTGTATTGGGTGATCGCATGCCGCCAGGTCTGGGCGGTCATGGGGTTCTTGAGCTCCAGCGTGACGACGGGGATGCCATTCAGGGCCAATGTCACATCAATGGTGTTGCCGTGCTTGGCCGAATAGCGAAGCTGACGGGTCACCGTGAGCCGATTGGCGGCATAGAACGCCTGGGTGTCGGGGTTCATGCCACTGGCCGGGGCGAAATAGGCCACCCGAAACAGCTTTCCAAAGCATTTGAATCCGTGCCGCAGAACAGAGAGACACCCTTCGTGGCCGGAATTAAGCGCCCGGCAGAGGTCATCCAGCAGAGTTTCTTCAGCTTTCTCCTTTTGGAGGTTGGCGAGGTACTCCCATTCCTTGGGCTGGGTTATCCGGATGAAGGAAATCACATCCTGCGGGAAGAGGCCGCGTTGCGGGTCGAACGCCTCCCGGTCGCCCTTCTCATAGCCGCCTGCCGAAGTCAGGTGTTGTTCGATGGCGGTTTCAAATGCGTATTCCGTGTGTTGGCCCGGCATCAGGCGCTACCTCTGCTTGGCCCCAAAATGAAGCGAGCTCTTTCCCGGCGCAGCATTTCATATGGCGTGACACATTTAACCTCAAGACCGATGCAGGCATTGGGGATTTTGATCTTTTTCGTAGATGGGGAAGCGATCTCATGGGTTACAATGGTATGTTTGTGCGCCACCGCAAAAGCCACTAGATAATAATCAGCCACTTGGAAGAAAGTGTTCACCGCGGCGGGATCATAGCCCTGCTCTGTTGCCCAGGCGCTCACCTTTCCCAACGCCGACAACATAGCTGAATCCGGTTTCAGAAAAAAATCCGGCCCTCGCTGGTCCGCCCATTTTGCAAGTTCGTCGTTGCCCGCTTCGATTTCGTCGGCGACCTTCTCGATGCTGAAGACCTTCTGCTGTTGATTGTTTGCGATCAGCCAATCCCAGAACGCCGGACAGAAATCCAGGCCGTAATGAAGATTTTTTGCCTGGATAAATACATTCGCATCGAGCAGATAAGCCATCAGAACACCACCACCTCCAATTGATAACCAAGCTCACGGCCAAGCTCACGGAAAGTTGCGTGTTTGTGAAAACCCAACAAGCGGAAGGCATCGCGATGCAGCGTCTGCCCCTCAAGCGTGCTGACGACGAGCGCCCGGGCGAATCGCCTGCTGACCCTGGCCGGAAGCGTCAGATAAAAATCACCGCCGCTTCCTTTCGGCATCGCCCGCAGCCTGTCCAACTCCTCGTTATATGCCTGCCAAAGTTCATCACGCGTAAGCTTCCCCGCGTCATGGAGCCGTCTCAGAATGACCAGTGTGCTGACTTTGAACCTTCGGGCAAGACGGTCTAATTCTTCCCGCAACGGCATGCCGTTTTCATAAGCTTCCCGTAAAGCGGAAAGCGGAACGAGCAATTCCGCCGCAACCTGGTTACACCACACCTCCACTTTATTGGACGGCATCGTTACCGGCCCGACATCGGACAGCGCCGTTTCACCAAGCCATATATGCGCCAATTCGTGGGCCAGCGTGAACATTTGCGCCGCCTTGGTATCCTTGCCATTGATGAAAACCAGCGGCGCAAGCGGATCGGCGAGCGCAAACCCTCGAAATTCCTGTGGGTCAAGCGGCCGTCGCGTGTTGCTGCCGACAATGCCGCTCACCATGACCATGATGCCGAAGGAATCAGCCTGTTGTATGAAGCGGCGCAACGCTTCCGTCCACGTCGGCATGCCGCGGCGTTCTTCGAGATTGAAACCAAGGGCTTGCCTGATGTTCCGGGCGACTTCAGCCGCATCGCTCTCAAGGCTTTCGGAGCCGACAAACGGCAGGGGTTTTTCCCCCATGGAGCGCGCAAAGTCACGATACCACTCCTGCCGTTGCTGGCATATGTACATGATGTCCAGCAGGTCGGGGCTTGGGTGTCCCATATATTGATTGCCGACCGTGCGAAGGTCGGGAATGGGAACGGATTCTTCCGGAGGTTTCGGAAGAAAAAAATAGCCAAACGGCGTATAGGTCGCCTGGGCGAACTTTTCAAGCTGTTTGAAAGTCGGACGCTCCTCGCCGCTGACCCAGACGGGCAACTTGCGAAAGGACTGCTGTTGTGCCAACGAATCGATGCTTCGCCCGGCACGTTCACAGGCCCATAAAAATAATTCCGGTTTGACATCAACGCGCATTATGGACCTCCCTCCGAACGTCGATCTTACCGGTGACGGCCGCCGAGATCAGGGCGGTGCGGTATTCGCGGAGCAATTCAATGGATTTTTCTACCTTCTCGATCAGCGCATCGATCTGCGCTGTCTCGCGGTCCAGGAACGCGGCGATGGCGCGCTGCTCGTGGGAAGGAGGACGTAGAAGCCGCACTGCACACAGCTTGTCTCGACCAAGTTCCTTAAACGTCGAGCCCTGTCCCCAGGATTCAAGCTCTCCTTTTGCGGCAAGTAACTGATAATAGTAGAAGCGGTGGTCGTCTGTATTACGAAAGACAAGGCAACGGCATCCCTGATTTGTACACAAGGAAATACCCGCTACCGCCAAGTGCCCTATCGGAGCGCGCGTTGAAAGTACAAGACTCCCTGCTGGTGCTAATGATGTACAGCAACTCTCATAGCCTTCCTGTGTGATCATCCTCCGCGTTGTCTCGAGAGTATTGCCCTTTAGGTCGCCCAAGTCGTCTGGCGTAGCCCAAGGGATTCCCCCGTCCCAGTAAGCTGGTTCACTACTTTTCGGTGTCGAGCCATTCAGAATAACAAACGTGCGCTTGAGAGGTATCGCTTCCCAATGTGCCGGAATCTCCCCCAGCCATTCGATACCCGAATCCTTTATCTTGGCATTGGGCTCGAGGCCTTTGGTGACGGCGTGGCTGATGAGGGCGGATCGCTTCTCCTGGAGCAGCTCGATCTGCCGCCGCTTCTTCTCGATCAGCGTATCGATCCGCGCCGTCTCGCGGTCCAGAAAGGCGGCAATGGCGCGCTGCTCGGTGAGCGGAGAGATAGGGACTGTCATATCTGCGACTTCGTCTGCAGACACTGCTTCATAAGTGGACCCAGTGGCAATGCACCACAGTTCGTGCCTTGTGACCGTAAGAGTGTGCCAAGCAAAGCGGCTTATCAATGAGCCTTGATCCGGAATCACAGCACATAGACCACGTCCGATCCCATAGCAACGATCCGCTATATTTAGAGCACCTACCGGTGCTCTAACGGAAACAAGTAGCGAACCTGCTGGCGCTGTTTTCGTCGCCGTTTCGCAATAGTATTTCGCCGTTGGGTTCTCGACCCCAAATTCAGCGTTCCCCTGCAAGAACGGCCTGTCTGACTCTTCGAATGTGTAATCGTCAGAATTGGGAGACTGGCCCATGACTGTATTGGCGACAAATTTCAATCGCTTAACCTCCCAATGCTCCGGTATCTCCCCCAGCCATTCAATGCCAGACGGCTTGTACACCGGGTAGGCCGCTCGTTTGTGTTGAGTTGCTGGCCGGCTCATGGTTTGCCCCCTTTGCCATGCCCTTTTTCCCTGCTCTTTGGTTTGGCGAGCTTCTTCCGGGCATCCGCCGGGTGAACCGTCAAGTTTTTCTTGACGGTTGTTTTTGTGGTTGCCTCGCCTGCGTCATCGCCCCGATTCTCGATGGCCAATCGGGAACGCTCGATGGCCTCATGCAGCTTGCGTTTCAAAACATCCTTGGGCGGCAGGACGGTCAGATACTCGGCGACATGGATACCGGAGCGGCCCAGCTCAAGCAGTTCGATTTGTTCGCTGTTCTTCCCGGCGCAAAGGATGATGCCCAGGGGTGAATCTTCTCCCGGCTTGCGCTCGTGCCGGTCAAGCCAGCGCAGGTAAAGCTCCATCTGTCCCTTGTGATCGGGCCGGAACTTGTCGAGTTTGAGTTCCACAACCACCAGACGCCTCAGATCGCGATGGAAAAAGAGCAGGTCCAGATAAAAATCATCATGATCCACGGTGATGCGTTTCTGCCGGGCGACGAAGGTGAAGCCTGCGCCCAACTCCATGATGAAGGCTTCCAACTCGCGGAGAATGGCCGCCTCCAGGTCTTTTTCCTGGTAAGCGCCTTTCAAGCCGAGAAAGTCGAGGAGGTACGGGTCGCGGAACACCAGGTCGGGCGTTATTCGATCCTCTTCCCGCAAGGCCTGAAGTTCAAGCTTTGCCAACTCCGCCGGTTTCTTAGAGAGGGCCGTCCTCTCGTACAGCATAGAGGCGATTTTCTTTTGGAGCGTGCGGGTGCTCCACCGTTCGACGCGGCACATCTCGGCGTAGAAGTCACGCTGAAGAACCTCCGGCAGGTAGATGATGGCGAGGAAATGGGTCCAGCTCAATTGTCTCAGCAGCGCCGAGACAATCCTGTCATCGGGAAACGCTTCAACGAATCGGATCATGTGGCGCAGACTCTTTTCGGAAAATCCCCGCCCGTACTCGCTCGTCAATTGTCTCGCCAGAGCTGAGACAATCTCCGCGCCATACTCCGCCCGCTCTCCCTTGAGTATCTCCTGGCTGATCCGCCTGCCGATTTGCCAATAAAGCATGGTCAACCCGGCATTCACCGTGGCGGCCACTGAAGCCCGGGCTTCCTCGATCATTTGGCGGATGTCACCGAGCAATTGATCGGGGAATAAAGCCTTATCGGAGGGTTTCATCGGCTTTTCGCTCATTCCGTTACCTCCGCAAGCATATCCGCAATTTCCTTCTCGATCTTCTTGAGGTCAACCTCAATCTCCGCAAGCGGCCTCGGCGGGTTGTACTGGTAGAAGTATCGGTTGAAATTGATCTCATAGCCGATCTTGGTCTTGGATCCGTCGACCCAGGCGTCGGGCACGTGCGGCAGCACCTCGCGCTTCATGTATTCGTCCACGTCCTCCTTGAGCGGCACGTTCTCGTAGTCACGCAGCTCTGGATCAGGTTCCGGCTTGCCCTTGGCGTCGGTGCAGATGTCCGCCGTTTCGTCCCGTTCCGCCAGGGCCATGAGGATGGCCTTCAGCAATGATGAATTAGGAATGATGAATGATGAATGTCTGAAAGCGGCTTTCAGATCGGCCGTAAATGATTCACGGTTTTTCCATACATTGCCCACTGGTAATGCTTTGAGAGCCAACAGTATCTCCTGTTGCCGCTTTTGCCCTGTCTCGATCTCGGCCTGAGCGGCTTTTGTATCCTTGCGCTTCTTGCTGGCGGCCAGGTTGGCGAAGGCCGTGGTCTCCTTGAGACGGGCGATTCGAGCCTCGTCCACCGCGAAGTTGAGCCGCAGGGGACGTTCCACGGTGATGCGGCGGTAGCCGAAGTCCGCATTGTCGAACATCCGGACATGCTCATTCATCATTCCGCATTCATCATTCATCATTCCATAGAGCCGGGTGATCTCGTCGCGCTGATCGTCACAGACCTCGTTCCGTTTGTTGCCGAGGGACTTGCGCATCTTCTTGAAGAACTTCGTTGCGTCCACCAGTTGAATCTTGCCCCTGCGGCCCGGCTCTTTCCGGTTGGTGACGATCCAGAGGTAGGTGTAGATGCCCGTGTTGTAGAAGAGCTGATCCGGCAGGGCGACAATGGCCTCCAGCCAATCGTTCTCGATAATCCAGCGGCGGATCTCGCTCTCTCCCGACCCGGCCGCGCCAGTGAACAGCGGCGAACCGTTGAAGACGATTGCCAGGCGCGTGCCGCCTTCCTTGGGGTCCTTCATCTTGCTGATCATGTGCTGCAGAAAAAGAAGAGACCCGTCGTTGACGCGCGGCAAGCCGGCCCCGAACCGGCCGCCGAAGCCTTGTTCTTCGTGCTCGCGCGTGATGAAATCGGCTTCCGGCTTCCATTCCACGCCAAAGGGCGGATTGGCCAGCATGTAATCAAACTTGTGACGAGGGAAGCGGTCGTCGGTAAAACTATCGCCAAAGGCGATGTGCTCGATATCCTGGCCCTTGATCATCATGTCAGAGCCGCAGATGGCGTAAGCCTGGGCGTTGTAGTCCTGCCCGAAGACCTCCAGGCGGGCATCGGGGTTGAGCTCGCGCACGTAGTCCTCAGCCACGGATAACATGCCGCCCGTCCCGCAGGCCGGGTCATAGAGGGTCTTGACGATTCCTTTGGTGGTTAGGATGTCGCCGTCAGGCATAAAGAGGAGGTTCACCATGAGGCGAATGACCTCACGGGGGGTGAAGTGATCGCCGGCCTCTTCGTTCGACGCCTCATTGAATCTCCGGATCAGCTCCTCGAAGATGTACCCCATCTCGATGTTCGAGACGGCATGCGGGTGCAGGTCGATGTCGCAGAACTTGGACACTACGAGATAGAGCCGGTCGGCCTTGTCGAGCTTGGCGATGTGTTCCTCGAATCCGAAGTTCTCGATGATCTCACGGGCCCGCGAGGAGAACCCCTTGATATAGTTGGTTAGATTTGCGGCGATGTTGTTCGGTTCGCCTTTGAGCTTTTCAAAGGTGTAGCGGCTTGTATTGTAGAAAGGCACGCCCGTGACGCGGCAGAGAATAGGATCAACGTTTTTAACCTTGCCGCCCGAGAGTTTCTTCTGCTGTTCGAGAACCTTGTCCTTGGTAGGCTCCAGGACGCAGTCGAGACGGCGAAGAACGGTCATGGGGAGCATGATGTCCTTGTACTGGTTTGGCCGGTAGGGTCCGCGAATGAGGTCGGCAACCGACCAAATGAAACTGACTTTTTCGCCGAAATTGTTCATGGCTGCTCCCTCCTGATCCTGATCAGGGCCCAGATCTGCGAAATCAATCATGCCGGCAGACAGCGTCAACTTGCCTCGTTCGATCATCTTTTCGCAGAAGGCTTTCAGTTGGACCCCGGCGAGCAACGCCGAAAAACTTCTTGTCTGGAGAAAAGCAAGAAAAATCAGCGGCTTGATTGAGATTGACGTAGGGGGTCGGCGTCCCGTAGCTGCACCACGGTCTCAATAGGCTCGAATTGGATCAGGTCTCCATATTTCATGGGCAACTCTCGACTCCCTCGCTGCGCGTATGTGATTGTTTCATCTATCCTGAATGTTTTTCTTTTCCATGTTGTGTTCGACAGAAAAACCAGTAATCCTTCTAAAATTAAGGGGATAAAATTAAGGAAATTAAGGGGACACCATACTAAATTATCGAGGATTTTAAAATACTTAAAGCAAAAGGAGTTCGTTTCAGGAAGGACTTTAGATCAAAGAACTGTTTACGATTACTTAAGAAAGAACTGGAAGGATGCCTTCAGGGACTATTTTTCTTTTTTAACAAGGAAAGGTTTTAAACTGCCCGGTGATAATAATCTTGATATTAATAAAATAACTGATAAACTTTCTGAACTCTGTACTTTTCGCAATTGTATCGTACATAACGGCGGTTATGCCCCACCAATTATTAACGGCAAACGAACTCAGTTTGAAGGGATCCGGCGGTATGTTAACCTTATTTACGTGAGTAATGAAGGCATAAAATCGGTAAGCCAATTTACCAGGGAAATTATCTCGATCCTCTCGGCGCATGACTGGATGAGGTTCCGGAGTTAAAAGCCGGAAATAGGGCTCATATTTGTCATATATTTTGGTAAGAAAGATGACGGCTTTGACCGTTATAATAAAATTTAGATTATCCTTTTTTAGCCTGCTTAGTAAATTTGATTTCCGGGAGGCCTAAAGTAATGGACGAAGAGAAAATCAGCATTAACCTTGAAGATCCTGAATATGACAGCCTGGATAACATTATCCAAGAGTTGAATTTGCGAGGACTAAAGATCAAAAACAAATCTGAAGCATTACGGACAGCCGCCAGTTGCGCGCTGGAAAATCCGGAAAAACTCAGTTCTTTCATAGAAAAGAAATTAGCCTCGAAGAATGATTTTTCTCCTGAAAAAGACGGTTTCAAGAGCGAAGCATTTGTCCAAACATTCATAGATTTAGCGAAGAATAAGCTGGAAATAAACCTTTTTATTGAAACACCAATCTGCAGAGTCTATGCCGGAAAAGATTCGATAGCTGAAGCCGATCGGTACAACGGCGGCCATGTAACCTTAAAAGGTAACCCTGATAAGAGTCAAAAAAGAAAGAAACGGGCCGGCAACTGCAGAGTTAGCTTCGGGTTGGGCGCAATCGACAAGGTATATATATATATGATAAAGAAACTGGAGAAATACAGCCCTATCATTATATGCCTAAAGATAGGTTCGGGCTGGAAAAAATATTGAAACTCGATCTTGATTTAGGAGATGATTAATCTTGCCAACACACACTTTAAGAATAAAAAAGGAATTCCTGGATAAGATCGATACTCTCGTGGAAAAACAGGATATTAGCCGGAGCGATTTTTTTGGCGCTGCAGTTAATATGCTTTTAGAAAACCCAAAATTGGTTGAAAAAGATCCTCATATTTTTACAGTCGATGAGGATGCCTTAAAGAATGCTCTTAAAGACGGGCTTGAGTTCAATGCAGTCCGCACGCTTCTTGGCAGTAAAGGCCTAACCGAAGTAAACGGTATGCCCTTTATTTTGAATCCGGCAAACAAAAGAGTTAATTCAAAATTGAATAGTAGTAATACTTGAGGAGGCAGGAAACACAACCTGCCTCCTTGTCATAAATGGTCTTATTTAATATGCCCTGAGTTTAAGGCAAACTTTTACTATAAAAAATCAAAAAGGAGTTGGATAAAATGACTTGTTGCGCACCTATGGAATTTGACCGGGATGCTTTTAGAAAGTTGTTTATCGAGCGGTTTCCTGCAGTAAACAGAAGCCTGCCCAGAATGGATGATGTAATTGAACAATGGCTTAACTCCGGTTGGCCTATATTTTGCGAAGGAAATACAGTTGCTTTTTGTGCTCCAGTTGGCAATACCTGCTTTTTTAATGAGGAAAAGCCTGCCCGAATTATTATTTCCGGATTTTGTGTGGCTGGCCGGGCAGGTCTTCAATATGTACGATCGTCATTGCAACCTGGAGAAAACGCACAAAACCTTGAAGCACAGCATACCTTTAATACTCCCACGATGATCAAGGGGATATGCAAAATTATTGATGATTTCAAGATATCGGCAGAATTTGGCCTGGAAGATGCCCTGAAAACCTTTCTTAAAGCAAAAGCTGGAGAAATATCACTTCTGCTTACCCAGGCACTTTGTCCAATAATTATTGATGGTTCATCAAAGGCTAAAGATGTGTGGAGAGCATTAATCAGTAATCCAAACCTTCGCTGCTTCATAAGCCATAGCTTTAATAAATGGTGGAAAACCATCAATAACTACTCCGATGCGGAATTAATTGGGATGTTCAAAGAACCTGGTACCGGCTCCTTATAAAACGTAATAATTGGTGTAGCCATGAACAACACATCCCACAAATCACTCATATCAATGCTATGATTAGGGTGCAAAAACCTAAATCAAAATACCCAGAATAAACTGCTCCTTGACAGCCTTATTGTAGCCGCTCCGGCAGTTTAGCCCGCATTAAAAGAATAAATAAAAGCATTAAAACGGAAAAAA
>DIEU01000061.1:35557-67637 GCA_002418775.1 Firmicutes bacterium UBA5766
CTAAAAGGCTAAACAAAACGGCAAAAACCAGGGTATGATAAAAACCCTTGGCGCAAATGGGGAGCTCCCCATTAAAGGCAATTTAGAGTTATTGATTATGAAAAATAAGTAAAATTTTATAAATAGCTCTGTTTTCTTTTAGTATGAGGTTTGATAGAAATAGCTATATAAATGGCCAGATAGCCTATTGCTGAAAGAATCACGATAGTCGCACCGGACGCAATATTAAACACATAGGATATCCATAGTCCGGCTAAACAAAAAAAGCTGCCAATAATTACCGAATATACCATCCTTGACTTCAGGTTTTTTGCTAGTAGTCCGGCTATAGCTGTTGGCGCTGTAAATAAAGCAAGAACCAGAATAATTCCGACAACACGTATTAATACCACAACCGACATTGCAATCAATATAAAGAGCAGATATTCAATAAAAGCAGTCTTTATTCCAATAATAGCTGCGAATTCATCATCAAACATATAAGATTTCCAATAATCAAATAGTAATGTTATTACAAGTACTACTATCAGTGTGAGGACTGCCATTAAATAGAGATCTGTTCTGGTTACCGACAATATGCTTCCGAACAGGTAGGAAGACAGATCGGGTGGATACCCCGGCATCAATGCAATAAATAAGATGCCAAGCGCCATACCCAAAGACCAAAAGAGCCCAATAACAACATCAGAGCGTGTACCGCCCTTTCTTTTGATATAGCATATCCCCAAAGATGCTAAGACAGATATAAAAAAGGCGCCTATAATAGGCTCAAAACCAAGAAGATACCCCAATCCTACACCTCCGTATGAAGTGTGAGCTATCCCCCCACTCATCATTACAAGCTTTTTTTCAACAATGATTACTCCAATAATACCGCATACAATACTGGCAAAAATGCTTGCAATAAGTGCATTGTAAACAAATTGGCACTGAAATATAGATAATAACATATCATTCGCTCTCCTCATGCTCTTTTAATACCCTATGCGGTACCCCATGCGCTATAAGGTCTATGGGGCAGCCATACAAAGCTCTTACTACCTCTTCATTGAGTTCGGCGCCTCCATGATAAACCAGTCTTCTGTTAAGGCATGCCAGGGTCTTTACATGGGATGATACGGCAGAAAGATCATGAGTAACCAAAAGGATGGTCATGCTTTTGTTGAGCTCATTTAGCAGAGAAAATATCTGGTCTCTGGAGCTTACATCCACGCTTGCAGTAGGTTCGTCAAGAAGGAGGAGCCTTGGCTTTACAGCGAGAGCCCTTGCTATAAGCATTTTTTGAAACTCTCCTCCAGACAGTTCGGAAATCATTCTCCCCTTAAGATTGCAGATGCCGATTCTGTCAAGCAGTTCATCAGCCTTTTCCCTATCGTTTTGTGTATATTTATGAAAGAGGGTAAATGCGGAGGTAAGCCGTCCTGTCAAAACAACCTCATGAACGGTGATAGGAAAGCTTTTGTCAAGCACTGTAATCTGAGGCACATAACCAATCAACCGTCCTGTTTTACCAGGCCTTTTTCCGTAAATTTCTATTTTACCGGATGCCGGAGACACCAAACCAATAATTGCTTTTAGCAGGGTAGTCTTTCCTCCTCCATTAGGCCCGATAATACCCAAGTAGTCACCGTCTTCAACATTAAGAAAAACACCTTCAATTGCAGGTGTTTCCCCCCCGTAATTAACCGTTAAGTTTTCGATACAGACTGCTTTTCCGGAGAAATCTGTATTATAAATATTATTTAAGGTACTCATTTCATAACCTCCGCCATCAGCTCAGCCATATTCTTCAGATTATCTATATAGTTCGGTGCAAGCGGTGCAAGCTGAACCGTTTTTCCACCTATTTCTTCAGCAAAGGATTGGGCCTGTTTACTGGAAATTTCAGCCTGATAGAAAATCGCCTTGATATTTTCCTTCTTTGCTAAATCTATCATTTCTTTCAGTCTTTGTGGAGTAGCTTCCTTGCCATCTTGCTCCAAAGCGTACATCTGAAGGCTGTAATCATCAGCAAGGTAACCGAATGCCGGATGGAATACGATGAACTTCCTATCCTTAACACCATCAAGCGCCTTCTGAATTTGTTTATCAACATTATCTAGCTCTGTTATATATTTCTGTGCATTTTTTTCATATTTATCTTTGTTTTTTAAATCAAATTGACTCATTTCGCGTGCTATAGCCTGCACCATTACCTTTGCCCTTTTAGGTGAAAGCCATATGTGAGGATCCCTTTTTCCAGGAGCCAATTCTCTATCAGCATATACCTTTACTACATCCTCCTGAAGCTTGATAATTTTCATGTCTTTTACTTCCGACGCTTTAGGTATAATGTTTGCTGCTTCTGTTGGCACTCCTATTGCAAAGTACAATTTCGCCTTGCTGAACTGCTCCATCTCTTTGGGAGTTGGTTCATAATTTGCCGGGCTGTTTCCTGGCGGAACCATGACTATCACCTCTGCCAGGTCACCGCATACTGCTTCCACAAAGGTTTTCTGGGGCACAATGGATACCGCTACAATCGGTTTTTCTTTAGTATCCGTCGCAGTTTCTTTGTTTGCACAGCCTGCCACAATAGATAACACCAGAGTAAGCATTATCAATGCTGCAATGCTTAATAAACCTGTTCTCTTTATTCTGTACCCTCCTCGTTTTAACTAATTTATTTCTTCTTTTGCAAATGCAATGCGTTTGCAATTATAGGATAAATTTTATTACAGCAAAAAGGATATGTCAATGATTTTTCGATTGATTCGCACATTGATATCCTTTTCAACAATCTTACCAGCATGTAGTTCTGCAATATGAATTAAGTCATGACATCTCACCAGGCGCTCATATTTCCGAAATACAAAACCACCCATAAGCATCGCCGGCACAGGTAGCAATATTTCTTAAAAGCTTGTATTCCAAGCGTTTCAGAATCCTATACTATATCTACACGTTCCATTAAACATACTGCTTCTACGTGGCGGGTCCAGGGGAACATGTCCACCGGCTGCACTTCTTTTACAAGGTATCCGTTGCTGCTCAACCAGCCCAGATCCCTAGCAAGGGCGCCGGGGTCGCAGGAAAGATAAATAACTTTAGGCGCCTGCATAGTTAATACCTCATCGAGAACTTTGCGGCTGCAGCCGCTGCGCGGTGGATCCAGTATGATCGTGTCGGGGATGACACACTTGTTGGCTAGAGCGGGAAGGATCTTTTCTACTTCTCCCGTCAGAAATTCGGTATTGCTTATTTTATTTAAAGCTGCGTTTATTCGGGCATCCTTTACCGCAAGAGGATTTTCTTCCAATCCATAGACTCTTTTTGCTATTTTCGCCAGATACAAAGCAATCGCGCCCACACCGCTGTACGCGTCTATAACAGTCTCCGTTCCGGTAAGCGAGGCGTATTCAAGTACTTTATTGTACAAAGCCAGGGTCTGCGACGGGTTGACCTGGAAAAATGAAGACGATGAAATGCGAAAAACAAGGTGTCCCAGGTGATCGGTTATGTAATCGCTTCCGGCCAGGCATCTGACCCGTTTCCCTGTAACTGCTCCTGATTGTTCTCCACTGGTACAACGCATTACGGAGGCAATCCCGGGACACAAAGTAATCAGCTCTTTGGTAAATGCTTTTTCCTGCAGCCACTGTCCCGCCCCGGTAAACAGCGCTGCCATAATTTCGCTGCTGTGTATGGATTTGCGGAGGACTACATTATTAAAGAAATGGCTTTTGTGTTTTTGTTTCATATCGTATGTTTTAGGAGTGTACTTGTTCAAAAGTCCTGCAATGATTGCCGCAGCCTTATTTAATTCCCTGTCAACCAGCAGACAGTCCTGGTTTTCACAGTCTGCTTTTATGGCGGATCTGGCCAGTTTATGGGAGCTTTCTTCATAAAAGCCCAGCTTGTATGTTCCGCCGAAATTATCTACGTGAAAGCCGGCTTTATTTCTATAGTGCCAGGGGTAATCCATGCCTGCCGTATCAAGCACTTTTACATCCTTTAATCCTGCAATGCGGGAAAGGCTGTCTCTTACCAGTCCTGTTTTCAGTCTTAGCTGTTCTTGATAATCAATATGCTGAAGCTGGCAACCGCCGCAGGTTGAAAAAAGAGAGCATTCAGGCAACCGCCGGCCGGGGGAATGCTCGATAATCTGGAGCAGTCTGCCCCGGGCAAAATTCTTTTTTAAATTTGCCACTTCTGCAGAAACTGTATCTCCCGGCATTGTATAGGGAACAAAGACAGCAATACCGCAATACCGGCCCACACCCTCACCGGCATGGTTGAGTCCGTTTATTTGCAGGCTGATTTTATCCGCTTTTTTAAGGGGTATTATTTTTTTTGACACTTATTAAAAGCCTTCAATCGTTTAAATTAATTTGCATTAGGGAGGTCAACTGCTAAGCGTGCTCATTTTCGCCTTTTACACTGACACCGCTCAGATATCCGGTGGAAAACGCAATCTGCAAGTTAAAGCCTCCCGTTAGGGCATCCACGTCAATTACCTCGCCTGCAAAGAACAATCCTCTGACTATTTTAGATTCCATACTGGAAGGATTGATTTCATTCGTATCAATACCTCCTGCCGTAACCATGGCTTCATTCAGCGGGCGGGCGCCTTTTATTGTGAGAGCAATCCTTTTTAAGCTGCCCGCCAGCTTTTCCCTTTCTTTTTTGGTGATCTGGTCCACCTGTTTAAGGATGTCAACTCCGGCAAAAATCTGGAGCAGAGGAAGCATCTTCCGGGGAACGAGATCGCCCAAAGCATTTTTTAAGTATTTACCATGGTTTTTCTTAAATATTTCTATTAATTGGGCATCAAGCTGCGTTGTAGAAATTGACGGAAAAAGATCAATTCTCAAAGCAAGAGAAGAAGGGGGGCATTTATTAATCAAGCTGCTCAGCTTAAGGATGACAGGGCCGGAAACCCCGAAGTGAGTAAAAATCAACTCGCCGGTCTGTTCGGCTATAACCTTTTCTTCTAATACCGCCTGTACATTTATGTTTTGCAGAGAAAGTCCCTGCAGTTGCTTAACCCATTTTCCCCCGGCAACCAGGGGTACCAGGGCAGGACGGGGAGGCGCTACAAAATGTCCAAGCGCTCTGGCCATCCTGAAACCATCCCCTGCAGACCCGGTCTGCCTGTACGATAACCCGCCTGTGGCGATAAGCACATTTTCACCGGCGACCCTGTTGTTGTCATCTAAAAGAACGCCGGAAACACGGTTATTTACGGCAAGCACTTTTTTAACGTTTGAGTTAAATCTTATTTCAACCTTGCTTTTATGCAAGTAGTTATGCAAAGCCTTAATTATTTCTTCCGCCCGATCCGAAGCGGGAAAAACGCGGTTATCGTCTTCTACCTTTGTTTTTACACCCAGAGAGTTAAAAAAAGAAACCAAACTATGGTTATCAAACCTTTTCAATGAAGTATAGAGGAATCTCCCATTGCTTACAATGTTGTCCATGAAGCTTGCCGGATCGCAAAGATTGGTAAAATTGCACCTGCCGTTTCCGGTGATGGATAGCTTTTTACCGAGCCTGTCGTTCTTTTCCAATAAAACAACTTTTAAACCCCTTTGGGCAGCTGCAGCGGCGCCCATCACACCCGCCGGCCCGCCGCCCACGGTAATCAAATCATAATACATAGTTAAAAGCCTCAAGCTTCTTTTATCCGGATAAAAACATTATAAGCCAGATTCTTAAAAAATAAAAACCAGGCAAAACTTTATAAGAAGCGCCTGGTTTTACAACTTCGTCAAGCTTTAGATTGGCCGGAATAAACGGATCATTGCCTTTTAAGCAGTTTATCGAGATACATATTATTATCGGCTTCTTTATAAAGTTCGTTTATTTGCAAGGGTTTCTCAGCGCTTTGATGACCCACGGCAGATCCGGCTGAAATACTTAATAACGGTTTTTTGCCTTTTAAGTTATACTCAGCTACTGATGGTTTATAATGGAATTATTAGCAAATCCGTTTGGTTTTGGATAGGGGTTATATAAATGAAAGGAAAGGCGTCAAAGCTATTACAGGATATGTTGGGTGAACATGCGTCATTCCGTGAAGGGCAGTGGGAATGTATTGAATCAGTTATAAATTTGCAAAAAACTTTGGTGGTACAAAGAACGGGATGGGGGAAAATAAAAACAAATACATCGCTCCACACCTGCGCCCTGTTCAATACTTAACCTGATCCATCGCTGCCGGCTTCCCCTGCTTTTTTAACTGATCTGCCCTTGTTTCCTGGCAGAGAAAGAAGGATATATTTGGCAGGTTATAGAATTTTATGCTGATAATCATTTTTTCCAAAAAGGATGATGCCATACGTTTAGCATTAAAGAGTTTGTTATGCCCAGGGACAGTATCTTTGATCGGTCCATGAGGGATTCAATCCTTGACCTGTCGGACTTAATAGAAAACAAAATTAACCCCGACGACTTTTTTGGCGAGAACTTCCTCACTAACGGGATGAAGCATCTTCTCCGGGAATCCTTCCGGCGTTTTGCCGGCCATTCAGCCGCCGGGGTAATTAAATTAACCCAGGCTATGGGCGGCGGCAAAACTCACAATATGATCTGCGCGGGCCTGTTGGCCAAGTATCCCGAATACAGGTCAAAAGTAATGGGCGAGGACTATCAGGAAGCCGGTTTTGGCAAAGTCCGCGTGGTGGCCTTTACAGGCAGGGAGAGCGACGCTCCTCTCGGAATATGGGGATCTATTGCGGATCAGCTCGGCAAGAAAGAGTTGTTCAAAGATTATTATTCCCCTTTGTCAGCCCCGGGCCAAACAGCCTGGATTAATCTATTGAAAGGCGAACCTCTCTTAATCTTACTGGATGAACTTCCCCCCTACCTGGTTTACTCCAAATCAAAAACAATCGGCAACTCGGACCTGGCGCAGGTTACTATTACAGCGTTGGCAAATCTCCTTGTCGCTGTTAACAAAGACGAGCTTTCCAATGTTTGTGTGGTCATTTCCGACCTGAAGGCTACCTATGAGGAAGGCACGCGGCTAATCGGAGAGGTTCTGAAAAACCTGGAAAATGAGATTGGAAGGGTTGCCCTGAATCTTGAGCCGGTGGCGCTTAACACTGATGAATTTTACCACATTTTAAGAAAAAGGCTTTTTAAGTCCCTGCCCGATGAAAATATAATCCTTGAAGTCGCGCGCTCGTACGCGCAGGCTCTCCGTGAAGCCAGACAGATGGACATAACAAATGTATCCCCGGATAAATTTGTCCAGGCGATCCGGGAATCCTACCCCTTCCATCCGGCAATTCGGGACCTGTACGCCCGATTCAGGGAAAATCCCGGCTACCAGCAGACCCGTGACTTGATCCGTTTAATGAGGCTGGTAACGGCAAACTTATTCGGCGGCCAGGATGCGAAGGCTTCCAAATTACAGCTGATCCACGCATATGATATAGAATTGAACGACCGTGACATATTGGCCGAAATCACCAACATCAATCCATCCCTGGAAAATGCCATCAGCCACGACATTGCTTCAGGCGGCCAGTCTATTGCCGAAAATATAGATACCAACCTTGGCGGCAATGAAGCGCGTGACGCCTGCGCATTGCTGTTGATGTCCTCTTTGGCCAATGTTCCCAACGCCGTCCTCGGCCTTTCCCTTTCGGAAATTGTCGCCTACCTCTGCGCGCCCGGCCGCGATATCAGTAAACTTAAAGAAATACTGGGCAGCCTGTCTACCAAAGCCTGGTACCTTCATTCCAGCATTGAGGGCAAACTCTTCTTTAAAAACGTTCAAAACCTGGTTGCAAAACTTAAAACATTGGCCGATTCTTACAACCAAGAATCTGCCATAAAAGAGCTCCGGACAATCTTAACCGGGCTTTTTGCCCCCAGCCAAAAGGACTGCTACCAGGAATTACAGGTAATGCCGGCACTGGATGAGATTAAAGTTACCGCTGACAAAGTGGTTCTTGTTATCTACGAACCATATCCCGGCGGGCTGCACCCCGACCTGCAGAGTTTTTACCAGAACCTTGATTATAAAAACCGCATTTTGTTCCTGTCCGGCCAGCGGGATAATCTGGAGAACCTGCTGGAGGTGGCCAAAGAGCATAAAGCTATCAACAGCATTATCGCGGAGATGGATCAGGAAAAATTGCCCGCAAATGACCCGCAGCGCGTTTCCGCCATGGACAAACTGGACAAAATTATGCTCGGCCTGTTAAGCGCCGCCAGAGAAACATTCGTCACCCTGACCTACCCCCATATCAACAAGTTGGTCAATGCGGACTTCAAGATGGAATACAGCAACAACCAGTACCGGGGGGAGCAGCAAGTCCGGGAGACCTTAAAGTCAAAGCAGAAATTCACCGAGGACGTTACCGGTGAAACCTTCCGGAAAAAATGCGAAACCAGGTTATTTACTCATAAGACAATGCTCTGGACAGAAGTTAAAAAGCGGGCTGCTCTAACTATAACCTGGCAATGGCACCGCACCGACGCCCTGGATTCATTAAAAAGCGAGATGATTTTCAAGGACCAGTGGCGCGAGCAGGGCGGCTATGTGGAAAAGGGGCCTTTCCCTCCTCCGGTTACCAGTGTGCAGATTCAACAATTGAGCAGGGATGACAATACCGGCGAAGCCACTCTCAAACTTACTCCTGTACATGGAGATACGCTTTACTACGATATAAACGGGCCAGCGACAACCGGCTCGATGCAGGTTTCCAACCCCAGGTCTTTTAAAACCCGGGAATTGATGGTTTCTTTTCTCTGCGCCGATTCCAGCGGAAAACACCAGCAGGGAAACCCTGTCGCCTGGAAAAACCAGATCACCATAAAATCCCGTTCCTTCCAGGGAACGAGCGGCGAAAAAATGGTCGAACTAAAGTCCGCTCCTCCCGCTTCCATCCGCTATACTACTGACGGTTCGGATCCCAAATTATCCGGCGGAGCTTACAACGAACCTTTTGCCGTACCCCCGGGAACACTGCTTGTGCTGGCGGTAGCCGAGAAAAACGGCCTCGTTTCAGAAACGCACCATTTGGAAATCAGGCAGCGGAGCGCCAGGGGCGAGCCGGTACCGGAGGAGGTAGATCCCAATATACCGGCAATCTGGCTGCGGGAGTATTTGCCTGGTACGACCCAGGAAACTTATGAACTGATTAACCTGCTTAAAAAATACCGGGCCTCCCTGCCCGCGGCCAAAATAGCTGTAATAGGGCAATGCTGGGCGGAACTGAACCTTGATGAAAAGTTGCTGCTTGACGCAGCCAAGCTGGAAGACATTATCGGGCAGTTGAGAAAACTTGTGCCCGAAGGCGAGGTCAGCCTGGAAGCAATGTCTCTTCATTTCCCGACCGGACAGGACCTTCTGAACTGGGTGGCGGAAGTAAGGACAGAAATTAAACCGGGTGAGGTGACACAGCGTGGGTAACAGCCGGGACTCGACAGGCTTTGGTTTTAATCCGGAAGAATCAGGCCATCATTTCCTTGTCACAATCCATGCGGCCAAGTCGTCACATATTTACATCAGCGAACATTTTACCTGGGACCATAGCCAGAAAAGGCGGGACCTGAGTTTTACCCTGGGAAACGAGGACGATAAAATGCGGGTAATTTTACCCCGCAGCAAATGGCTGGACATTGCGGAACATGTGCAGAATGAATTCAACCGGCGGCTGAAAAAAAACGGTATTGCGGCGGGCCGCTGGAAAATAGGACAGACTCCCGTATCGCGGCTGCTGGGCAAGGAAATGACGCTGCTGGCCTGGGCTGTTGAAGACGCCGACCCGGCCCTGATCCCGGTTGCTGTTAAAAATTGGCTCGGCCTGGCCCCTGAAGAGCGCTGGTGGCTGTTTACCATGACCAACGCCGCAACCGGCCACGCGATCAACGGGCGTAACAAAGGCTGGAGAAAGGCCGTACGGTACGCCCTGACGGAGAACCCGGTCTCAGACGCCGATCCGGCTGAGCCGCGCCATGAGCTGTTGTTAATTATGAAAGAAACACTGTCCTGGGCCGGAGAACTGGAATTAGTCCATCCCAGGAAGCAGGAAACGGACGCCGGCGATGAAAAAATCGTTTATTGAAACGCAGTTCCCTGTATCAAAGATTTCCAAAGAAAGCTACAAGGAACGGAAGGCCAATTACAGCCAGACACTTACCGGACTGGGCAAATGGTGGGGGCGCAAGCCGCTGATTTTGGCGCGCGCCGCGATCATCGGGTTGTTGATGCCGGCATCCGATAATCCGGTCAAAGACCGGGAAATTTTTCTCAAGATTCTCACGATGGATGAGGAAGGGCTCTGGCTGCGCAAAGATAAGCTGATTACGCTTAAGGAAGTATATAAACGGCTTGACCCGGCTCAAAGGGAGCGGTGGTTTAAAGAGACATCTACCGATGAAAAGCCGAAATTAAAAAAAGGAACAACCAGGGAACAAAGAGAGGATCTGCAGCGGATTGTTTTTATGCCCCTGTCTTATGACGAAAAACTTCAGTACTGCAGCCGCCCCGAACAGATTAAGGGGCCTTCCGGAAAAGCCTGGACGGAAATCAACACACACCTGAATACCACCGCAAACAACCTGCAGGAACTTGTCAGCCAGTTGGGTCAACGGCGGTTCGGTCATACGCCGCGCGTGGGTGACGCCTTTTGCGGAGGCGGCAGTATTCCTTTCGAGGCCGCGCGCCTCGGCTGCGAAGCTTACGGGTCGGATCTCAACCCGGTGGCGGCTTTGCTCACCTGGGCGGCGCTAAATATCATCGGCGGGGGCGAAACAATTGCCAAGCAGGTCCGCCAGGCGCAGCAGGAGGTTTATAACGCTGTAGATCAGCAAATCACTGCATGGGGTATTGAGCACAACAAAGAGGGACACCGGGCGGACGCCTACCTTTACTGCAATGAAGCTGTCTGCCCCGGATGCGGCTGGAAAGTTCCTCTGGCGCCTTCCTGGGTTATCGGTGAAAAGACGCGCTGCGTGGCTAAATTAAAGCCTGACGAAGCAGGCAAGCGGTTTGATATACTTATCGAATCGGGCGTTTCAGATGAAGAAATGGAAAACGCAAGAGCGGCCGGCGCCGTAAAAGATTCCGCTTTGTGCTGCCCCAACTGCCTTCCTCATACCACTCCCATGACTATGCTGCGCGGCGACGGACGCGGCGGGAAAGACCAGTATGGCCTGCGGATGTGGGAAAACCGGGATATCGTGCCCCGCCCGGAAGACGTTTTTCAGGAACGACTCTATTGCATCCGTTGGGTTGAAACATGGGAAGACGAAGAAGGCAAAACTATAACTGAACGCTATTACAGCGCTCCCGACGAGGACGATCTGCGCCGGGAGGAACTTGTCCTGGAACTTTTACAGGAGCGCTTTGCCGAATGGCAGGAAAAAGGGTATATTCCAAGCCGCAGGATTGAGCCTGGATATAATACTGATCAACCTCTACGTGAACGCGGCTGGACACATTGGCATCACCTGTTTAACCACCGGCAATTATTACTAAATGCATTGTTAATAGATAATGCATTTAGTAACTTTACTACTGAAAAAATTCTATTATCATTTTTATTTAGTATGGGAAGATGCTCAGATTGGAATAGTAAACTTTGCCGTTGGGATTCTAGCTCTGCAAATGAAAAAATGGCGCAAACTTTCTACAATCAAGCTTTAAATACATTATTTACATATGCCACAAGAAGCTTGTCGAGTTTTAAAAGTCCCTTTTTTCTAAATTGGTCCGTTAATATTTTTAATAACACAAGAGTTGTCTCAGCTAAAGATGCTCGCCAAAATGATCATTATTGTGATATCTGGTTAACTGACCCTCCATATGCCGATGCTATTAACTACCATGAACTGTCGGAATTTTTTATTGCCTGGTATGATAAACATATAAAAATATTTTTCCCTGAGTGGTACACAGACAGTAAACGTGCGCTTGCCATCACCGGCTCAGATGAAAACTTTCGCAACAGTATGGTCGATTCATACCGCAACCTTGCCGAACATATGCCGGGCGACGGGGCGCAGATCGTTATGTTTACCCACCAGGATTCCGGAGTATGGGCGGATCTGGCATTAATTCTCTGGGCCGCCGGCTTGAGCGTGACAGCGGCCTGGTGCATAGCCACCGAAACGGATTCCGCATTAAAAGAGGGCAATTACGTCCAGGGAACGGTGCTGCTGGTGCTGCGCAAGCAGACCTCCCTTGAAACGGCATTTACGGATGAGATTTATCCGCAAGTGGAAGATGAAGTCAAGAACCAGCTTAACGAGATGCTGGCCCTGGAAGACTTGGAGGACCCCAATTTCAGCGACACCGATTACCAGCTTGCCGCTTATGCCGCCGCCCTGCGTGTTTTAACAAGATACCGGAGTATAGAAGACATTGATGTGGCCGGGGAACTGGCCAGGCCCAGACAGCGGGGCGAGCAGTCCCCTGTAGTGGACATTATCAACCGCGCTGTGGAAATTGCCTGCGATCACCTGGTTCCGAAGGGCATGGAGATATTCACCTGGAAGGGCCTGTCCCCGGAAGAAAGATTCTATCTCAAGGGGCTTGAACTGGAAAGCCATGGGGAGCGACGCTCCGGGGCTTACCAGGAACTTGCCCGCGGTTTTGGGATCAGGGATTACCGTCAACTCCTGGAAGGCAGCCGGGCCAATCAGGCCAGGTTGAAAACAGCTTCCGAATTTGCCGCCAGGCAGTTGGAAAACACCGGTTTCGGCGCCACGCTGGTGCGCCAGGTTTTATTTGCCATCCGCGAGTCGGCGCACACGGGTGAAATTGCGCAAGGACGCAACTGGTTTTATAACGAACTTCAAGGCTTGTACTGGAATAAGCGCCAAACTATAATTCAAATCCTTCATTACCTGGCCGCGCTTGGATCTAACAAAAACATGCCCCATTGGCGGGATGACTCCAACGTGGCCAGGATTTTAGCGGGCGCGTTGGAAAATGACCATATTTAAAAAAGGGAATACTATTGTAAAGCCGATCAGGAATTTCGGAGTGATGAAATATGAAAATTGAGTCCCTGCGTATTAAAAACTATAAAATATTTAAAGATGCGACTCTTAAAAACATACCGAACATGGCTGTATTTCTGGGCGCAAACGGGTCGGGAAAATCAACCCTGTTTGATTAAACTATTTGACTGTTTAGCTATAGAATAAGAAAGGTAAGCACATTGATTAACCGGTTTTCCTCACGGCGTCAAAAACTCGATCATTCTTTCTTAAAAAACCGTTTGACCGGCGCGCAGGCATATGACCGTATAGCCGGCTATTTTCGCTCCTCTATGCTGGAGGTAGCCGGTGAGGCTCTGGAAACTGTCACCGGGCCTGTGCGGGTAGTCTGCAATTCCGACTTGGAACTGCGGGATGTGGAAACAGCCAGGGCCGCCCAGTATGCCATGAGGCGTGAGTGGTGCGAAGCAGAGCCGGAGAAATACGGCCCGGCCTCCCAGCCGCGGCTTTCCAAATTATATGAACTGCTGCATTCCGGAAAGTTGCAGATCCGTGTTATGCCGCGTGAAAAATTCGGCTTGATACATGGTAAGGCCGGAGTTATCACACTGTGTGACGGACGCAGGACTTCTTTTATCGGAAGCGCCAACGAGACATACGGCGCCTGGAAAATGAATTATGAAATCCTCTGGGAAGACGATTCAGCAGAAGCGGTCAAATGGGTACGGGAGGAGTTCGACGCGCTCTGGAACAGCCCCTTCGCGATACCTTTATCCGACTTTGTAATCCAGGACATCGGACGGCTGGCTCGACGCGTGGTAATTCCCAGTGTTGAAGACTGGCGGCGGGAGCCGGATCCCTCAATGACTGTTATCGAAACTCCGGTTTACCGCCGGGAAAACGGCCTGTGGGAACACCAAAAATATTTCGTGCAGCTTGCATTTGAAGCGCACAAAAGGAACGGCGCCAGGTTTGTCCTGGCTGACATGGTAGGTTTGGGAAAGACGGTGCAACTGGCGCTGGCAGCCCAGTTAATGGCCCTATACGGAAGCAAACCTGTGCTCATCCTGGCGCCTAAAACACTACTCCTGCAGTGGCAGGATGAGATGAAAAACCTGCTTGATATGCCGTCCGCCGTGTGGAACGGCAAACAATGGATAGACGAAAACGGCATTGAATACCCGGTTTTGGGTCCTGGGGGGATAAGCAAGTGTCCAAGAAGAATTGGCGTTGTATCAACGGGACTTATTATCAGCAAATCAGAAATCGCCGAGTTATTTAAACAGATTAACTATGAGTGTATAATCGTGGATGAGGCGCACCGTGCGCACCGTAACAACCTGGGACCGGGCAAAGAGGCTGAAAAACCAGAACGCAATAATTTGTTGGACTTTCTAGATCAGGTGGCTGTCCATACGAAAAGCCTGTTACTGGCCACGGCGACTCCGGTACAGAAAGACCCGGTAGAGGCGTGGGACCTTCTGGATGTGCTTTCCCGCGGAAACGAGGAAGTCTTCGGCGCTCGCTTCAGTAACTGGAGAAGGCCAGGAGAAGCGTTAGACCTTGTATTGGGGTCTATGGAACTGCCCGAAGATGATTTTGATCGCTGGGGCTGGATAAGAAACCCGCTGCCTCAAGCGTCGGAAGACCGTGATTTTGGATTGATCCGCCGCTCACTGCGCATGGCGGACAGTGATAATGTAGCGCCGTCCGAAGCGTGGCATTCGATGAGCGAAGCTGATCGCAGCAGAATAAGACGGCTTTCCAGGTCTTTCGTACAGCGGTATAATCCTTTTATCCGCCATATCGTCATGCGAACCAGAGATTTTTTAGAAAACACCATCGACCCTGAAACTGGCGAACCGTATTTAAAAAGAGTAAAGGTAGAGCTTTTTGGAGAAAAAGAGAAAGAAGCCGTCCGCCTGACCCCTTATTTAAAAGAAGCATATGAACTGGCCGGGGAATTTTGCAGACTGCTTGCAGCACGTTTAAAAACAGCCGGTTTTCTTAAAACTCTCTTACTCAAGAGGGTGGGCAGCACTATCTACGCGGGAAAATTGACGGCCGAAAAAATGTTAAGAGACTGGCAATATGTAATCAAAGAGGATAATGAAGAGGATGAACCGGTTCCTGATACTAACGGCATAAAAACCCTGACACAGGAAGAAAGGGAAGTTCTCCAAAGATTTATACAGGCCTTAAGCGCAGAAGAGCGGGATCCCAAGTATGAAGTTATTCTTGACTGCTTGACGGGAAAAGGCTGGCTGGAACAGGGCTGTATTATTTTCTCACAGTACTACGACTCCATTTTTTGGCTGGCTGAAAACTTATCAAAGGAATTGCCTGAAGAAAATATCGGCATATACGCCGGCGACGAGCGATCCTCTATAATAAAGAACGGCTGTATGAAAAGAGCGGCCAGGGATGAACTTAAAAGGCTGGTTTCCAAAGGTTCGTTAAGATTATTACTGGGAACAGATGCGGCAAGTGAAGGAATCAATTTGCAGCGTTTGGGCACGTTGATTAATCTCGATCTTCCCTGGAACCCGACCCGGTTGGAGCAGCGCAAAGGAAGAATCCAGCGAATCGGTCAAACAAGAGATACTGTTTTAATATATAACCTCAGGTACAAGGACTCTGTAGAAGACCGAGCCCACGAACTGCTTTCTGATCGCATGGAAGAAATCTACAGGCTGTTTGGGCAAATCCCGGACGTATTGGAGGATACCTGGGTGTACCTGGCTTTGGGAGAAATCGAACAGGCCAAAAAGACAATTGATTCTATTCAAAAAAAGCATCCGTTTGACATCAAATATAACCAGATAGAAAAGGTTCCATGGGAATCCTGCGAGCGTGTGCTAGATTCCGCAGACCGCCGCAAATACCTGACCCAGGGATGGTAATCTTTGTCTTAACAAGATAAACAATTCTACTTAAAACCAATTTCTCACTTGCCGGTAACAAAAAACGGCCCGCCTACCTGTTTAGCCATAACAATTCCAAACAAGCTCCTTATAAAACAATCTGACACAATAATACTTTTGACAATTATAATATTAGCCGCTGCTGACTTATTATACCAGTGCGCACAGGTTCTCCATACGTACCTCAAGTTCTTTTTCCTTGCTTATTTGCCCAACCAACCTGTAATATAATATAAGGAGTAAAATTCTTGTAATCATAAAACAGGAAATTTTTTGATATTTGTCGTATTATATAGAAAAACAACCGAAAAACAATCATTTACAAATTTATGCAACAGCCCAAGAATTTTAAAGATTTAAGAGGCGCAGTTTTTTGGGTACTTTTAACGAGCTACATTTTGAAAATGAATTCTATTTTCAATGGCACATAACAGAAAGGTGCAATCTCAGGTGTAAACACTGTTATCATGATAAATATGACTCTGAAGGCGAATTAAGTTCGGAGGAACTTTTATCGGTTTTAGACATATTAGATAGTACAGCCGCCAAGTGGGGCAAGTTCGCTACACTGTCAATAACCGGCGGAGAGCCGCTTCTACGGTTAAATGAAATTAAACAGATATCAGACAAAATAGTATCAAAAAAGCATATTTATTATTTTGACCTCCTTACAAATGGAACCCTATTAGATGAGAACGCACTTTCCTTCCTGTCAAAGTCGAAAAAGTTGCGCAGGGTGCAGCTTTCCCTTGAAGGGCCTAACTCTACAAAAAATGACGACATTCGTGGACATGGAAACTTTGAAAATATCCTATCTGCCATAGCATCCCTTAGAGAATACCAAATACCAATTTGTATTATGGTTACACTTACTCATGACAATTGGGAGGACATTCCAGGGATAGTTGAATTGGCTGTAGATCGTGGTGTTAACTATCTTAGCTTTGAACGATTTATCCCTGAAGGTAAAGGAAAACAAGTCAAAGAAAAAATACTAAGCCGGGATGAGCTGAAATCAGCCAACCAATTAATTGCCAGATTATCGCAAGAAGAAAAACGTGTAAAAATGCTAACTTACCGTCCTCTTTTTGCTCTTTGCGGCGACGCTTTCGGCGCAATGTGTTCTATTGGTACAAATGCTCTTACTATTATGCATGACGGTACTGTATACCCTTGCCGGCGCTTGCCGATACCATTGGGTAACATTCTAAGTGACGGGCTGTATAAAATATGGTATGATTCTGATTTATTATGGGAAATCCGTAATTCCCGCAATCTGAAGGGTAAGTGCAACAATTGCGAATTGCTGCCTGTTTGCCGTGGTTGCCGTGCAGCAGCTTATTATCTAAACGGAGATTACCTTGCGGAGGACCCTCAATGTTGGAAATAAATCCACAGTCAAAGTTCAAACTAAACGAAGAATTTATCTTACACCAAATAGAGGAACTAGATAAATACTGGCTTTTCAATATAGTTAATGGTGACATCTTCAACCTTAATGATGTCTCTATGTTTATTTTACAAATGATAACTGAAGGAAATAACTTTGAATCATTGGTTTTTGAGTTGCTTCAACAATTTGATGTTGAAAAAAACAGGGCTCAAAATGATCTTCAAAGAATATTACAGGAGTTACTTCACGAAAAAATTATTAGCCAAATAAAGGAGGATTAACAATGGTTAAAAAGCCATACAAGGAACCGGTTTTAGAAAAGCAAGAATCCATGCATATTGCCGAAGAAACGATTGAAAAAGCTACGGGGAAACTCGTCTGCAAACAATGCTCATCCTGTCATGGCTGCAGATAATTTCTGATTATTGTTTATTTGTGTTTTTTCATACAGCTTGGGGGTTAGGAAATGATTATTAATCATGAAGAACTCACTGATCTAGATTTTGAGACCTTGAATATTATTTATGATATATTTATTGACGTTGAAAACTATCAAGAAATAGATATAAAATGTGATGATCATGATATTTTATCCGATTGTAATGAACTAATAAATGCCAACCAACATGGGTTAATTATCCAAATACTTCGAACTTATGAAAAGTACGTTGTTAGAATAGACGAAAAAAGCATACCTAATAATGCTATTACTCTTTGGAAACATCTATTTTTAGCAAAGAAGACAAGAGCTATTTTACAGAGCATTGGTACTAAAGAGGCCTCCAAATTTATAGATGAAATTGCTGAATATTTACTTTCGAAATTACCTAATATATACGAACAAGATTTTGCAATAAATAAATGCGAAGAGGGGCCCCCAGATTTTGGACAGAAAAAATTCCTTATTCTCTTCTATAATGAAATTAGCCAATGTTGTTCTGGTTATCTAAATACTGGTTATGCTGAGAAATCCTTAAAGTATTATCGCGAATCAGCCTGTCATTATGAATTGCTCGGACTATATAATAAGGCTCTTGGGTTAACACATCACGAAAATAAAGAAAGCAGGGAACAGGCACTTAACTATTATGATGAAATAATAATAACACAACTTCTTAGTTACAAATATGACATTGATATAGATATATGGAAATTGTATGTTATTTTCCCAGCAATATATCACAAAGCAGAAGTCCTAATAAAACTTCAAAGGGGCAAAGAAAGTATTGATATTCTAGAAAATCTTTTAAAAGAATATTATCAGTTTTCCAAAATAGGTTTTGACGCAACAATAAAATATAAAATAATAGAAAGCATGATACTAAATTCACATGCTAAGATCGAATCGTCATCACCCCATGAAATCATGCCTATTATAACAGAAATTGAAGACATTAGAAAAGAGATTAAAAGTTATTCTAGGACAAAAGAAATACTTTGTAATAGATTTAATTCTCTAGAAGCAAAATACTATATTGAGAAAGTACGCAATAATCCAATAAATAATGACCAATCTATTCAAGATATTAGTGATGCGCTTAAAATAACTAAAATATTATATGAAAATGAAAAAAATGAAGATGAAAAAATACAAGCTTCATTTTTATGGCTGGACGCATTTAAGCAATATTTAAAAGTAATAAAAGATAACCATTACAATAAAGGTAACCATTATAATATAGCTGATAAAGAAGCGCTTTTATTAGATATGCTAAATGTAATATTTGGAAGAATTGAAAACTCTGAACGATGGATCCCAAATAAAGTGGAAATCTTAAAACTAATTGTTGAAGTTTTAGAAGAGATCAATGATGATGGAATTATTAGTTGCCAAGATATCAAAGACAGAGAAAAAAAATACTGCTTACAACTTATTCAAGAAAAGAATAAACCTTCCAGTTATCAAAAAGTTAAATCATATCGAAGGCTATTATTACTGGGAGAGAATGACATAGATATTGAAAAGGACTATCGTTTTCCTGAAAGTTTTGAAGCTATTAAGGAATTTGCAAATAACGGTATTAATAAGGACTATTATACTCAACGGTTGCGTTATAACTCAGAATCCTTTGATAGAAATTTAATATATAATAGTTATTGGCCTCAACTTGCTAATAGATATGCATTTACAGTTTTACGCAAGTGGCAATCATATACACCATCGCTTGGCAGTTATTCAATAAGTAGCAGAGGCGGAGGATATTTTGTTTATAAAGTTAGTGATAATGGTAATATAGTAGATGGAATAGTAGTTGATCCTGGTTATGATTTTATAGAAAATTTTATCGAACACAACTTTTCCATAAAAGACATTACTACAATTGCTATAACACATTCCCACATAGATCATTCCGTTGACTTTCGCGGCCTAATAACGCTTATTCATGAAATGAATAAACGAGGTCCCAGGAAAATATATAATTGGGTCCCTAAAAAAGTGATGGTAGTATTAACGCCATCTTGTTTTGATCACTTTTTTCAGGTAATATCTGAGAGCCGTGATTGTATAAAGGACGTTGTAGTAGTAGACCCTGATAGGCAAGATGTAGAAAAAGGAATAAGACAAATTAGTATAGGAGAATCTTTTGTTTTAACTGCCATCCCTGCATGCCATAAAGAAGTACAAAAAGATGCAAACTGTGTTGGATATATACTAAAAGATAATAGTGAAAATAAATTAATTGGTTTTACAGGTGATACTGTTTGGACTAATAACCTGTTTAGGAATCTTGAAAATTGTTCAGTTATCTGTGCTAATATGGGATCTCTAATTGATGTAAATAAAGGCGATAGTTTTGAAAAAACATTTAATGATACTGACGATGAAAATAAAAATATTAAAAAACTTATATATAAGGAAAATCATCTTTACTTACCAGGAATAATTACTTTACTAGAGGAGCTTCAAAAATCAGGTAAAACAAAGATAACTGTAATTGGAGAACTTGGAGAAGAACTCAAGTCTGACCTAAGAAAAGACTTGTTTTATAAATTTAATGAATTTATCAATGTGCGAAGAAGTAAAAAATATGGGAATAAAACCTATAAATGGTGGCGTAAAATTTTTTACCCGTACCCACTTGTAGCAATTGAAGATCTCAATCTAACAATTACATGGGAAAAACAAAATACTGAACCATTTATAAGATGTTCACGCTGTAAAAAAATAATCCCTCCAGATAAAGTAAGGCTTCGCGTAACAAATGACGAGCGAAATAGTGAACAATTATTCTATTATTGTAAAGAATGTCTAGAAGTAATAGAATCATTGGAGAGCGGGATGGAAAAAGAATGGGAGAAGCGTTATTTACCGCCTCAGTAAGTCTGACTTCCATATTAAAAAACGGATTAAATAATAAAATTGATCCTGAAAGAATGGCAAGAGTTGGGACAGTGTCATTAGAAAAAATACCAGTCCCTGGTAACACAATTTTTACAAATATAGCTGATTATATAGTTAACAGGCAGTCAACAGATGGCGGATGGGTTGATGTTGAGGAAACAGCCTGGTCAATAGCATATTTAAGAAAATTATCTGGAGAATATGAAGGCCCTTTGAATAAGGGTCTTCATTGGTTGGCTGAGCAAAGAATATCCGGGGTGGGATGGGGAAGAAATAACCGGGATACGCCAAGAATACCATATACCTCATGGGTGGCCATACTGTGCCCGGAACTTATAGATAATGAAGTATTAAACTGGTTGGAAAAAGCCTGTAATGATGAGATAAAGCTGGAAACAAGCCTAACCTATAAAATAGCCCTGCCGATTTTAGCTTTTAGCAAGCACAGATATTCAACTGAAGATCCGGAGTTAATTAATTCTCTAGTTTCTTCTCTTATTTCCTCCCAAAATGAAGACGGCGGCTTTGCCCCCTGGCGTGATCACCCGTGCGGAAGTGATCCATGGTGTACTTCAGTTGCAGCGTTGGGACTGCTGGCGCATGCCGATGGAGTACCGGAAATTGTTTTTGAACGCTCATTGGACTGGTTACTAAGAAACCAACTCCCTAACGGAATGTGGCCTTATCATTACATTGACGAGGGAACTGCTTTAGCTTACTGGGCGTTAAAAGAATTGCTAATTTATTTCAAGAGAAAAGAACATTAATATGTGTGGTATTTGTGGGGTATACGGCAGCAGCGATCTAAAAAGAATAGAACTGATGACCTCAACCATAGCCCACCGCGGACCAGACGCAAGCTTTGCAAAAATAGTTGGGGGCAAACATGCTCTTGGGAGCGCAAGACTTCATATCACCGGTCAATTAAACGCTCCTTTCCCTTATTGCCGCGACGAAATTGGACCTCAAGTACTATTGAACGGCGAAATTTATAATTATCACTTCTGGCAAAAAAAGCTCGAAGATGAGGGTTATACATTCTTTACCGGTACAGATACAGAAGTCATCTGGACAATGTACCATAAATACGGACTGGAATTTGTCAATAAAGTAAAAGGGATGTTTGCTGTTGCAATTCTTGACGGCGACAGGCTCATTTTGGTAAGAGACAGGTTTGGGGTAAAACCGCTCTTCTATAGCCGGAAAGGAAATGAGCTTGCTTTTGCTTCAGAAATAAAAGCATTATTAAGATGGACTGACCGTCAACCCCATTTAAACGAATCTGCGTTGCAAGAGATTTTAACTTTTGGTTATATTTACTCTTCGGATGAAACGCTTTTTGTTGGAATAAAGCAGGTTATGCCTGGAGAAGTTCTAATTTTTGATGGAAATGAAATATGTTCCGAAAAATATTATGTCCCGCCAACTGCCTTTTCTTTTTCAGGCACAGATGAAGACTACTACTATCATAAAACACTGCTTTCTAATACCTTGCCTGCCGCTATGAGGTTGGTTACTGAACATGGCGCTCATGAAGTTGGCGTTTATCTTTCAGGCGGCGTAGATTCATCTTTAATGGCTGTGCTTTGCAAAGAAATACACGGCAAAATTAAAACATTCCATCTTTCGGACAGCCCTCTTGCTCCGGATCTGCCCTGGTCCAGGAATGTTGCGAAGGCAATAAACAGCGACCATTATGAAATACCTGTTACTTTGCAGGATTATTTAGCTGAACTGCCAAGATTCGTTTACCATTATGAAAATATTGTTGCCGGCGGCGTTTTTGACCTGCAGGGTGGCGTGGCTTTTCATCTGCTTTGCAAAAAAGCCTCCCAGCATGTCAAGGTTGCCTTAACAGGAGAGGGCGCAGATGAACTCTTCGGTGGATATTATTGGACATACACACACCCGCTTGGTTTCGCCGACCGGTTGCGTATACGCCTGAAAGAAGCTGTAAAGAACGTTCCGAATGATAAACTGGCTATGTTGGTAGACCAGCTTTTCCCGCTTCCCGAGGATGAATCACAGTATCGCTTAAATATTTTCGATGCATTATTGAAAAGCGCATTATCCAATTATCATCTCTGGAGTGTCGACCGTTCATCTGGCGCTTTTGGTTTTGAAATTCGCCCATTTTATTTGTATGAGGATATAGTAAAACTGGCTGTTGATACACCGGTGGAATACAAAGCCCCAAAACCCGGCGTCACAAAGCTGCTGTTAAAAGACACAGCAAGGAATTATTTTACACGTTACGGCATGGAAGATATTTGTAACAGAAAGAAATTTGGCATGCCTGCTGCGCTTAATCAACTCGACAATCAAGTAAGAAGTTTTATTAACAATAATGTTAGCGACGCCCATGTTCAGAATCACTATTACAAACAATACCTGACGAACAAAATTGACATATTTATGTTCGATTTATTTTTTTACTTTTACTTTTATAAAAACGGAAATTTTGAACCGGCTTTCTGTCTGGAGGAAGCCTTGGCAGGTGGTCTATTTGAAAATATGTATAGTTAGTAAATTCCCGCCAATTCAAGGAGGTATAGCTACTAAAACATATTGGCTTGCCCGTGGTTTGGCTGAGGCAGGCCTGGAAGTTCACGTAGTAACCAATGCCTTGGCTGTTGAAGATGATTATAAGATTGGATCTTGCGGGACAGATTTTCTTTTGCCGGCAGGAGTATTTGTTCACAATGTAGAACAAGAAACGCCCTGGCATATCCCGTGTTCAAAACTTTTTCAAGAAAAACTGCTTAACAAAGTTCTGAATGTATGTAACCAATACAAAATAGATCTTATAGACAGCCATTACCTTATTCCCTATGGAATAGCTGCTTTTTTGGCAGGCACAATTACCGGAATACCGTATATTGTCCGGCATGGAGGCAGTGATTTAGCCAAATTCTGGGACAAAGGATTATTAAATGAGCTGTTAAAAAGAACCCTTTCAAACGCAGCCGCTATAGTAACTGACAAAACAGAATTAGGCATTCTTAACAACAACGTGGTCAATCTTCCCCGTTATGTCCCGGATGAACGTTATTTCCATCCGGAAACCAAAGGAGATAATCAAATTAACTTTGCATATATCGGCAAAATAAATTATTATTGGCAGCATAAGGGTCTTGACAGAATTCTAAGTTATTGGGACGGATTTTCATTTGATTCAAGCCTGTTTTTCTTAGCCCAGGGGAAAGGCAAAGCTGATTTTTTAGCTCAATATAAGCCGGATAAAGTAAAATTTCTAGACTTTATTCCACCATGGGAAATGCCGTCCTTCCTACAAAAGATTGATTTTCTATTTCATTTAGTTAATGATAATCCTATCCCCGATTTTTCTAACATTGTTGTTGAAGCAGTCGCCTGCGGTGCTAAAATATTAACGGATAATCCATCTGCATTTATTTGTTATGAGGAATATTTTGACATTAATAAGAGTGTCTTGTCCATAGATAATTTTAGTATTAGCCACAATAGATTTAAAGATGACCAGCCTATAAAAATTCAATATGCCACATATATTAAACAAAACATCGAACTTTACCGGGAAGTCTGCGCGCTATAGAAAATGGTTCCTTGTATCCCTCTACCCTTTGATCTGCTAAAATAAAGCCTAACACAGCTCTCTCCGAAAATTTTTCAATTGTAAAAGAGAATATATCACTAAATTTTCCAAGTAACTCACCGCCTATCCGACACTTCATCTTAATTTGACTACCCTTGTACCCTTACCGAAATCTTTTGACCATGTTTAATTAATTGTTTCATTCCTGCACATTGGCTTATATCCGCAAATATAGCGTCTTTATTTACTGAGAGCCATCTCGTTCCTGCAAGAACAGTTACTCCAGTTCCGCTAAAAGCTTCAGGATACAAAGGTGTGCTGGAACCGACCATAACCACATCCCGTGCATTTGTGCAATATTTCAAAAGATTTTCAAGCGTTCCGTTGATAAGGGATGCGCTAGTGACAAAAACCGCCTGGCACTCAGGTAAAAGCTCAGGCTGAGCGCTTTCCGGATAAACATGATCAGGAATATCCTCACCGCGTTCAAAGATAATCATGCGCTTAACTTTACCATTTAATCTGACGATAACAGGTCCAATATGTCCTATTACCCCAATAGTGTCAGTAGGCTGAATTTCTATTGAAAATACTGCATCTCTGTCGTCAGAATTTTTATCTTGTGCAAGCTTGTCGAATTCAACTTGAGAATTTATTACTGCTAATCCCATAGCCGTGGCTAAAACATTATTGCTTTTTAGAACCCACGCAGCAATCTCTTCGGCAGGAATCCCTACAAGGTTCCCACCATGTGGAATAGCTTTACAAACATCACCTGTTTCTTTTCTTAATACATAAGTAACACCTATTGAACTATCATCCAGCTCAACAGCCATAAGCGCCAGGCCGACTCTAACATCTCTTACTTTCTTACCTGTAAGCCTTGGCAGAACTAAATCATATACTCGTTCTAAAATCACCCTGTGTTTCCCCCTTATAGTCACGATATTTGTTCTCACTAAATTCCCAACCGATTCCTGGCTTCTCTCTTTACTCAGGTTTTTCAACAATTGCTGAAAAACGTTAAATCAATGAAAATACATTCTGTGGCGCAGGTTTGCCGATTATCTTATATTTCACAAATGGCAAAATAGGTCAATAAAGTGGCCCGGCGCTATAGTCAATTTAAGAAGCTCCTTGACAGCCATAAAGTTATTTTATCATAATAATTAAAAATATGAACATTCATACTATAAGAAATTCGTTGCTGTTGATAATACAGAATTTATAATGTTATAATTACCTCAATAAACGCAAATGGATACTGATGGAATAGGAGCGATGGAAATGTCATGGAATATTGAATTAAAAGAGCAAAACCTTCAGCCAATGTTATTTATAAAAGTCAAGACTTCTGTGGAAGGTCTGCAGAAAATTATCGGGGAAAGTTATATGAAAATAATGGCCTATCTGACCGAACTCGGCCAGCAACCGTCATTTGCCCCTTTTGCAGCCTATTACAACCTCGACATGCAGAACCTTGAAGTCGAACTTGGGTTCCCTGTCGCCAAACAATTGCCGGGAAAAAGTGAAATCCTCGCAGGGCAAATCCCGCCGGGCCGGATGATCTCCTGCGTGTATAAAGGGGCATATGCAGGTATGGAGAAATTATACACCGAAATGTTTCAATGGATCGCTGAGAACGGCTATGAGTTTGTCGGTGTTGTTTATGAATATTACTTGAATTCGCCGATGGAAGTTCCGGAAAGCGAATTGTTGACCCGCGTCGACCTGCCTATTAAAACAATCCCTTGCCATACCGGCGGCGGTGAATAGACTTCCATGCAGCCGAAGCGGCGCCATCAGATGATAAAAATTCATCAATAATCGTTCTCAAAAGAAGCGGCCCGATATATTCGGGCCGCTTTATAATCAGCATCATGAACCTCTAAAGGAAAAATCTATCCGTTATTTATCCACTAGTTTTATTAAATTCTAATCCCTATTTCCCCTTCACATTAGCGTCATAATCAAGCTCGGGGAATGACATCGCCCTGGCTAAAACGAAAGCCGCCTGAAGAGCTTCTGTCGGGCAAAGCGGGAAGCATTCCTTGCAATCCCAGCATACCTTGGAAGCTATCTCCGGAATAAAGCTGATCTCCCGTTTTGTCCCTCTGTTGATAAAGCCGATGGCGAACGCCTTTTTAATCTCGGCGCAGTACCTGACGCAAAGGCCGCAATGAATGCAGAATGACGGTTCTTTTTCGAAACGGTTCCTGTCCGCCCCGTACTCTTTGGCCAAATCCACCAGTTCAAACGCGTCCGGAGCATGGGCCAGCAACAGTTCGATGATTGTTTTGCGGATCCTGTCTATCTTCTCGGACCTGGTTTTGACGACCAGATTATTCTCTACCGGGTAAACGCAGGAAACAACCAGCCTCCACCAGCCGCGCTGTTCTATTTCTACTACACAGAGCCGGCAGGCCCCATAGGGTTCCAGTTTTTCATGGTAACACAAAGTGGGAATATGTATCCCGGCGCTTCGCGCCGCTTCCAGGACGGTCATATCTTTTTTTGCCGTTACTTGTTTTCCGTCAATCGTTAAGACTACATCACTCATTTTCCGCTGCCCCCTTTCCTTTGCCCCGGACAATAACTCTTTGCTCTTCAGGAATCGGAGGCGGAACGGGCTCGCCGGAAATTTTCTTCACAGCACGGAAACGGGGGGGGCAAACCTCAAAGCAGGTTCCGCACTTTGTGCATTTTTCCTGGTCAACTACATGAATCATGTTTTTGCCGCCAATAATGGCGCCTGTCGGGCATTTCCTGCCGCAAACCATACAGGCCTGGCAAAGGGCCGGGTCAATATAGAAAGCAATTAACTCCTTGCAGGTCATGGCGGGGCACCGCTTCTCGTAAATGTGCGCCTCGTACTCATCCCTGAAGTATTTCAGCGTGCTTAAGAAAGGGTTCGGGGCGCTTTTTCCTAAAGCGCAAAGGGCGGCTTCAACGGCTGTCTCGGCCAGCTCCTCTAAAAGCTCTATGTCGCCGTCTTTACCCTTTCCTTTGGTGATGTTGGTGAGGATCTTGAGCATCTGCCTGATTCCTTCACGGCAGGGCACACATTTGCCGCACGATTCGTCGGTAAGGAAATCCAGGAAATACCTGGCGACATCGACCATGCAGGTCTCGTCGTCCATGACGATCATTCCGCCGGAACCCATCATCGAACCGACTTTGGTAAGTTCGTCAAAACCAACTTCCAGGTCCAGCATGCTCTCAGGGATACATCCGCCGGACGGCCCTCCGGTCTGAATCGCTTTAAACTTCTTGCCTCCGGGGATTCCTCCACCGATCTTGAAAACAATATCTCTTAAGGTAACTCCCATGGGCACTTCCACGAGGCCGGTATTATTGATTTTGCCGACCAGGGAGAAAATCTTCGTGCCCTTGCTGGTTGCGGTTCCATATTGAGTAAACCAGTCAGCGCCCTTGTTGATGATCAGCGGGACATTGGCCCAGGTCTCCACATTGTTCAACACGCTGGGTCTTTGCCAAAGCCCCTTGATGTTGGAACGGACATACTTCGGTCTGGGTTCTCCGGGCCGCCCTTCCAGGGCTGTCATCAAGGCTGTGGACTCGCCGCAGACAAAAGCGCCGGCCCCCATATGGACTTTAACCTTGAAATTAAAACCTGAGCCAAGGATATTGTCACCCAGTAAACCATACTCCTCAGCTTGCTTGATGGCATGATTCACATTTTCTACCGCCAGGGGGTACTCCTGCCGGACGTAAATATAGCCTTCAGAGGCGCCGACAGCATAGGCACCGATAGTCAGCCCCTCAAGCACTGAATGAGGGTTCCCTTCAAGAACTGCTCGATCCATAAATGCTCCGGGGTCGCCTTCGTCAGCGTTGACTATCACATACCTTATATCGCTGGGCGCATTGCGGGAGCCTTCCCACTTGCTCCCGGTGGGGAAACCAGCGCCTCCCCTTCCTCTCAGGTTTGATTTTTTAACTTCCGCCAGGACTTCTTCGGCAGTCATCTGGAATAACGACTTGGACAGGGCGGAATAACCGCCGATAGCCAGGTAGTCTTCGATGCTCTTGAAATCGATTTTAATGTTGTTGCCGAGTATGATTCTCTCCTGATTTTTATAAAAGGGGATATCATACTCATGAACCGCTTTCTCATTTGTTACCGCGTCGGTAAAGAGCAGGCGTTCGACAACCGTCTTCTCCTTTAAGGAACTGACAATTTCGGGAACGTCTTCAGGCTGTACCTGGACATAACAGATCTCGTCAGGATAAATGACTAAAATAGGACCTCTTTCACAAAACCCCGGGCAACCGGTTCCCTTGATGTCTATGTCGGCATCCATACCTTGTTTGACAAGCTCTTCTTTAAAGGCTGCTATTACTTCACTTGCGCCGGAAGCAACACAACCGGCGCCGGCGCATATTGAAATGCAAGGTTTATTTGGATCCCTTGCTGACAATATGGCCGCTCTTACTTGTTCTAACTCAGCGGACGAATTTATACGAGCCATAATTTCACCCTAATCATAATTTTTTAGCACGTCTGCTATCTTGGCAGGCGCCATTTTGCCGTGGACCTTCCCGTCGACTTCCATAACCGGCCCTAATGCGCAGCAACCAAGGCAGTTTACGGTTTCCAGGCTGAACTTCAAATCCAGGTCTGTTTCGCCGGGGTTAAGACCGGTTATGTCCTGCACGGTGTCGAGAATACGCGATGCGCCGCGGACATGACAGGCGGTTCCTAAGCAAATGTGAACTCCGTGACGCCCTTTGGGAACTACGCTAAAAGCTTTATAGAAGGTAGCTATATGCTGTATCCTGGTTAAAGGAACCTGCAATCTCTCGGCTACCCTGTCCAACGCTTCTTTGGGAAGCCAGTTGTTTGCGCCCTGAATATCCAGTAAAACCTGAATTAGGGAACTGGCTTCGCAATTATGTTTATCAATAATTTGATCTACTTTATCCATATCCATAGCCTGTATTATCTCCTTAGCCTGTAATATCTCCTTTTTTCCCTTTTATTCTCCGCCTGCTCTTCACCTTAAGCGAGCGCATACCGCTTCAGGCCTGCGTCATACCTGACAAACTTTTGCCTTGACGAACTGATCAGGAACCTTGACACTTCAGACGGGGTCAGGCCTAACGCCTTAGCGATCTCCGGGGTTGTAAGGGGCTGCTGCCGCAGGAGGGCGACGATCTGGCCCACTGCCAATTTATCCGCAATTGTTTCCTCAAATAGCCCTTTAAACTCGTCACTGGCGAAAAACTCATTGCATTCTTCTTCTGTCTTGAACGGCCCCCTGAGCCTCTCTCTTTCCACCAGCCTGATGTAGGGTATCAGGTTTGTAACTGCTTCAAGTTTGGCTTTTAAAGCGCTTGCCTCCATTCCCTCTCCTTTGCCAAGAGGCCCCAGCTCCTTTATCTTCTTGACAAATTCATTGACGCCTTCAACATAAACATTCGCTTCGCTGCCGGACATGAACTTAAGCTTTAACCTTTCCGGATTCAGCCCTACATCCTTCAGCAGCGCTCTGGATATATTCACCATGCTTAACGCATGGAAGTTGCCATGAGTAATATAGTTGCATTCATTTAGATGGCAACCGCCCATAAACACCCCGTCCGCTCCTCTTGAGAAGGCCCGGAAGACAAAAGTCATGTCGACTCTACCGGAACACATGACGCGAACGAGTCTCATTTCAGATGTATATTGTAGTCTGGAAACTCCAGCCAAATCAGCGGCGCCATAGGCTCACCAGTGGCACACAAAACCAATTACCCTTGGTTTAAATTTAATATCTGAACTCATTCGTTCTCACCTCCTTAATCCCGCCTATTAGTTCAATAATATCTTACAAGTTTACAACCTTTGCTTCTTCACCTTCTGCTTCAATCTCCTCCTCAGCCCCGGGAAACAGCGCGTCAATTTCGCTTAAGATCTCTTGATCATTAAAGTGCTTGAGCATAATCGCATTTGTGGGGCACTTTGTGTTGCAGAGACCATCTCCTTTACAGAGGACAGGGTTTACCCTTGCTTTCCTGCCTGTCGGCGACTCATAAAAATCTATGGCGCCGTAAGTACACGCTGTGATGCAGGCCCCGCACGAAATGCACCTGCTCTCGTCTACCTCGCAGACGGACCCGGAGGCGGTGACCGTATCGCGTGAGAGGAGGGTTAAAACCCGGCCTGCGGCGCCGTACGACTGGTTAATCGTTTCCTGGATAAATTTGGGATAATGTGTTGTCCCGCACAGGTAAACACCGTCTGTGCCAAACTCAACAGGTCTTAATTTGACATGGGCTTCTTTGAAGAAACCGTCCGGACTTAAGACTACCTTGAATAACCCGGCTATTTCCTTTGTATCCCCGGAGGGAAGAACAGCCGCAGCTAAAGCAATCATATCGGCGTCCAGTTCAATTTTTTTCTGTAAAACATAATCTGTCACGGTAACCCTTAGAACGCTCTTGCCGCCCTCCTGAACAACTTCCAATTCAGGGGGATCCTGCGGCTCAAAGCGGATAAACCTTACATCGTTGTCAGCAGCTTCCCTGTAATAATCCTCTTTGAACCCGTAGGTTCTCATATCCCGGAAAAGAACGTATATATCCACATTGGGGTTTTTCTTTTTCAGATTCAGGGCGTTTTTGATCGACTGGCTGCAGCAGATCCTGCTGCAGTAATTTCTATCTTCATTTCTGCAGCCCACGCATTGGATCATCACGAGGCTTTCGGCGTTGAGCGCCTTTTCGTCTTCCTGGAAGATCATTTCCTCCAGCTCAAGATTGGTCACAACCCTGTCGTCCTGTCCGTAAAGGTATTCGGTAGGCTTATACAAATCAGCGCCTATTGCGATGACGGCCGCGCCGTGTTTTATTTCCGCAACCCCTCTGTTAGACTGCACTCTGGTTACGAAATTCCCCACATAACCCGAAGCCTCCGTGATTGAAGCATTTTCATAAACATGGATTAAGGGGTGCTGGTATACTTTCTTGATTAAATCGCTCAGATAAGCCTGGACATCCAGCCCTTCCAGAGTGGAATGCAGCCTGCGGGCTATTCCGCCAAGCACCGGACTCTTTTCGATAAGATAAACATCATGCCCCTGGTTGGCTATGGACAAAGAACAGGTCATACCGGCTATGCCTCCGCCGACTACCAGCGCATTTTTATTTACCGGAAGATCAAATTCCTGCAGAGGCTCCAGCAGGCATGCCCGGGCTACTTTCATCCGGACTATGTCCTTGGCCTTCTGGGTGGCTTCTTCTTTTTCCTTGGCATGGACCCAGGAGTTATGCTCCCGGATATTGGCCATTTCGTAGTAATACTGGTTAATTCCCGCCTCCCGGAGCGTGTCCCGGAATAACGGCTCAAGGGTTCTGGGAGAACAGGCGGCGACAACCACACGGTTAAGCCCTTTTTCCTTCACTATATCGGTTATTTCCTTTGCCGAGTTGGTAGCGCAGGAGAACAGCTGCTCCTGGGCGTAAACTACATTAGGCAGGGTTAAGGCATATTCAACTACGGAAGGAACACTTACTATCCTGCTGATATTAGCTCCGCAGTGGCAGACAAAGACTCCTACCCTGGGCTTTTCCTGGGAGACATCCCGTTCCTCGGGATAAATTCTTTCTTTGGCAAGATTCCCCCGCCTGTAGTCAAGAAATTCACCAACCTGCGAACCAGCCCCGCTGGCGCTGAAAACTGACTCGGGGATATCCAGGGGACCCTGAAAACCTCCGCTTACATAAATACCGGGTCTGTTTGTAATCATGGGATTAATGGGATCGAGATTGCAAAAATTGTGATGGTTAAGTTCAATACCATATTTTTCCGCTATCTCTTCCACATTCTTGGGAGGATTCAATCCGACAGACAGCACGACCATCTCGAATTCTTCCTCTTTTACTCCCTCGTCGGGTGT
>DIEU01000065.1 GCA_002418775.1 Firmicutes bacterium UBA5766
CAACTCGGCGCCAACGTCTACCCCACCGGCGTCCAGGTCTCCAAAGCTGACCTGGCCGATGTCCAAATCGATCACTCTCAATTCCACGGCGAATGGGATTACGTCATCCGTCCGCGCCATCCCTAGAAAATTTATTCGGTCGCGGTTCCTTAGTAACACCTTGACATAAAGGGCAGCGCCGGTTCCGGCATGAATTGTAACGCACAGCTTTATAGCCACAATTTCCGCATTCAAAAACATGGCCTCCTAAAGCGGCAGTCCTGCAACGCATGATATCACTGGAAGCTTTGGCTTGCTGTATTGATGGAGTATAGTTGTGTTCATGCTGTGAATAAAATTGCAGGAAAGCATCCTGTACGGTAGTCACTTTGTGCCGTCATAATAGGTGTCGAGGGGACTCTTGACACCCATAAGGCTATTTGAAGTCATGTGGAGGTAGCAAAGTGTTGTCTGAAGATGCTTATGACCCAGCATTTGCTGGATAAATACAGGATCGACTCCATCTTCCAGGGCATGGGTTGCAAAACAATGGCGCAAGGTATGGGCTGAAATATTCCGGTCGAATTGCAAGCTGTTCCGCAATTTGATCAGTGTGTTTTTAATGGTCTTGACATTAATATGCTCGTTTTTGTTTTGTCCCGGAAACAGCCAATCGTCAGGCTTGTAGCTTGCAGATGAAAAATATGCCTTAAAATAATTTCGCAGCACAAGAAGAGCTGTATCAGATAAAATGGTATACCGGTTTGTATTATGCTTGGCGTTTTCTACCCGTACCCGCATGCTTTTACTGCAAATATCACCAATCTTTAGCCTGGCTACTTCTCCTACTCGTAAGCCACTCCCGTATATTAACGACAGAAAGGCTTTATGCTTCAGATTAGCGGTCGCGTTCAAAAGCGTTAGCACGTCATGCTTTGCAGGGATTACCGGAAATTTATGTGTTCTTTTCATTCGAGGGATTTTTTTTGAATTCCATTCTTTGTCTAATACATGGGCGTAGAAAAACTTGATGGCGGAAGTATAGTTGTTGATGGTTCCTGCTGAAAGGCCTTTTTTCTTCTTTAGATAGAGGATGTATTGCTGGATATCTCTTTCTGTAATGTCTTCTATGCGATTATGCCTGCCTTGCATAAAAGTAACGAATGCATAAATCCTGCGTAAATATGATTCTCTTGAAGAGTCTGGGGTTCCTTTGAGTTCGAAGTATAGGGCAATTTCTTGTTCGTACTGATTCATGGGAATACCTCCTGATTTTTAATGGCTTGTCTTTACTGGCTTTTTACACTCAGGAGGCGGTCTGGCTGTTTTACTAATTGTATGTTTTTGTCTCTTTGCACATGGTATAATCATAAAAGTAAAAGTATGCTTCTTTCTGTATTGTTTGGTTTGGCGATTAAACAATACCATAAAAGGGCATACTTTTTCATTATTTCGCAATTTTATCTTCTTGGATATTACTACCTAATATTTTATGTTGTTAACACAACAGTCTTTCTGGATTATAATAACAATATGCACATAGCCGCTATTACTACAAAAAACAAAAAGACAGGAAAAGTATATATCAACCATAAACTTATCCAGAGCGTCCGTATGTGTGCTTGGGGTCAGGCTTGACTTATTTAGAAATTTGACTTATTCAAATAAATATGTAAAAACAAATGAGAAAGGGTAGGCTAATTATCCTGGCGGATTTTTGCCTACCCTTCTCCTGGAGCGTTGTGCAATTTTCGCACATCCTCCTTTTTAGTTTTGCCCCCCTATTATCTGATCCGCAGGCGCCATCACCACACTGCTTTTCAGACTAACCAGCCACTCCTTAATAATAGCCGTCGAAAAGTAACTTTGTTAAGCTAATTCCTCCACCTATTACAAGTTTTTCACGCCGGCTTTTAATCCCTGCTTATTTGAAACTCTTACTTCCCAAGGGGTACTTGCTTACTTTCAGTTTGTTTTAAGGTTTCCCCATTCCTCCGAGTTTTCAGCTAACCGGTAGATATCTACTCGACTCCCTCAAGTAAAAGCTTTTGGCTCAGCAGGTTATTAAAAGCCTTAGCCTTAGTTCGCTGGTTATCAAGGAGCACCCCTCATACTCGGGTGGCCCTTTCTGAGGTCAATTTGATAATACTATATATTTTTACCCGTGTCAATAGTTAATTTATAATATTTTATTATTTATTAATATTCCGATAGCTTGCCAGATTATTAATAAAAATAACTAATTATTGCCACAAAAAGCCATAAATATATTCAATGGCAAACATAAAGGTAATATATGTCGTTTTGTATAATTACCTGTTATGGAAGAATGGGGATTGTTTGTCCGCAAACTGAAACCTGTTGGGCCTGACTATGATCCGGTTGTAAATGAGATAAATTAACTGTTCCAAATTACTAAGCGGATTGGAGTAAACATGGAAGATCAAAAAGAGAAAATATTTTCCGGACTTAGTCAAGCTGTTGTTGACATGGATATCGACAGCGCAGTGTATTTTGCCCGTAAAGCGCTTGAAGCAGGAATCAGCGCTGAAGAAGCCATTGTTTATGGTTTATCAAACGGGATGGAAAGAGTAAGCAAATTATATCAGGAAGATATTTATTATGTGCCGGAACTGGTCGTCTGCGGCGATACCATGTACGAGGGCTTGAACATCTTGAAACCTCATCTTAACAAAACACATAAGCCCCTGGGTAAATTGATTATTGGAGTAGTTGAAGGCGACAGCCATGACATCGGAAAGAATATTGTAGCGATGCTGCTTGAAGCGGCCGGTTTTGAGATTCACGATTTGGGAACCGATGTGCCTCTTCATCATTTCGCAGATAAAGCACTGGAAGTAGACGCGGATATAGTTGCAATGTCCTCATTAATGACAACCAGCAGGGGAGGAATGGGGAATGTCATTGAGGATCTGAAAAAGAGAAGCCTCAGGAAACGGTTTGTGATGGTCGGCGGTTCAGCTGTTACGGCAGCCTTTGCTCAGCGCATCGGGGCCGACGCTTATGGGCCGGATGCCTTTGCCGCCGTCACTCTGGCCAAAAAAATGATGCTGCAATTCTAGGAATAGGCTGGGAGCAAAATGATTAAACTCATCGATTATATTAAAAAATTTGACCGGCGTCTTGTTTTTCCCTGGATGAGCACGGTTGGTCTTAGACTGACCGGTTATAAATTATATGATGTTTACAACTCACCGCAAAAACAATTATATGTGGCTCAAGTGATGGATGAGGAATTTAAAGCTGATTTTGTATATCCAATGGATGACGGCGCTTTATTCTTCGAAACTATAGGACTGCCCCTGATAAAAACCGATTATGATTTCCCTTCCTCAATGGAACATCCGATCAAAGACCAATCTATACTGTCAGGTTTAAGAGTTCCGGACCCATACAAAGACGGGAGAATGCCAGTTAACCTGGAAAGCTACAGCTTGATCTCAGGGCATTTTGACAAACCGCTGGCTGTATCTTTGCAGGGGCCTTTTACTCTTGCGTCAGAGTTAATGGGAGTGATGGACCTGGTCAGAGCGATTATCAGGAACCCTCAATACGTCACAGATTTACTAAATTATACCACTGAGGTTGTTTTGACTTACGCCCTGGCTGCTGTTCAGGCGGGTGTAAGTTTTCTCTGCATTTCGGAACCAACCGCAGTACTCTTGTCTCCCCCCAGGTTCAATCAACTGGTTTCAGATAATCTAAGGAAAATATTTACCTCCACTGACGCCTGGAAAATTCTTCACGTTTGTGGGGACACAACCTATTTGATGCCGCAGTTACTTAATTGCGGCACCGAAGGTCTCAGCCTGGATCAAGCGGTTGACCTGCCGGGGATAGCTCCCCGAATACCGGAGGAGGTGGTGATTATCGGAAATATCGATCCTCTCAACGTTTTAGCTGAATTAACTCCTGCCGAGGTTTGGGAAAATACTTTAGACCTTCTGTTTAATATGAAAGATTATCCAAATTTTTTAGTTTCTTTTGGCTGTGACTGCCTTCCGGATACTCCTGTTGAAAATCTGAAAGCAGCTATGGAAGGGGGGAGGACACTTATAAAATGATTGAGCCTGGGGCAGGCAGTATAAAAAAACAAAACGCAATCAATTAATTACAAATAATTCACAAAGAAAGCGAGACCGCAGATGAAAAAAAAAGGAATAAGTTATTTTTTAATGGCAGCGTTTTTCGCTGCATGCATCCTGGGTTTGGCCGGATGCAGCCAGAAAAAAACTGCTGAACAAAATAGTACGGAAAATAAAATAGTGACGATTGAATTCTCCTATCCGCCCTATGGATATGATTCCCAGAAAGAAGATGCTTTTTGGAAAAAGTATATTGCTGAATTTGAGAAAGAAAACCCCAATATAAAAGTCAATTTTACCGTAGAAAGTTGGGATAATGTTTACACAAAATGGGACGGATACTTTGCTTCCGGAGACACACCGGATATCGGTTATGCTGATGGTGTTCAGGGAGTTGAGTATGGTGTCCAGGGTAAAGCCTTACCGCTGACGGATGTCATTGATGCGCTTGGCGGTGAAGAAGTCTTCACTAAAGATTCCAAGGCATTCCAGACCAACGGAGTTTGGTATTCGATACCAAATTGTGTGGCAGCGCCGGTTTTGGCATATAGAAAAGATTTATTGAAAGCTGCAGGTTTCAGCGAACCGCCCAAAACCTGGGATGAACTTGTTTCAATGTCGAAGAAGCTGACGAAAGACGGGGTCTACGGGCTCGGAATGTTTACCGGCGAAAATTTATTAACCCAGCAGATTATGGTTGGCTTCATGAAAGCAGCAGGCGGCAGGGTGCTGGATGAAAAAGGAAACGTGGTGGTTAACTGCCCTGAGAATTTGGAAGCGCTGAAATTCATGACCGACCTAGCTAAAGTGCATAAAGTTGTACCGCCCAGCGCGGTCGACTGGAAATATGGAGATGACGTTAATGTGCTCGGTACGGGGAAAGTTGCCACGGACATTATGTGGGGAGGTTACGGAACCCTCCTTGAATCGATGTTCCCCAACGATTATCAGAATATCGGTTTTGTAACCATGCCGGTTGGTCCCTCAGGCCATTCGGGCAGTTTCACCGGTTCAGGCGGATTTTTCCTGTTTAACAAAGCTGAGCATCCCAAAGAAGCTAAAGAATTTATCAAATTCATGAGCCGCGAAGAAATCAGTAAGGAATGGTGCAAAATCTCCGGGAATGTATCACCATTCAAAAGCATAGCCAATGATCCTGAGCTGATGAAAATGGAATGGTATAAAGCCGTTTCTCAACAATCAGACACAGCTGTCGAATTAGGTTTTGACTACGGCTTTGTGCCGGGACTGGACATCCTGCATACCCAATACCGCTATTCCAGAACAGTTGGTGATGTTTTACTCAGAAATATGACTCCAGAAGAAGCGCTTAAGACACTTCATGATGACTGCATTGCGGCCATCGAGAAGGCGAAGAAACAATGAAGCCGGCAAACAGGTGAAGTAACCGGTTATGCCTCTTGAAAGAATATGTTAGTCCGGGTATTTATATCCGGACTAACATATCTTATTTGATTAGCTTGAGAAAAGCAGCCGGGAACTGTTTTAACGAAAAAACTACCGGATGCCAGGTAGCTGTCGGGACTCCGGCGGAAAATATTATGGCTATGATGGACGGAGCAAGGATTTATGGCCAAAATGCAGCTGCTCAACAGCAGTAAACCCATTTCCAATTTTAAAATAAGAGGGCAGGTTTTGTTGTTTTTGCTGCCTGCCTTTACTGCAATCATTTTCGTTATGGCTTATCCCATGATCAAGGGATTAGACATCAGTTTTACGAACCGCTTATTAACATATGACAAATATTCATATATTGGTTTCCAGAATTTCCTGGCCATGTTTTCCGACAATTTCTTTTGGTATTCCCTGGTGAATTCCATAAAACTAACCTTTTGGGCGGCAGCGGGCACACTGCTTTTAGGTTTCGCCCTGGCTGTATTGTTAAACCATCAGTTTGTTTTTCGGGACTTTTTCCGCGGGGCTTTGTTTATACCCTGGGTGATGCCGTCCATGGTCACCGCCTTAATGTTTCGCTGGCTGTATAACGATTTCTACGGTTATTTCAATTATATGCTAACCAAATACCATTTGATTGCTCAGCCGGTCAACTTGCTTGCCGACCCCCGGTTAGCCTGGGCAGGTGTTCTGCTTCCCATTATCTGGTGCAATTATCCCTTTGTGATGCTGGTTTTTTTAGCGGCCCTGCAGTCTATTGACAAAAGCCTTTACGAAGCGGCCCACATTGACGGTGCCAATCGCCTGCAGGCATTCTGGTTTGTTACTTTGCCGGGATTAATACCGGCATTTGTAATCGTCATCATTCTGGAGATTATTTGGACGTTTGCCTCATTCGATCTGGTGTTTCTGCTGACCAGGGGAGGTCCCGCCGATTCAACTTTAACCCTTAGCCTATACATTTACAAACAGGCTTTCGAGGCAAAATTATTGGGTTATGCGTCTGCTTTGGGAGCGGCGCTGTTTCTTATATTATTCTTTGTCACAATGATGTATTTCAGTTTCGTAAGGAGAACCGGATTTTATGAAAAGTAATAGCGGTTTCTGGAATAAAGCAATCAGACTGGTGCTCCTGATGATTCTTACATACGTCTTATTATTCCCGATGACCGTTGCCCTGTTTACCTCGCTGAAACCACCGGGAGAAGTGATTACAGCGACTCCTTCATTATTGCCCCATGACTTCACGCTGCAAAATTACCGGGTGTTATTTTCCCTGAGAGAATTTCCCCGTTATCTTTTGAACAGCTTTTTGGTATCCTGTTATACTGCTTTGATTAGTATCCTCGTCTCTTCTTTAGCGGCCTATGCGTTGGTCTGGATGAATTTTACCGGGAAAAGGACTATAGTCAAAGCTATATTTTTCACATACATGTTTCCGCAGATACTTTTGGTTTTACCGCTGTTTTTAATGTGCTACGAATTGAACCTGATTGACACTAAAATGGCTTTGGTGCTGACCTATCTTTCTTTTTCCCTGCCTTTTTGTGTGTGGATGCTGAAGTCTTTTTTCGAATCAATTCCGGAAGAACTGGTGGAAGCCGCCATGCTGGACGGCTGCACATATCTTCAATGCCTGTTTAAAGTGGTGCTTCCCGTTTCAATACCGGCGGTCACTGCCGTGCTCGTTTTTTCATTTGTTTTGGGCTGGAGTGAATATCTTTTTGCCAATACCCTGATCATCAGTGATACAAACAGGACGATCGCCATCGGCCTGCAGACACTGATCGGCTATTACCGGGTTGATTATGGACTGCTTACGGCTGCAAGTATTGTGATGACCCTTCCGGTACTGCTGTTTTTTGTGACCGTGCAAAAATATTTTATTCAGGGATTAGTTGTTGGTTCAGTTAAGGAGTAGTTTCACATGCTGCCAGCAGCGCCAGCAATAAAATAAAAATTCACCAGCAAGGGAGGTCAATGCCTTAAGTGCGATTTTGAGCCTTAATTCAAAGAACGAGTGAACCCGAGGATAAGCGAGGGAAGTGTTTGAGGCGCATAGCGCCGGGTTAAGACCTAAGCCCGAGGGTAAACGAGTTCGTACAAGCATAAGAGGCGAATATGAGCACGTAGGCAGTTGGCCTCCCTGATGCAAGGTATTTTCAGATTAGGAATCCCGGCTTCCGGTTGGGGTTCAGGAATAAATTGGGAGGATGACCGGGTATTATGGCAAAGCTGTTCTTGGAAAACCTTACTAAAGTGTATGACAACAAAGTGGCGGCGGTAAAGGATGTCAATTTGTCCATCGAGGATAAAGAGTTTTTGGTGATGGTTGGACCTTCCGGATGCGGAAAATCTACCATCCTGCGGATGATTGCAGGACTTGAGGAAATTACCTCGGGCAATATATTTATAGGAGAAACCAGGGTTAACGACATCCCTCCCAAGGACAGGGACATAGTTATGGTTTTTCAGAATTACGCTTTATACCCTCATATGACAGTATACAATAATTTAGCGTTTTCTTTGAAGATGAAAGGGATTGACAAAGAAGAAATCAAAAGGCGGGTCAGTGACACTGCCAAGATCCTGGAAATCGAAGAACTTTTGAAAAGAAAACCAAAACAGTTGTCCGGGGGGCAAAAACAAAGGGTTGCTTTGGGACGGGCCATCATCAGAAATCCCAAGGTTTTTTTGTTGGATGAACCTCTTTCCAACCTGGATGCCAAATTAAGAGTACAGCTAAGGGCGGAATTATACCGTCTCTATAAGAGATTAAACACAACCATCATCTATGTTACCCATGATCAGACAGAAGCAATGACTATGGGTTCAAAAATTGTTGTTTTGAAAGACGGTATTATTCAACAGACCGGTACGCCTCAAAACATATATAAATACCCGCTGAATACCTTTGTTGCAGGCTTTATCGGCACACCGCCCATGAATCTGTTGGAGGCGGAAATCAACGGGGAACTGTCTGTCCAGTTTCAGCAGTTTAGCTTCACTTTGGAGGAAAAACATAAAGAAGTAATAAGAGCAGGCGGTTATGCAGGAAAGAAAGTTATCTTTGGTATCAGAGCAGAAGAAATTACAACATCCCAATCTGAATGTTCCATGGGTCCTGTAACAGGAGAGGTAGAAGTAATTGAAAATTTGGGTTCTGAGCTGAATGTATACATAAATACGACAGACGGCGGCCTGGTAACAAAAGTTCATCCGGGGACAGAAATCAAAATCGAAGACAAAATAAAACTTTATTTCAATACCGGTCAACTTCATTTGTTTGACAAGGATAATGGAAGACGGATTATTTAAGCGTCCGTTAAAAGCTTAGAGCTTTAACAAAGTAGTCCTGAAAGCGGGGATTCGTGGAAAGCTCAAGAACCTCGATCCTTTTTTTCAGCTCCTTGATCTGCTCCATCACACCCTTATTGATTAGAGCCAAACGGGCGCCTTCCGCTGAGGAATTTCCGACAAAGGTTATCTTTCCTTTAAACCCTTTGGGTAAAAGACCGATTTTCAGAATACTGTCCGGATTAATATGATACCCAAAGGCCCCGGCAATGACCGCCTCCTCTATGTCATTCAGAGAAACGCCTGTTTCTTTGAGGAGCAGGGTTACTCCTGCTGCAATAGCTCCCTTGGCCAGCTGAATCTGGCGAATGTCTGTCTGGGATACATATATTTCCTCTGTAATATAAAACTTCTTATCCGTAATTCTAGCTTTTATCCGGTGGTCAATATCAGGGTTAAAGCGTCCGCCGGCAAGAATTAATTTGCGTTTAATCATTGCCGCAGTTATGTCAATCAGGCCGCTGCCGCAGATTCCTTTGGGAGATGCCGCGCCGATGGTTGTAAAATGAAGATCGAAATCATCATCAATTAAAAAGGTATCTATGGCTCCTTCTTCAGCACGGCAGCCGCAGGAAATGTTCATCCCTTCCAGGGCCTGACCGGCAGCAGTAGAGGCAGCAATAAGTCTGCCGCCAAGATTAGCCACAATTTCACCATTTGTTCCTATATCTAAAAAAATAGCCGGGTAGTTTTTTTTATCAAAAGCCGTGGCAAACATCCCGGCAAGAATATCAGCCCCGACATACGCTGAGACTGAAGGCAACAGGGTTACCCTTCCTTCCGGGCAAATCAGCAGCCCTGCCTCCCTGGCTTTCAGGTCAACTTGTTCGAGAAAGACCGGGCGGTAGGGGGCACGGGCTATGGATCCGGGGTAAATACCCAGAACAAAGTGCAGCATGGTCGTGTTTCCTGCTATAACTACCTGATAAACACGCTCCGCTCTATCGGCGTTACCGGTAAGGGCTATCACCAGTTCATTAATTTTCACGATGATCATTTCCTTAAGCTGATCTATCCCCCGGGAATTCTCCAGACAATAACTTATCCGTGACAGGACATCTCCGCCGAATTCTGTTTGAGGGTTTAAACAGGATTCTTTTTGAAGGATTTCTCCGGAGACCAGATCCAGGAGATACGCAGAAATGCCTGTGGTACCTATGTCAACAGCCACTCCGAGAATATCGCCGGGCTCGGGTCCAAGGTCAATAAGATCATTGTCCCATAAAACACCATAGACTTGCTGCGCCATTCCCTGTTCCAGTTTACCCGCCTTCTGGTAAATATTCACCGGGTAAAAAATATGAGGCAGTCCTGCCAGGTAAGGCTGGGCTGTCCTTTCGGGAGGCGGCAGCAAAACCTGTTTTACCCGGCTGTCGACCTCTGCCTTAATAGCATAACCCTGGTTAATGGTCTTGAACTGGATACCTTTTGGAGGAAGCTCAATCCAAACGTCACCCTTTGCTCTGGCGAGGCAGGCCAAACGGACGTCAGGATCATTGATAAACCCGCTTTCCAGGCTCTCTATCGGGTAAAGGTCGCCCCAGGCCTTGACCTGACATTTACCGCAAAGACCCAGGCTATTACAGGGCGTCTCAATGGCCAGACCCGCTGCCCTGATACATTCAGAAAGCCGGTCCCCCTCGTTAACTTCTATTGAAAGATTCTCCATAGGGAAATGCGCCTTAACCATATTAATTGTAAGATCCCTCTTTTACGTAATCTGTCATGGCTTTGAGATTGCTTATTGGAGTAAACATACTAAGACCGCAAGCAGGAGCAATAATATCAACCTCTGATTGAAGAGTATTACGGGTAATGGACACAATCTTCGCTTTTTCCCCAGTGTGCAGAAGTTGTGTGCTGACATTGCCCATAAGTCCCGTTTTGATTCCCTTTCGGGCGGTTTTCATGTTCACTATTGAATCAAAGCTTACGGCATCAGCCTTTACCTCGTTGAGGGACTCCAATATATTGCTGGTATTGCCGCATATGTGAAGAATGACAGGTATACCTTCCTGATGAAGAGCAGCAATTATTTTTTGATAGCAGGGAACCGCAAATTTTTGAAAATTAAGTGGTCCCAGAATCTCTCCTGTAGCAGTAGGATCAGATATGGAAATAACGTCCGCTCCCGCCCTGGCCATCTCTATTGCATATCTGACCAGAAAGTCATTAATGAGGGATAAAAAACGGGCTGCCCGTTCGGGCTTCTTTCGCAGCATCTTAAAAAACTCCAGCGGTTTAACAACCGAGGTTGCGGTACTGATATGTCCTGTAACATTACCAATAACCGGAATCTGGCAGTTCCTGAGTAAACGAATCGCTTCCAGAACTATTCCCATTCTGCCGGCGGTAACGTCAACCTGGCAGTTTTCCATTATAACTTCCAGAGGCTCGTCGTTATATTGACTGACTCTGGGTTCAATAAGTTTACTCCCTATATTAACACTTGCCCCCAGAACTTCAGCTTCAGCAGTCAGGCAATAAGGAACTCCATAATTTTCAAAGCCGGTAAGCTCATTTATTTTTCGGGCAGCGCTAATCATTGCTCTTGTATCGGAGTGATGGTTGCCCTCCACTTGATCAGCAATCTCTGTCACGCAGGCACTCATCATACCCCCGGGGCAAATAACCGGCGTCCGGTCAACCCGGTCTCCCTTCAATACGCTTAACAGACGCTCTTTTTCATCCAAAGATTATTCACCCTCTTTAGACTGTTAAAGATTGAATCATCTTTGCCCATCTTTTTGAAGAGTTTTATCAAAGCAACAACATATTTTACACATATTTCGACCTTACCCATCATCCATGCCTCTATATATTACTGTATATAGTGGTAGATGTCCAATAAGTTCCAGGCGAATAAGAAAAAGTGGAATCAAAATAACTTTTTGCTGTATCAATTACCAGATAATCGTCTTCAATTAGTTCAGATTTTCCATACTATAAAATACACCCGTGTATTATAAGATATTTTTATTATACCTCCTTTAGCGATATATAAAATCAATCGCTCTGCAAGTTTGCCTGTATCATTATCATTAGGACGGCTTAATGTATTATTTGAGATTACCAACAGCTGATTCGCAGCTGATTCTGCAGGATAATAGCGATAAATGTCGAATTTCAAATTGTAGATAAGATTTAAAAAGAGCAGCTTAATATTACCGTGAAGAAATCAAAAAGCCCAGCACACTCATAGATGAAGCTCAAAAAAGAGGTTGAAATCATGTCAGACGTTCCTGTTCAACCATTTTTGGAGATTAGAGGAATCAGAAAGAAATATGGCAGCGTGGAGGCGCTTAAGGGCGTAGACTTAAAAGCATATTCTGGTGAAGTACTAGCTATTGTCGGGGATAACGGCGCAGGCAAAAGTAGCATTATTAAGATCCTATCCGGTGCAATTACTCCCGACAGCGGGGAAATCATTATCGCCGGCAAAAAATATAACAGATTAAACCCCAAGACGGCCCTTGCCGCCGGCATTTCCACTGTTTATCAGGACTTGGCGCTGGTTAATACCCTCAATTACAGGTGTATATAACTAAATGGATCTAAGTATCAGGCTGCAAAAAATTTTCCCGCAGCTCCTGCTCACAGGGGTGTTATTCACTTTAATCTGTGTTCTAAGTATATCTTCCGAATACTTTCTGTCCTGGGAGAATTTTAGAAATATTTTGGACCAAAGTTCTGTTCATATTTTGTTAGCTGTAGGCATGACCTTCGTAATAGCCGGCGGCGGAATTGATTTGTCGGTCGGCAATGTGGCTGCTTTAAGCGGTGTAGTCATGGCAGTAGCTATGAAGGCCAATACAGATGTCTTTCCCGCTATAGTCATGGGATATATGGCTGCATTTGGTTTTGGCCTGATGAATGGTCTCGTAGTTTCATATATCAAAGTAAACCCGTTCATTACAACCTTGGCTTCAATGTCCATTGCACGGGGATTAGCTCTTATTCTGACCGGCGGTGTTTCCATTTATGGTTTTTCCGCAAATTTTAAATTCTGGGGCACAGGCTCAATCGGCCCAATTAACCAGCCTATTCTCTTATCATTTATTTTCGCAGCTTTGGGCCTTTTCCTCATGTCTTATACCCTTTGGGGGAAATACAGTCTTGCTTTAGGCGGCAATGGGGAAGCGCTGCGTATTACAGGAGTCAACGTTAATTTTTACAGAACCAGTATTTATTGCTTTTCCGCTCTGTGTGCGGCAACGGCAGGACTGATTATGACAGCAAGGCTTAACGCAGCTGCGCCTTTGGCCGGCGCAACTTATGAAATGGATGCTATTGCGGCGGTTGTTTTAGGCGGTACCAGCATGAACGGGGGCAAAGCTTCTATCGCGGGCACTTTTATTGCCTGCCTGACCCTGGGGGCAATGAGAAACGGGCTGACCATGCTTGCCGTCCCTACTTATTACCAGCAATTATTTACCGGCGTCATCATCCTTGCCGCAATCGTAATTTCCCAGCTGCGCAGCAGGCAGGAATAACGAAGAACGAGATTTTATAGGGTTTTATGATGAAAAAATATCACATCTTAATTGAGACTGCCTTAATTGGCCAGGGGATTGCAGATCTGACCGGGGATGACTTACTGCAGATCTGGAATAAGTATTCTGCCAGGGTGCCCGATAACGCGGGCTTTGTTTGGCTGTGGCAGGGCAAAGTAATGGTCGATTGCCTGGAATCATTTTTGGAATATCGAAGCCAAAAAAACCTCCTGAGAATTGACAGCCGGAGAATCACAGAACCCAACCACACGCCGGGCAGTGGTTTTTGCACCGCCGGCGCAGTACTGGCCCTGGCAAATGAATATCAGGCCGGGCTTGTTGTCACTGCCGGCATGGGAGGAGTTTTTGGCGGGAAAGTTTCCAGCGATCTTCCTGAAATCTGTAAAGGACAGGCCATACTCATTGCTTCCGGTTTCAAGGATATGATTGAAGCGCAAAACAGCCTGGCTTACCTGCACAAAAGAAATATTCTCGTTGCAGGTTTTAACAAGCCTTATTATGACGGTTTTTTGTTTCAAGGAGACCGGTACCCGTTAGACCGGCAATATGCGGGAGAAAGCATCTCAAAATTAAAGGAAGATAACTGCTGTTTATTATTTAATGATCTGGAAACCGGGTTAAGGTTAACAAACAGCAATTGGCTCAAAGACAGTATTGAGGCCGGGAAATCAGCTGAAATCACCGGCGGCGAATTCCATCCGGCGGTCAGCCGGGAATTGGCCCGTTTTTCAAAAAGCCAGAGCGGCAAGCTGCAGTTTGAAGCATTATTACAAAATATTGTTTTAGCAATAGAAATATTGGAGAAAGGGAAGTAACAACCGGAGGCAGGTGATGAAAAACCTCGTGATACCTAAAGATGAGATGACCCCCATCGAACGTTCCGCTGCGATTAAAGCCGGTAGACCCTATGACAGGATACCATGCAGTCCAATGGTGGCGGAACACGTTATTTGGTCAACAGGTATAAGTCTAAAGGAGTATTTGTTCAACCCCAAACTGGCGGCTGAAGCGCAGGCCAAAGCCTTTGAATATTTTGGCTATGACAGCGTAAGTGTCAGTCCTGATCATCATGGTTTTGCAGAAGCGTTGGGATGCAGGTTTACCTATACTGATCACGAAAGGCCCCAAATTGCGGAACACTGTTTAAAGACATACGAGGATATCGAAAAATTGGAGCCGGTCAATCCTAAAAAAACCGGCAGGCTGAAGCTGTGCATAGAGGCCGTGGCCCGACTGCAGGAACTGGTCGGTTCCAAGGTAAAAGTGGGCAGCGGAATGGGCGGACCCTTGACCTGCGCATCACTAATGCGGGGAGCAGACCATCTTTTAAGAGACTTGAAAAGAAATCCTGAGGCAGTCCTCAAAATAATGGACGTTAATACTCAAAATCTGATTAATTACATGGCGGCTTGCTGGGAATACGGTGTCGGATGCAGCGTCGGAGATTCCTTTGCTTCCTGTTCAGTAATCAGCCCCAAGGATTTCAGGTTTTTTGTAAAACCCTGTTTAAAACGGATTGCTGACTGGCAAATTGAAAATATCGGGAGCGCCGGGAATTTGCATATTTGCGGGAACAGCAGGCCATTATGGGCGGATATGGCCGGGCTGGGTTTTTCATCAATCAGTTTGGACAATGCCATGGATCTGGCGGAAGCAAAGGAAGTACTGGGCAAAACGGCTGCCCTTAAAGGAAATGTTAAACCGGTAGAAACTATGCTTTTTGGCGCCGTTGAGGATGTGATGAGAGAATCCAGAGAATGTATCGAAAAGTGCATGGATAATCCCGGGGGATACACTTTAAGCAGCGGATGTACCCTGCCGGTACAAACCCCCGTAGAAAATGTGGAAGCAATGGTCAATGCCGCCCGGATATGGGGCAGACCAAAAAAATAAAAGGTGGTGATAAAGTATAAAAACTGTCCTTGGTTTAGGCACGGCGACGATGGATGTGGTATTGCAGTGTGACAGCCTGCCGGAAGCGGATCAATTTGAAATAATAAGAAATGAACAGGTTCTTCCAGGCGGAAGCTGCGCCAATATGCTTGTTACACTGGCCAGGTTAGGGGTAAACGCCAGGCAAGTGGCAAAAATCGGCGACGACAGCTTCGGCAGGATTTTCAGAGATGGTTTAATCAAGGACGGCATTGACGACAGTCTGCTCATTACGGTCCCCAACGGGAAAACGATGCATACCTATATCTTTGCGGCCAACAACGGAGAACATACCATTTTTGCAAATATGGGCGATTGTTTAATGAACCTGCAGGCGGAAGAAATCACTCCGTATATGCTGGAGGGCGTCGACCTGTTTTATACGGACATGTTTCCTGCCAAGCCGGCTATTGCTATGGCCAGGCTTTGCGCCGAAAGGAACATCCCGGTGGTTTTTTGCCTTAAGTGTCCAACGGACATTATGAATAAAATCGGAGTGGAAACGGAAGAGCTTTTTGAAATGCTTTCTTTGGCAGAGCTGTTCGTATCGGGAAGAGACGGTTATCACAGCCTGACCAGTATCCCGGATTATGAAGAAGCTATGAACATTCTGTACCAAAAATACCCTGTCAAAAAGGGAATGATCTGCACAGCCGGAGATTGCGGCGCGGTATGGCTGGATAAAGACGGCAAAGTAACCGCGCAGCCCTATAGAATCGTTCCTGTCGATACTACAGGGGCAGGAGACTGTTTTCTGGGGGGTTTGATCTACAGTTACTATGTAAATGGACAAACCAGACAGCAGTCCATGGACTTTGCCTCGGCGACAGCCGCAATAAAATGCACCCAGTCAGGCCCCAGGATAAAGGCAAATGTAGAGATGATCAATGAATTTATGGCAGGCAGAACAAAATAATTTAATTTGTTCATACTTGAAAAAAGTATGTTCAATAAAAAAATAATGTATTTGGAGGAATGCAGATGAAAAAATTAACGGCAGTAATGATCCTGATGCTGGTGCTGGTTTTCGCATGTATGGCCGGCTGCAGCAGCAATAAAGATTCGGGGACGAAAGAAAAGGAATCCGACACAAAGGATAAGACTCCCGTTTCTACAATTCAGAACGCATTGTTAAAAGACGCAGAGTCAAAAATGCTGGAAGCATTGGCGCCCCTTCCTAATATGGGCAAAGGTGAAAAAATCGGCGCAGTTGCTTTTAGTATGACCAATCCCTTCTGGGTAACAGTTGAAGAAGGCTATAAAGACGCCGCCAAAGAATATGGAGTACAGGTCGATGTTGTCGCTGCGCCGAACGAAGCGGATGAAAACGGACAGGCTGAGGCGTTTAATACCTTACTGGCTAAAGACTATGACGCTTTTGCCATTTCCGCCATGACTCCTTTTAACCTTGTTCCAAGCGTAGCAAACGCAACCAAGAAAGGGCTTAAAGTAATTGCGGTGGGCACAAACATTGACGCCAAAGCTGCGAAAGACGCCGGAGCGGTCGTTGAAGCATTTGTTACATCCGGCTTTAAAGAGCAGGGGCGAATGGGCGCCGAGTTTATTATGAAAAAAATCGGCGGTCCCGGTAAAGTAGCCGTAATTGAGGGACAAGCCGGTTCCGACAACAGTGAACAAAGAAAACAGGGCGCCATTGAAGGTTTTAAAAATAACGGCGGTGAAGTGGTTGCTGTAGAAGCGGCTGACTGGGACGCTCAAAAAGCTTATGATGCCGCCACCAACATCCTGAAGGCCAATCCGGATCTGAAAGGTATTATGTGCGCCAATGACGATATGGCCCTGGGGGTTGTTGAAGCGTTAAAAGCCGCCAACAAAAAAGATCAGGTAGCGGTATGCGGAATCGACTTCATTGACAACGCGCGCAAATCAATTATGGCCGGTGAATTAGACGGCAGCGTTGCCATGAGTCCGTATCTTTTTGGCAAAGCGGGCTTGATTTTGTCCCTGAAAGCAATACAGGGTCAGGAGATCGATAAGGACATCTTCTGGACCCCCATCGGCTTAATCACCGCAGAAAATGTTGCACAATACGACGGCTGGAAATAATTAATTTTACACATTTTAATTGATTGCAAAAGAGCAAATCATTGTTTTTGATTTACTCTTTTGCGCCGCTTTTTATGCGCTGTGCCTGCTGACGGCAGCCTTTTCGCCATACAATATAATGGATTGTTTATTAAGGAATATCACAATATAATTATTTGCATCAAGGAGGTGTTTCAAGTGAAAAGCACTTTACAAGCCGGTTTGTATTATGAGTTTAAGTTTACTGTTCCAGAAAACAAAACTGTTCCTTACCTTTACCCTGAATCGGAAGAATTACAAGTAATGCCTAAAGTGTTGGCAACGGGATACATGGTGGGCTTATTTGAATGGGCATGTATTAAAGCTCTCAAACCTCATTTGGATTGGCCCAACGAACAAACCGTTGGAACCGATTTAAAATTAAGCCACGTTGCCGCTACACCACCAGGTTTGACTGTTACAGTCAAAATACGGTTAGAAAAGATCGAAGGTAAAAGATTATTCTTTCATGTAGAAGGCCATGATGGGATAGACTTAATTTCTGAAGGTACTCATGAAAGATTCATCATTGATGCGGCTAAGTTTATCGGAAAGGTAAACAAGAAAAATAATGCTCCCCAGAAACCAGACACAGAAATAGAGAATTAAGTTACAACGGAAGCATGAACAAGCGAAATCATTATTGGCCAATCATACCTATCTCAATCATACAATAATCTGATTGCTGCAAACGCATACAGCCCTAATGCCATAGAAGTAAGGCGGAGCCCGACCATGTCTGAAATTCGAGAGCCTTTTAAGTGCAATCTGCATAAAGACGTTTTGACCGCCGATTTTTGCCGCGAGCATAAGCATTTGTTCCCGGCCGGTTATACCGATGCGGCTCCTATGGCCGAAATTTCTATCGAATCAGCAAAAACCCTCGATAGCTCTCTGGCCATGCTGCCCTTTGATTATGTTGTTGAAGCGGAAGCTTATGGCGCAGAGCTTACCGGTTATAACGACATCTTCGGCTTGAGGGCTAAAGGAAAGTGTCTTAATTCCGTGGAAGAATTACCGGAATTACCGCCAATGGATTTTACCGGGGGCAGACTGCCTGAAATTATAAAGGCTGTAAGTTTAATAGATAAAGCAGGATATACTCCGTGCTTAAATATAACCGGACTGTTCTCCTTACTGGAGATATTATTGCCGATTGAAAAAGTCTTTTCCGCCTGGCGAAAAAGACAAAAAGTATTGCTGGAGTTTATTGCGAGGTATGAAAAAAGTCTGATCGAATATATTACTTTGGCGTTGAACGCCGGAGCCAAAGTGATTTCCTACAGTGATCCCCTGACCGGGCTGGCGATACTGGGCAGGAAAAATGGACAACAAATTGCGGAAGAACTTGTACTGCCGTTTTACTATGAAATTTCCCGTATACCCGACAGCGGTATTATACATGTTTGCGGAGTCTCATCAGATATCCTGACGGCTGCTGATGCGGCCTGGTTAGAGATAGAGCTGGAAACAGAAAAATATTATTCCGCAGCTATTATTGAGCAGGCCCTGGCAACTCAGGAAATTAAGTTTTTTGGGTATGGCTGCCTGCACCATAACAGAATGACTGGAAAACTGACGCAATTAAATAATTGGGGTCAGGCTTGACTTATTTAAAACTTGACTTATTTAGATACTTTGACTCATTCAAATATACTATGTAAAAAACAAATGAGAAAGGGTAAGCTAATTATCCTGGCGGATTTTCGCCTACCCTTATCCTGGAGCGTTGTGCATTTAGCACATCCTCCTTTTTAGATTTGCCCCTCTTTCATCTGATCCGCTGGCGCAGGCGCCGCTTTTCAGACTAACCAGCCACTCCTTAGTAATAGCCGTCGAAAAGCACCTTTGTTAAGCTAATCCCTCCGTCTACTACAAGTTTTTCGCGCCGGCTCCTAATCCCTGCTTATTTGAAACTCCTACTTCTTAAGGGGTACTTGCTTACTTTCAGGTTGGTCATGGTGGTTCACATTCCAACAAGTTTTAAGCTTACCGATAGGTATCTACTTGACCCCCCTAGTAAAAGGTTTTGGCTCAGCAGGTTAATAAAAGCCTTTTGCTTAGTCCGCTGGTTATCAAGGAGCCCCCTCATACTCGGGTTGTCCCTTTCTGAGGTCAATTTAATAATACCCTATGTTTTTACTTGTGTCAATAGTTAATTTGAAATATATTATATTGTATTAATTTTCCGATATTACAATTATAACAACCGGGGTCACTCCCATCAATCATCTGTGGTTAACTGAACCGCTTTTACGTCTGCCGAATAGGAAGCTATGCGGTTTGTACGTTTTTCCAAAGCTCCTGAGGCCCAGCAAGGATTAATCTCTCCCAAGAAAACAGCGATTGCTTCAGTATTGGTATACCATTTTCTTTCTGCTTCCGCTGCTGCCGTATTGTCACCGGCTTTTTCCAGTTTTTCGACAGATGCCGGTCTCCCTTATTTAGGACAACCGGACAGTTCACCGGTAGGCAGGGAAATGAAGTGCGGGGTATGTAAGGGTGTATCTATTTTGGCAGGCAGAGCCTTGCTCAGTTCCTGTGTTTTTTAACCGTCACAGAATATGACGCCAATCGCGTCTTGTATAAAGAATTTTCTCGACATCAACTACTTTTGATTTTTCATCTATCGCGAAAAAGACAATATAGTTCTTTACAAACAGTTTTCGACATCCCATCATTGCAAGCCGTTCATCAGTCAACGGAGGGCATTTTTGCGGCATGACCGCCAAACCCACAAGTGTACATGATAAAATGAATTTGACAGAAAACGATAAATAAGATTTTACGGTTTTATCCTAATAAATGTAAAAAGGCATTAAATCTGCTGGAAATTCGTTTTGACTTATCAAGCAGATTTAAACAAAAGACTAACAAACAACAAACCTCAAACCTGCATTGGTACAAGTTGCCCATGCAGCCGTGAAATCGGATAAGGCTCCTTACTACAAAATCAAGTACGAACGCCTTTATAAAAGGAGGGGTAAAAAAAGAGCCATTATTGCTATCGCAAGGATGATACTCACCGCAGTTTACAACATGTTTGTTACTGGCGAAGAATGGAATCCAAGCGATTTGTACAAAATTTACATGCCACAAGAAATGCTGGAAAAGCAGAAGGAGAAAGCTATTAAACAAGCTGTAAAACTCCTTATTTCCAATGGTGTAATAAAAGCTGCTGACATTTCTGCGGCTTAAACTGACGCTATTAATTTTTTAAAGGGTAATAGTACCTTTATTTAAGTGTACCTATTTTTAAGCTACGTTGAGTTGTTTTTCAAGCTATCAATCCAATCACATTGGTAAGCCGTATGCCTTAATAGGGCACGTGCGGTTTGATGAGGGGAAGCCACGTGAGTGGTTTCCCTACTCTATTACAGCCTATGCTTAATAAGTCTCAAAACTAAGAGTAGATTACAGATTACAGAATAACAGTGGGTCAGGCTTGAAATTTAACACATCAAGCCTGACTCCCACCCGCTGCTTATAGCCTCTTTTCCGGCTTTGAATATTTTAGCCAGTTCAATTGCATGTTTTAGTGTATCTTTGCCTGTTCGCAGGCCAATTTCATCTTCCAGGACACCAAGCCGCACACTGGGGTCGAAAACGCCGCAGCCGTTTTTACTGCTTACCGAAGTTCCTCCAAGTCCCGGGAAGCCTCCGACAGGGATTATTCCTAAAGTGAGCATTCCCGAAGTTATGGAAAGCAGGGTGGTTTCCAGACCGGCGTTTCTATACCAGCCCACAGCAAGAGCGACCCCGATTTTGTCCCTTAAGGCGCGGTTATATTTTTTTCCATTATAAAGGGCGACCAGCCGGTCCATGAACCTGGCGAGATAACCTGACATCCTGTGCAGGTATACAGGGGAAGCAAAGACAAGCACGTCGGCATCAATAACCTGGGGGTATATTGCCAGCATGTCGTCCTGTTGCCGGCAGAAACGGTCTTCTGTCTGTTTTGCAATGCAGAAACTGCACTGCAGGCAGTCGTTTATGTTCAGCCTGCTTATGTTTATTGTTTTAGCCCGGACCTCTTGCCCCTTCACTGAATTGACTACTTCCTCCAGGAATGCGTCGGTGTTGCCTTCTTTAACTGGACTGCCGCATATTCCCAGGACTCTGATCATCTTTAACATAGCCTCCTCAAATATTTTGAATATAAATTTCAATATGAAAGTAATATATCCCTTGTTTTAATGAGGCTTTTTAATAGGGGGACTGTGAACAAACAGGGCTATTTCCGTCCTGTTTTTGCGGTGAGAGCGGCGGGGTTCAACTCGGTCTCCCTGATATTCAGGACGAGGGCAAAGGCTATGGTTCCGTAGGCTACAAAGCTCCTGAAATACTCGCCCAGGGCGACATTTGCAAAAATATTTTGGCCTGCCTGGGGCGAGACGATGAACAGGGTATGAAATAGAAAAATCCCTAAAAAGGCGTTCTTGATACTGGCTTTCTTGATTGTCGCGCCGCCGGCCAGCAGGGCCGCGCAGGAAAATATGTCCGAATTCAAATGCGCAGTGTAGACATTGAGCATACCTATATTTTGAAGGAAAATAATCTGCCCGAAGCAGGCCAGCAGAGTGGAGAAAATCATCGCTTTGATCCTGATCCGGTCCGAATCCAGGCCCAGGATTTCCGTCCTGCGCTTACTTTCCCCAACAGCTTTGAACTGCATGCCGATGCGTGTATTTAAAATGTAGCGCAGAATCAGGGAAAAGATGATTACGATCAGGATCATAAACAGCGGTATGGTTACCTGCCCGATATGGATAAGCCACAGCTTGTCAATAATGTTTCTGTAAGAGTCGAGGTCGACCATGTTTCTGATCCCGATCCCCCTGGAAAGCATTATTTCCAGGTTGTGCGGTTTAAGAAAAGTGCCGAAGCCGATCATAAAGATAAACTGGTAGATGCTTGTCGCTAAAAAGCCGATAATGATGGTGGTGATCATTTCTTTGCCCCGGACTTTGTTCAGACAGACGCCGATCAGGGCGCCAAAGGCCAGGCTGAGCACTGTCCCAATCGCCGTCACCAGCAGCAGGCCTGTTAGACCTCCGATCTGCCAGTCCAACACCAGGAGGAAACCTACCTGAGCGGCTATCGCGCCGACGGTTATGGCGAAGTTCAGGCCCATCCCGGCAGTGACGGGAATAATAAGAGCCAGCACCAGGACACCGTCCCTGATGAACCTGATGATTACTTCATTGAGTACAAAGAAAGGGCTGAGGCCGGAAAAACCAAGTCCGATCAGGGACAGGACAATAAAAATTACCGTCATGATATTCGGCTTACGCATTTTTACGCAATCCCTCCCCGTATAAAAGGGCGTAGAGAATAATCAGGTTGGTTGCCAGCATCCTGATGATCTCGGCAAACTCGGGCATAAGCAGTTGGTTGGCGACCGGACCGGAAATTACATAAATTGCCTGGTAAAGGTAACCTCCTAGAACAACCTGCCCTATGGTAGTCTTTCCTCCCGTGCTGCCGCCGATCAGGATTGCCGAAGCGGCGGGAAACGCCATCATCAGAGGTGCCGTATATAATTCTAGAAAACCGTAGCTTTGCGCATAGACACAGATTCCGAGAGCGCCCAGGACTGTTGAAAAAATAACCGAAAGCGTTCTCACCCTGTTGACATTTATCCCTGAGAGCCTGGCAAAGTCTTCATTTTCACCTACGGCAATCATAGCCCGTCCGATTTTAGTCTTGTAAATAAGGTAGACGAGGAAGCAAAGAAGAAAGAAAAAAAGCAGCAGGCCGAGGCTGATTTTAATACCCAGGATGTTGAACTGCCAGGTGTTGTTCAAAACCTTTCCAAAATAGTCTTTCAACCCGACAGTCAGGCGCATGCCCTTTCCGCCGATTGGCCACAGCATGGCCGGGTTGTTGAAGGGCGCGACCGACCAGAACAAACACATCAGGGAAACAAAAGAAAATCCCACAAAGGTGGCTGCGATTTCTTCCCTTCCTTTTACTTTGTTTAACAATAGGGCATACAGGTAACCAAATACAACAGCAATCATCGCGGAAAAAAGCATCGCCGCGGCAAGGCCAAACCATCCGGTTTGATGGTAGTTCACAGCAAGGCACATGCCAAGAAGGCCGGCGACAACTCCTACAGGAAGCCCGAAATTAAGCCCGATACCTGCGTTCAGCATGGGCAGCAGGGACAGGACCAGCACACCGTTCATAACCAAACGCACAAGGGAATCGCCGAACATGGCGTTTAAAGGTATATGAAGGTATATGGCAGTAATGGTTAATACTGCCAGAAAGACAAGGATAATGATTTGAGGGGGACGGATAAATTTCTTCACGCTATTTGATCAACGCTTTCTCCTGAAAGAGCAAGGGCAAACTTTCTTTCGTCGTCTTCAGGAGAAAGAACTGCGCTTACCCTGCCTTCGTAAAGGACAACTATCCGGTCGCAGATCCTCTGCAGTTCATCCAGTTCGCTCGAGGCAATGACGATAGTTGTTCCCTTTTTCTTATTCAGACTGACCAGGATGTTTAAAACAATTTCCTTGGCCCCCAGGTCGATGCCCCTTGTGGGTTCTGAAATAAACAGAATTTCGGGGTTCAGCGCCAGAGCCCTGGCGATGCAGACTTTCTGCTGATTGCCTCCGCTGAGTTCTTCTACCTTCTGCTGAGCGCTCTCGCACTTTATGCTGAGCTCACGAATACACTCTGCCGCAAAAACAGAGCTGAGGTTCCTGTCCGGCCAGCGCAGATCGCTTAAGGGGAAGGGATGGAGGAATCCGTCTTTGGTCATCATTGCAGTAAAAACTATATTTTCCAGTATGCTGTGTTTCAAAAGCAGGCCTTTTCCCCTCCTGTCTTCGGAGATAAAGCAAATCCCCCTGGAAATCATTTCCCTAATGTTGGAATTCTCCAGAGGGGTTCCCTTTCGTTTTACGCTGCCCCAGGTATCGTATATACCCATAACTCCATTACCGATGGCCAGCTTTCCGTGCCCTGAAAGGGCCGTTATCCCGAGTATCTCACCCTTGTAAATCTCGATGTTCAAGTCATCAAGCCGCTCCCCGGGCATAGCTGCCCCGAAATTTTTAAACTCCATGATTGGTTCACGCAGCGGGGCCGATTTTTTCTGCATGGCCTGGATGATCTCTTTCCCCAGCATGTCCTGTGCAATTTGTATCCCTTCGAACTCATGACTTCTGTAGTGGGATATAACGGCGCCGTCTCTTAACACAGTCACTCTGTCACAAATCTCCATAATTTCCTCCAGCCTGTGGGAAACAAAAAGCATGGAGATTCCTTTTTGAGCAAGTGTCCTCAGCACATCCATCAGCATCCGCGAGTCTTCTTTGTTTAAGACGGCTGTCGGCTCATCCAAAAGCAGCAGCTTCAGGTCGGTTTTATCTATTTCCCTGGCTATCTCGGTAAACTGCTTCATGCTGATAGAAAGATCCAAGACAAGTATTCGAGGATCAATTTCCATGCCCAGTTTTTCCATGGCAGCTTTGGCGTCCTGGATATTCGATTCCCTGTCTACATAAGAAAGGTCGTAACCAAGAAGTTTTTCAGTAATTCCCCGCGCCTTTTCCCGGCCAAGCTTGATATTTTCCGCAATAGTCAAACCCGAAATGAGGGCGAATTCCTGATGGATCATGCCTATGCCGTATCTGACGGCTTCACTGGCGCTCCTTAATTGGACAGGCTGCCCGCTGATCAGGATGCTGCCGCTGTAACTTCCCGTATTCCTGATCACCGGGTTTCCAAAAAGGATGTTCAGCAGAGTGCTTTTACCGGACCCGTTTGCTCCCACCAGGCCGTGGATTTCCCCAGGTTCCAGTTCGAGTTCGACATCTTTCAGCACCTGGATATTCCCAAAATTTTTATTTATTTTACTGAGTTTGATTTGCGGCAAAAGTCCCGGGTTCCTTTCTTAAAAAAAGAAAATGCAGGCATATGAATATACCTGCTAATAAGCTTAAAGATTTCTAATAGATAATAGAATCCATAATAATCAGGTAATAGTTGTTGTATTCGGGCTTCATTTTGTTGAAGTGCACATCCACGCCGGCAACGTCTTTGGCAATTTTGCCTAACTGTTCCATATTGGTTTTATCTACGCTGCCTTCGATCATACCCTTCGCAACTTCAACCGAGAATTCCGGGAAAAATACTCCGACGGGAACTGGCCAGGTGGAGAGCCTTCCGGTTTCGTTGGCTTCCTTTGCTTTAACTTTAATCATTTCGTTAATCTTATCAAAATTCCCTGCGTCTTCCGGTTTAATTTCCAGGTTCATCGCGGCGGGGAAGCCCTGTGTGGGGGTCGGGCAGCATTGTTCAGCCATAATAAAGCCGAGTTCAAGCGCCTTGGCGATGATTACATCCTGCATGGGGCAGTTTGTTCCAAAAATACAGGTGTCTTTGCCGTATTTGGCTATCTGCCTGGGGATATCCTCCTGCAGGAACTGCAGCATCGGGCTTGGCCCGCTGCCCGTGAAGGGATCGGGGGTGCTGATGTCTACAAAAGTCATCCCGAGTTTTTCACAGGTCGCTTTCATCTTATCCCGTCTGTTGGCCAGCAGTTCCTTGGCCATATGGGTCGGGAATGAATAATGGATAAACGTTTTTGCTCCCATTTGATGGGCTTTTGTGGGGATAGTCTCGCCTCTCTTCAGCCAGTCCGTGTCCAGGCACAGGTCGATATATTTGGCCATCATGTCCGGGTCATCCCAAATCGGCGCAGTGATTACTACCATTTCCGGACGTTTCTCCTTTACTTTCTGGATTGCCGGGAGGATACCGGAATAACCGGCGCAGATTACTATACCCTTCATATCCTTGTCATCCGCCAGGCTGACTATCTGGGTAATGGCTGTTTCCTGTTCCGATTCGAAGTTATCGGGCAGTGTAAGATGCTTGATCATTCCGGGATACTTTTTAACTACCTTGTCTGCGCCCCGGAACTCGTCTTCACTGGCGGAAAGAGTCGGAGTTACTATGCCTATTTTATATTCAGGAGTTTTTTTGGAGACCGTTTCTTGAGTGACTTTGTTGGAGCATCCTGCTGCCAGGAGCAGGAGCAACACTGATAAAAGCAGCGGAATAAGTTTTTTCATGTTTCCTCCTTCTCCTCATGAAATCTCTTCTTTATATTCTATATTCTTTCTATATTCTTTCTATATTTTTAGGCGATCACCTTCCTGCTTTAAGATTTCCAAAAACGCATCTATCCTGATGCGGATTTGCTCGGTGTCCCCTTCGGAATAATCGGTTTCAATCTGGAAGTACGGCTTATTGAACTTTTCCCTGACATATTTTTTTACGGAGTGCGCTTCGACGTTGTATGTGTGGCAGGCGTGCCAGGTAAGCTCAACAACGCCGTCGATATTGTATTCTTCTATAATCCTGCCGATAATGTCGAACCTTCTCGGGTTCGGCGTCATGCAGGGGCAGGCGGTTTTAACGTAGTATTCAGCCAGGGCGCGCATCGGATCATGATTTATCTCAACCAGGGTTCCCACTGTTTTAAGCCCTCCGCAGTTTTCCATGGCAACCACCATTCCGCTGCCCTGTTCAATCAGGTTGATTACCTTCGGGTTTGTCAAAGGGCAGCCGGTCAGCAGGATCCTCGACCTGTTGTTAACTTTTTCTTGAAAACTCATGTCCTGACGCCGCTCGCGGGCTGTATTGGCGGACTCCCTGATTTCTTTGCTGCGCCTTTCCAGGTTATAAAAAATACCACCGTCGGCGTCAATAATATCACAGATTTCTTTGCCAAAAAGAACAGCGTTGTCTCCCTTGTTCAGCTCGAATAATTCTTTCACCGCAGTTCTGTAATCATTAAATAGTTTTATTTGTTCATTCAATATCGCTGCGGTTATTTTATTGCCCGTTTCCTGCTCCAGAATGCTTTTCATTTTGTAAAGTTCCTTAAGCCAGATTAAAGTGCTTTCCTCTGTCTGGTATGTTTGGGGGAGGTGCAGGACATTGACGGGTTTTATATTGTTCAGCAGTTCGAACATCTTTTTCTTTCCGTCACAAGTTGCGTCGGCAAATAAAAAATCCACCAGGTCAAAGTAGGGGCATGTGCTTGTCAGCGCGTATCCGTAGCTTGATTTGACCAGTGGACACAGGTTTTTAGGAAGATGCTGCTCCGCCGCTCCCACAGGTTCTTCGGAACCTGCGCACAGGGTTACAGGCAGGGCCTTTGCGGCGGCGATCAATTCCTGGGGGGTGAAAGCACAGTACACACCGACAGCTTTGGAACCGCCTGCTATTTGCAAGAGTGCTTCGTTGTATGTTCTTTCCTTGAGACCGTCAAAATATTTTGTTTCGAACATAAGCTGCCTTCATTGGTTTTTAAACAAGTATATATAAGGACAGATCATTAATCAAATAATTAGTATTTATCGCTGCCTTTCAATTTGATAAAGATTACTTATTATAAGGGCCAGGCTTGACTTTCTTTTTGTCATTAGGGAGGTAACTGCTGGTGAAAAATTAGCTCTGATACAAACATATCGTTTAAGTATAAGAATTCGGAAAAGAAAGCCATTATGGAAACGGGCTTTTTGTTTTGTCGTGCGCCACGCATAGCGCGTAACTAGACGGTGGAAGACCGTTATGGGGGTTGGCAGTTACCAACCATTAGCCAAGCGCAAGGTTGTCCATCGCGAGGTGGAATCTGAAGGAAGCGTGATAAGCAAAGTTCCGGTCTGAGGAACACGAACCCCAGGTGAGGCTAATGACAGTTGGACGAGCTTGTTGAACAAAGTAAAGATCTTGCTACCAAAGACTGTCAAGAGAAAATGGGGCGGGTAGATGGAGGGAAAGATAGCGTTCTTACCCGGGGAGGCCTGTCGGACAGGACAATTTCATTGGTAACCCGTGCAGCAATGTACGGTTGAACCGGCAGGAGTCAGCAGAGTCCATACTATCTGCGAAGAGACGTCCAAGCAGGGAAGGGCCGAACATGATTGTGAGGGAAGTTCATGACAAGCACGCGAGAGAAGCAACGACAGCATACATATACTGGTGCAGGTATCAATGTCTGTTAGACACATCCACCGTCTGTATAGCAGGTATAATATTTATAGATTTTATTTGATATGAATCTATAATCCGTGGATTATTTTCTATCATCTTTTTTAATTCCTCAACAGCAGTCACAGGAATTGTTACAACTACCCACTTGTTTATCTCGGATGAGTTAAAAGTGCGAGTAACTAAGCCATAAACATCATGTATAACAGTTTTATCATTTTCTGTTGCAGAACTTTTAAATTTTATAAACCATTTTACCGTTTTTATATCTTTATATTTATTTTCATCAATTGTATCAGGCAGGAGTGTTGCAGTTTGAACATCGGTCGAATTTTGATTAGATTCAACAATATCAGTTAGTTGATGAGCAAAAGAAAAGGAACAAAAAAAACGCCATTACAAATAGATGAAGAACGCAAGGCAGCTATGGTCAGTAATCTACTGGTAGTCCTATTTAGGGAGGGAGATACCTGTTGGAAAATGGTGATAATAAAAAAGATAAAAAACAAATCCTGTTGAGATTATCTCCCTCCTCTTGGAAGGAATTAGCCGCTTGGGCTGAGGACGACTTTCGTTCCATCAACGGACAGATTGAATACTTGCTTTCAGAATGTGTCAAACAGCGGAGGAAAAAAGATAAATAACTAATTTGTTGCTGATCTGTAAAAGTTACTATACTGGTTTTGTTTTGTTTACCGATCCATGGACATTATCACACAACAGAGGGTCAGGCTTGCCTTGGAAGTTAAAAGGCAATAAAAAGGCAATAAGTCAAGCCTGACCCCTTATTGACTTATTGCCGGCTCGGGCTTCGGTGAGATCGAGGACGGGTACGCTTTTGACTTTTCCCCTGCCGTCCAAAGAATTGACTCCGGCCAGACCGCTTTTATCCACGCTTTCAATCCAGACTGGCGAGCCGTCAAGCAGCACGTTAATCGTTTCATCTGAACGCAATATCTGGCGTGCACGATCAATATTCATTAGTAATCCTCCTCTTTTTTTTATTATTTTCTCCGAAATAGGATTGTCTGACTCAGAAATTTTTTGTTAGTTTTATTTTTGCTGCGTGATTTCAGGCAATCACTGATACAGGTATTGGCAGACATAAAATATTCCAATTTCTCATAGCATGTTGATAAATAAAGAATCCGGCACTGGATTATAGCATAAACAAGCAGTATACTTGTAAAAAGTGTGGTCGACTGAGGATGGCTATTAATAAGACAGAAAAAATGATCTGCAGCCCTTTCAGCAAGGGAATCTTCTGGGTTTTCATCAATCAGGAACTGAGGAGCGAGCCCTGGCTGATGGAAAGATCATGGGCAGTTGATTTCGATAATGTAAATGAGGATGGATGGGTAGTCGAGAGGGCAAAAGAGGCTATCCGTTTCAACCTGATGCTCTCCGATGGCCAGGAGGCCAATTTGCGGTACGAGCAAAGAAGCGGGACGCTTTCTTATCTTCTGGATGCCGAACCGGTTCTAACCCAGGTTTCCCACCCGCAGACCAAGAGAAGTTGGCTTATTGTTAAAAAGAATCTACCTCGCCCGGGTGAAGTAAGAGTATTCGGTCTTGGCGAAAATACTCCTCCAATGAACAAAGCCGGGCAGACTGTTGTTATGTGGAACATGGCGCCTTTGATGTTATAAAATGGGCACTACCCCAGATCAGGAACCCTGGTCGTTTGGCGAAAAGGTTGAAAACAGCGCCCGCAAGGCTATAAAACTGCGTTACCAGATGCTTCCGTACTTATACTCCCTTTTATACGGGGCGACCCAAAACGGCCAGTTAATCATGGGGCCGATTTTTTATCACACTCCGACCGAAAATGCGCTCAACCCCGAATTTTACGAGACGGAATTTCTAATCGGGCCGCATCTGCTCCTTGCTCCGCTGAAGGATACTGCGCCGACCCGGATGTTCTACCTTCCCCCTGGTGCTTGGTATTCATGGTGGAACGGCAACAAGGTCGAGGGAGACCGTATATTTCAGACCAGTGAATCCGAAGACGGCAACATGCCCCTGTTTATCCGGGAAAACGCAATTGTGCCTTTATATCCCGAACCGCCTTCATTTATTCCCGACCGTTCATTAAAAGCCCTGGAAATTATGGTTACTTTAACAGGCGAAGCTCAAGGGGATGTCGTTGAATACTTTGATCTGGAGTCACTGCTCGCCTACGATGTTGTTTTTACGCTGCAGGGAAATCATATCAGAGGGGAAATTACTCAAAAGACTAAAGGGCAAGCCCCTTCGGAATACAGACCCCCGGAGATATTGAAAATCCTTGTCAATCACAGTATTCAAAATGTGGAATTCAGCGCCGCCGCCAGGGAATTTTTTGTTTCAACCGATCCCGGCAGAAAATCATGGACGCTTGTTACCGTCAACGATGCCGTTCTTCCGATCGAGTTCAAGTTATGGTGATATCCTGAAAATCTTACCAGTATCTGAACCAGTAATAGACGAGTTTGACACATTCCGTACGGGCTGTCCTCTTGTCTAAGGTTTTGCCGTCTAGCGGGCCGGTTGGGCAGTACAGCAATTTTACGCCGCTGTTTCTGTATACTCTGTCAAAGACCATCTTCGTTCTTCTCATATGGTAGGGCGAACTGACCACTATTGCGGATCTGAAACCATTTTCGAAAACGATTTTCTTCGAGTAAAGAGCGTTTTGGTAAGTGCTGATTGATTCTTTCTCAAGAATAAGATCCTGCTCTTTGGTGCCTTCCCGGGCCGCCCTTTCCGCCATCCTGTCAACCGAAGATCCCCAGCCTGTAATAATGATCGTATCTGAAAATCCAAGACCGTACAGGTACGCGGCGTATCCCGCCCTCTCCGGTTCGCTGCCCAGGGCAATGATTACGTCTACCTTCTCCGGCGGGTCGCTGAAGTAAAGAAGTTTTGCCATCAGCAGGCCGGGCGCTATGTAGAGGAATTCAAGAAACGCTATTGTTAAAAGAAAAAAGCTGATTAAGACAACCCCGAGTCCTTTACTTATTTTTAATCACCTCTATAACCGGCTCCATACTTAGCCAATGGCTTTTAAACACGGCTGTCACTGCTTCTATTTCCCGATTGCCTAAATCGGGCAGCGATAAGAGTACATGCCTTGTGATTTCTCAAGCTTCCTTCTTGTGTCGATCCGAATAATCTGTTTTCCTGCTCTTTTAAGGCTTTCTGATCTGTTATCCAGTAACTGATTCCGTTTATGTATTCCGCACGCCCGGGTACGGTTTCAACATTCACGTTCTTCAGTTTAAGGCGCCCGGCAAACATCGCCAGCTGTGCCGCGTCTGAGAAAGTGAATGAGGTATCTGCGTTTTTTCTAATTTCAAAATAGAATTTGGCAAGATTCAGCGCTGAGACGTGCTTCTTAAGGTTTTTCAGCAGGGCATTAAAAAAATAATGCTGCCTTTTAATCCTGTCTATATCCGCCATTGGTTCGCTCCGGTTGTTGATATATACATATGCCTGCCGCCCGTTCATCATTTGTTTCCCGGGTTTAAAATCGAAGTATTTTGTTTTCAGTTCCTTTGGCACGTTGACTTCGATACCTCCCAGCATGTCGACAAGGCGGGCAAAAACGACATAATCCAGGCTGATGTAGCGGTCAATCTTTATGCCGGTAAACTGTTCGACGGTGTCAATTGTGAGAGGCATTGATCCGTAAGCGTGGGCATGGGTAATTTTCTCGAGGCCGTAACCTTTTATATATACTCTGGTATCCCTGGGGATCGAGAGGCAGTTTACGCTCTGCCTGACGGGATCAACCCGCACCAGCATAATTACATCGGAATGCCAGGGGGCGGGACGGGGCGGGCCATTAATCGAAGTAGCTTTATCAAGTCCGACAATTAAAATATTCAAAGGTTTTCCCTGGGGAGCTTTTTCAGGGGATTGCGCTTTTGGCGCAGCAATCGGCGGGGTGAGGTTAAACCTGGCCAGTACAACCGGGCTTAAGAGCCAGGCAAGGACAACAACGGCAGCTATTGCCGGCAGTAAGAAGAATAAAGCTTTTCTCAGCATTCAGCCACCTCCCGGACGGTTCATCTTATTCAGCCGGCTGTTTATCGGTGATTAAAAAAACGCCCCGTAAAAGGGCGCTTATATCGGTGTACTGGTCAACTTATCGCCGGGACAAGAGTTATTTAATGAAATCAATTGGAGCGTCAAGTTTCGTAAAAATGCGGATTATTCCGCAGCCAGTCCCATGTTGCAGATAAGCCTTCCTCAAGGCCGACCGGCTGACCGAGATTTAAGACCTGCCTGGAAAGGCTGTTGTCAATGATCAGCTGCCTGTCGTCGGCTTCGCCTTTTTCAAAAGTTACCACAGCCTTGCCGCCGGTTATTTTTCTAACATGCATTGCCAGATCATAGACAGAAACCGCCCTGCCGCTTGAGATATTAAAGACCTGGCCTGCGGCGGCCGGCTCGGCTATGGCGGCGCAGACCGCTTTCAGATAATCGTCTATATAAGTGTACGTCCTTGACTGTCTGCCGGAACCGAATATTTTTAAGGGACGGCCGTTCAGGGCGTCCAACAGGAACTGTACTGGCAGGTTGATCCTTGTGTTTTTTGGCCCGTATATATCCGCCACCCTGAGGACCACTGCCTTTAAGCCGTGGCTTTTGGCCAGAGCCGCGCAAAAATGTTCCCCGGAAAGCTTTACAGCCCCGTATAGCAGGACAGGTTCCAGCGGGTGTTTCTCGTCAATGGGTATGTATTCTTGATCGCCGTAAACCGCTATGGAAGAAATATAGATAAATAGGGACCGGTTTTTGACCGCTTCCTTGAGGAGATTGAATAAGCCTGCCGTTGCATCTGTTACGGCGCCGGTTTCCAGGGAGCGATGTCTCAAGGGCATCGGAAAAGCCGCATGTACCACAGCGTCAACACCGGGGCTTGCTTCTTCCACTTTATGCTCGTCGGTAATGCTGCCGTTAATCAATTCCAGGCGGTCCAGCATCCTGGCAAGGTTGGATGCCCTGCCCGATGTAAAATTATCGATAACTTTTACGCGAGCGCCGCGGTCAAGAAGCGTCTCACAGAGGTGGGAGCCGAGGAAACCCCCTCCGCCGGTAACCAGGATGGTTTTGCTCTGCAAGTCCAGTTTTCATCACCCTTTAATATTTCATGAAAGGATCCTTTTCTTTCCGATCCGCCATGGCTACCGAGTTTTTTCTGTCCAGGGGCGAGAGGGCGGTTTTGAATAAAATGAAAAGATCCAGTTTGAATGAATAGTTTTCGATATACCAGAGATCGAGCTTGATCCGGTCAGGCCAGTACAGGGCTACCCGGCCGTTGACTTGAGCCCAGCCGGTGATGCCGGGTTTTACGGAAAGCCTTCTTTTCTGGTCCTCACTGTATTTATCCAGGTGATGCAGCGGCGCAGGCCTGGGGCCGACTATACTCATCTCGCCTTTTAAAACGTTAAGAAGTTGGGGGAGTTCGTCAAGCCCCGTCCGGCGAAGGATTTTTCCAAACGGTGTGATCCGGTCGTCATTTTCCTCCAGGAACATTCCCGAGCCCATTTGCTGCGCGCCCTTAATCATGCTCCTGAACTTGAGCATGTAAAAAACTTTGCCGCTTAGTCCAAGCCTTTCTTGTTTAAAGACGACCTCCCCGGGGGAAGTCAGTTTTGTCGCCAAGATTATTAGAAGAATAACCGGGCTGAAACATATCAGGATGAACAAGGCCAGGACTATATCGAAAGCCCTTTTGAAGAATAGGTTAATTTTTTTTAAGTTCATCTTTTTTAGAACCTCCGGTAAGGCGGAAAAAACGCCTTTTGTTTCTGTCCTTCGTCCGTCAGGGCGGTCAGCCGGCGGACGGCATTCTGGTTATGTATTTTTTTGCCTATGCAGTAATCTGCCAGGCTTTCTTTGGCGAAGGTT